>DATEOT010000106.1:0-25775 GCA_035273795.1 Solirubrobacterales bacterium | reverse complement strand
CGGTCGGAACCGATCGCCGTCGCCAGCTCTCCCGCCGACATCTCCCCCGCGCGCAGCGCCTCCAGAACCGCGCGCTGCTTGGCGCCGAGGCGCTCGCCGCCGCCGAGGGCGGCCTCGCCCGCGGGCAGGATCTCGGTCCTCAGCTCGGTCTTCGTGCGCACGGTGCGCCCGGCGCTGCCGGTCCCGGTTCCCGGCGGCAGCACCAGCTGCAAGCCGCGCGAGGGCGTCGAGCAGTACTCGCGGCCGACCCAGATCCCGAGGCGCACCAGCTCCGGCGTCGCCCCCGACTCCAGCGCCTCGATCGGCTCGGCGAGGCGCTCGGGGGGTAGCTCCGAGACCTCGGCGACCTCGACCACCACGCCCAGCAGCCGTCGCGGCCCGAAGGGGACCCGGACCACGCTGCCGACCCCGAGGTCGGCCATCGCCTCCGGACGGCGGTAGTCGAACGGGCCGCGCAGGGCGCGGGCGGTGGTCAGGGGCTCGACCCTCAGGATCGCCATCCGAGCGAGGTTATGGGTGCAGGGGGATGCCCTGGCTTGCTGCCGGAAGAGGGCTTAAGCTGCGCGCGTGAGCCTCAACCTCCACCCGGGCGAGCAGGTGATCTTCCAGGGCCATCCGTCCTGGCGGGCGATCCTCGGCTTCTACCTGAAAGGGGTCGTGGTCGCGGTCGTCCTGGGCGTGATCGCGAAGCTGATCGACGGCGACGGCACCGCCTTCCTGGTGATCCTCGTCGTCCTCGGCCTGACCGTGCTGATCGGCTTCGTCAAACGGGTGGCGACGACCTACACGATCACCAACCGCCGCCTCAACATCAAGCGTGGGATCGTCGCCAAAGAGGTCCAGGAGACGCGCCTGGAGCGGGTCCAGAACGTCAACTACAGCCAGAGCGTCTACCAGCGCCTGATGCAGATCGGCGACGTCGACTTCGACACCGCGGCGACCGACGACTACAACTTCGTCTTCTACGGGGTTGCCGACCCCGGCGAGGTGGTCGAGGCCGTGGACAACGCAACCGGGGTCCACGCCGCCGGGACGCACGGCCTGGGCGAGGCTCAGCCGCCGAGCCGCTGACGCGTCTTTTCGAGTATCCGACGGACATGGGGCCCATAGGCCCTCAAAGTCTGGAAACGACCTAGCTTCGCCCCCCGGTTACCTGCCTGGGCCGGCCTACCTGTCGGACTTTCCGAACTACGCTGCCGCGGTCTCGGTGCCGGCGGCTTCGCGCAGGGCATCCGCGCGGTCGGTCTTCTCCCAGGTGAAGTCCTCGTCGCCGCGGCCGAAGTGGCCGTAGGCGGCGGTCTTCTGGAAGACCGGGCGGTGGAGGTCGAGGTACTCGCGGAAGGCGCCGGGGCGCATGTCGAACTCCGCCTCGACCAGCTGCGAGATCTTCGCGTCCGGGAGCTTGCCGGTGCCGAAGGTCTCGACCATCAGGCTGACCGGATGGGCGACGCCGATCGCGTAAGCGACCTGGACCTCGCAGCGCTGCGCGAGGCCGGCGGCGACGACGTTCTTCGCCACGTGGCGGGCGGCGTAGGCGGCGGAGCGGTCGACCTTGGACGGGTCCTTGCCGGAGAAGGCGCCACCGCCGTGGCGGGCCATGCCGCCGTAGGTGTCGACGATGATCTTGCGGCCGGTGAGACCGGCGTCGCCGACCGGGCCGCCGATCACGAACTTGCCGGTCGGGTTGACGAGGAACTCGCCCAGGAGCTCGCTCTCGTCGAAGCGGCCGGGGACCTCGGCGTTGAGGACCGGGAGGACTACGCTCTCCCACAGCTCCGGTTTGATCTGGCCCTGCGAGTCGACGCCCTCGTCGTGCTGGGTGGAGATCAAGAGCTTCTCGACCGCGACCGGGCGGCCGTTGGCGTAGCGGACGCTGACCTGGGTCTTGCCATCAGGGCCGAGGTAGCCCAGCGAGCCGTCCTTCCGGACGGCGGCGAGCCGTTCGGCGAGGCGGTGGGCGAGGTGGATCGGCATCGGCATCAGCGCCTCCGTCTCGTCGCTGGCGTAGCCGAACATCATCCCCTGGTCGCCCGCGCCGGCGACGTCGAGCTCGTCGTCGTCGGAGGGGTCGACTTTGGTCTCGTAGGCCTGGTCGACGCCCTGCTTGATGTCCTCGGACTGCTCGTCGAGCGAGACGAGCACCGAGATGTGGTCGCAGTCGTAGCCGTAAGCGCTGCCCTTGTAGCCGATGCCCTCCACGGTCTCCCGAACGATCTTCGGGATGTTGAGCTGGGCGTCGGTGGTGATCTCTCCCGAGACGACCGCCATCCCGGTGTTGACGAGGGTCTCGCAGGCGACGCGCCCGCCCGGGTCCTCGCGCATGATCGCGTCGAGCACGCCGTCGGAGATCTGGTCCGCGACCTTGTCCGGGTGGCCCTCGGTGACTGACTCCGACGTGAAGAGGTACTCGCCTTCGGCGAGCGGCTTGGAAGTAGGCATGGCGGGAAGCCTAGAGGAATCCTGCGCGATGCCGGAGGGTCAGTCCGCGCGCCCTCTGTAGCCCGTTCGGGGCACGAAGTCGATCACCAGCGGGACCCCCTCCAGCTCGTAGGTCTCGCGCATCCGGTTCTCCAGGTGGTAGGCCCAGTCGCGGGTGATCAGCTTGCGGTCGTTGACCTGGATCGCGATCCGCGGCGGGCTTTCCCCCACCTGCGCCGCGTAGAAGAGGCGGAGGCGCTTGCCGCGGCGGGAGGGCGGCGGCGTCTTCGCCACCACGTCCGATACGAACCGGTTGAGCTCCGAGGTCGGGATCCGCTCGGCGGCCTTGTCGGCCAGGCCCAGCGCCCGCGGCAGCAGGTTGCCGACGTTGCGGCCGCGCTGGGCGGAGACGGTGATCACCGCCGGGCGCAGCCGCAGCTTCCGCTCCACCCGCGCCCGGGTGTCGTCGATGTCGGTCTCGGTGATGTCCCACTTGTTCAGCACCAGGAGGCTGGCGCAGCCGGCCTTCATCGCCATCTCCGCCACCCGCAGATCCTCCGAGGTGACGCCCTCGGAGGCGTCGCAGACGACGATCGCGACGTCGGCGCGCTCGACCGCCCGTTCGGAGCGCAGCTGCGCGTAGTAGTCGACGGTGCCGGCGACCTTGGAGCGGCGCCGCAGCCCGGCGGTGTCGACGAGGATCACCCGCCGCCCCTCGACCTCGAGCTCGGTGTCGATCGCGTCGCGGGTGGTGCCCGCGACGTCGGAGACGATCACCCGATCGGAGCCGAGGAAGGCGTTGACGAGCGAGGACTTGCCGACGTTGGGGCGGCCGATCACCGCGACCCGGGTCGCGTCGTCGTCCCCCGCCCCCGGCTGGCGCTCGCCGAGCGCGGCGACGATCGCGTCGAGCAGGTCGCCGGTGCCGAGGCCGTGAGTCGCCGAGACCGGCAGCGGGTCGCCGAGCCCCAGCGCGTGGAAATCAGCGGTGATGCCGTAGTCGTCGGCGCGATCGGCTTTGTTGACGACGACGAGAACCGGGACGTCGCCGCCCCGGAGCGTCTTCGCCAGCTCGACGTCGCCGCCGCGGAGGCCGGCACGGCCGTCGACGACGAGCAGGATCGCGTCGGCTTCGGCGATCGCCAGCCGCGCCTGCGCCTGCACGTCGCGCGCCAGCTCAGCCTCGTCGCCGAGGTCGATGCCGCCGGTGTCGACGAGCTCGAAGGCGACGCCGTTCCACTCGGTGGCGAGCCGCTTGCGATCGCGGGTTACGCCGGGCTCCGGCGAGGTGACGGCCTCCCGGCCGCCGACGAGGCGGTTGACGAGGGTGCTCTTGCCGACGTTGGGGAAGCCGACGACGGCGACGGTGGCGAGGCTCATGCGAGACCCCGCTCCCGCGCCAGAGCGACGACCCGGGCGACGACCTCGTCGAGCGAGAGGCCGGTCGTGCCCAGCTCGACCGCATCCTCGGCGGGGTGCAGGGCGCCATGCTCTCGCTCGGTGTCCCGGGTATCGCGTCGGCGCTGGTCCTCCAGCACGACCCCGGCGTCCTCTCCCGTCTCCGCCGCGCGGCGCCGTGCCCGCTCCTCCTCGGAAGCGGTGAGGAAGATCTTCAGCGGCGAGTCGGGGCTGACGACGGTGCCGATGTCCCGCCCCTCGGCGACGTAGCTGCCCTCAGCTATCAGCTGCTGCTGGCGCCCGACCATCGCCGCCCGCACCCGCGGGTGGACGGAGACGCGCGATGCTGCGGCACTGACCGTGGGAAGGCGGATTTCCTGGGTGACGTCGCGGTCGCCGAGAAGTACGCGGGGGCCGACGAGGCGGATGTCGAGGTGCTCGGCCAGCACCCCGAGCCCTTCGCCGTCGTCAAGCGACTCGCCGCTCTCCAGCGCCGCCAGCGCCACGCACCTGTACATCGCTCCCGAGTCGAGGTAGGTGAAGTCGATCTCCGCCGCGACGGCGCGGGCGACCGTGGACTTGCCGGCCCCGGCGGGCCCGTCGATCGCGATCACCATGGCGGCAGCGTATTGACCGTCGTTTCCAGAATCGTGGCCCCTATGGGGGCGCCAAGGGTGGAAACGATGCTCAGCGACTGGTCAGGGAGGCGAGGTCGGCTTCGAAGCCGGGATAGCTGACGGCGGCTGCGTCCATGTTCCGCACCTCTACTCCCTCACGGGAGGCGAGACCGGCTACGGCTCCGAGCATCGCGATCCGGTGGTCGCCATGGGAGTCGACCGAGCCTCCGACCAGGCCGCTGCTGCCCTCGATCGCCATCCCGTCCTCGGTCGGCTCGACCTTGCCTCCGAGCGTCCGCAGCGCCGCGGTCACGGTCTCGATCCGGTCGGACTCCTTTCGGCGCAGCTCCTCGGCGTCGCGGATCGTCGTCGTCCCCTCGGCGAAGCAGGCGGCGAGGGCGACCAGGGGCAGCTCGTCGATCGCCAGCGGGACCTCGGCGCCACCGACCTCGGTGCCGCGCAGGGGCGCGGAGCGGACACGTAGGGTGGCGATCGGCTCGCCGCCCGCCTCGGTCTCGCCGTCACGCTCGATCTCAGCGCCCATGCGTTCGAGGATCGTCAGCAGGCCGGTCCTGGTCGGGTTGACGTTGACCCCCTGAAGAACGACCTCGCTGCCCTCGGTCAAGAGAGCGGCAACGATGAAGAAGGCGGCTGAGGAGACATCGGCGGGAACCGCGATCGGATCGGGTTCCAAGCGCTCGACCGCCCGCACCACCACCGCGTCGCCGACCCGCTCGATCGGTGCGCCGGCGGCCGCGAGCATCCGCTCGGTGTGGTCGCGACTCGGCAGCGGCTCGACGACCCGCGTCTCGCCACCGGCGAGCAGACCGGCGAAGAGCAGGCAGGACTTGACCTGGGCGCTGGCGATCGGCATCTCGTAGGTGGCGCCGTGCAGGGTCGTTCCCTCGATCTCCAGCGGCGGCAGGCGGTCCTCGCGAGCGCGCAGGTTCGCCCCCATCCGCCGCAGCGGCACCGCGATCCGGTCGACCGGGCGGCGGCGGATCGAATCGTCCCCGTCGAGGGTCCAGTGGCCGTGCTCCTGCCCCGCCAGCCAACCGGGGAGCAGCCGCAGCAGGGTGCCGGCGTTGCCGACGTCAATGCGGGCACTCGTTGCGCCCCTCAGCCCCACTCCCTCGATCCGAAGCCGAGAAACTTCCCTCCCGCCTTCGACTCGGTGCACCCGCGCTCCAAGTGACTCAACGGCCCCCAACGTCGAGCGGGTGTCCGCCGCATCCAGGTAATCGGCGATCTCCGTCTCCCCCTCGCCCATCGCCGCGATCAGCGCCGCGCGGTGGGAAATCGACTTGTCCGAGGGCGGGCGCAGGCTGCCGCGCAGCGACCCGGAGGGGGTGAAGCGGGTGCGGCTCATCGACCGACTCTACGAGCCGGAGCCGTCGAGCACGGAGACGGTGTGGCCGAGCTCGCGCACCAGCGCTTCCGCCTTTGCCGCCTGCTCGTCGCCGCCCACCCACAGCGAGACCGCGCCGGAGGTCATGTCCGGTGCCGGGTGCAGGGCCATGTCCTCGATGTTGACCCCGGCCTCGCCCAGCGCCAGCGCCAGCTCGGCGATCGTCCCGGGCTTGTTGGTGACGACGATCCGCAGCTCGCGCAGCGGCCCTCCCTCCGCCTCGGAGTCGAGCAGGGAGTGCCGGGCCTCGCCTGCCGCCGCGTGCCAGGCGACCAAACCCTCGCGGTCGCCGGAGCGGATCAGCTCCGAGGCCTCGCGCAGCCGCTCGGCGACCGAGTCGACCGAAGCGGCGACCGCCTCGCGGTTGCTGGCGAAGATGTCGGCCCAGATCGCCGGGTTGGAGCCGGCGACGCGGGTGGCGTCGCGGAAGCTCGGGCCGACGTCGGGCAGACGTTCGGTCCCCTGCGTCAGCGACTCGGCCGCCTCGGCGGCGAGCGCGTTGGCGAGCACGTGCGGCAGGTGGCTGACCGTCGCCATCAGCCGGTCGTGGCTCTGCGGGTCGATCGCCTGCGGCCGTGCGCCCAGTGCCGAGACCGCCCGCTGCAGGCGGTCGTAGAGGAGGCCGCTGGAGCACTCTGTCGGGGTCAGGTACCAGCGCGCGCCCTCGAAGAGGTCGGCGCGGGCGTTCTCCACGCCAGCGGTCTCCGCCCCGGCCAAGGGATGGCCGCCGATGAAGCGCTCGTCGCCGCCTACCGCCTCGACCAGCTCCCCCTTGGTCGAGCCGACGTCGGTTACCGCGGTCTCCGGACCGGATGCCGCCAGCGCCTCGCGTGCCTGGTCGGGCAGCGCCGCGACCGGCCCGGCGCAGAAGACCAGCTCGGCCCCCTCGCAGGCCTCGGCGACCGAGTCGGCGCCGAGGTCGATCGCGCCCAGCTCGACCGCGCGCTGCAGCCGCTCCGGGCTGCGGCCACAGCCGACCACCTCGGCGTCTAACCGCCGCCGCGCGGCGAGCCCGATCGAGCCTCCGATCAGGCCCACCCCGAGGACGGCGATCTTCATACGGCCGGGGTCGCCCTCATGAACCGCGCCGCGCCTCCACGGCCGAGGCGAACCGCTCCAGGGCGGAGGCGGTGTCCTCCCAGTCGATGCAGGCGTCGGTGATCGACTGCCCGTAGGTCAGCTCCTCGCCCGGAACCAGGTTCTGCCGCCCTTCGACCAGGAATGACTCCAGCATCACCCCGACGATCGCCTTGTTGCCGTCGGCGACCTGGTCGGCGATGTCGCCGGCGGCGAAGAACTGCTTTTCCGGGTCCTTGCCGCTGTTGTCATGGGAGGCGTCGATAACCACCCGCTCCGGCAGCCCGGCGATTCCGAGCGTGACCAGCGCGTCTTCGACCTCCGGCGGGTGGTAGTTCGGCACGCCGTGACCGCCGCGGAGGATGATGTGGCAGTCGGGGTTGCCGGTGGTGTGGAGGATCGCCGGCATGCCGGCGTCGTCGATCCCGGCGAAGGCGTGCGACGCTGCCGCCGCCCGGACCGCGTCGACCGCGATCTGGATGTTGCCGTCGGTCCGGTTCTTGAACCCGATCGGCATCGAGAGGCCCGAGGCGAGCTGCCGGTGCGTCTGGCTCTCCGAGGTGCGCGCCCCGATCGCCCCCCAGGCGACCGCGTCGGCGATGTACTGCGGCGTGATCGGGTCGAGGAACTCGCAGCCGATCGGTAGCCCGGTGTCCAGCACTTCCAGCAACAGCTTGCGGGCGATCCGCAGGCCGGCGTTGACGTCGGCGCTTTCGTCCAGGTGCGGATCGTTGATCAGCCCCTTCCAGCCGGTCGTCGTCCGCGGCTTCTCGAAGTAGACGCGCATCACCACCAGCAGCTCCTCGCGCAGAGCGCGCGCCGTCGCGCTCAGCCTCGTCGCGTACTCCATCGCCGCTTTCGGGTCGTGCACGCTGCACGGTCCGACGACGACCATCAGCCGCGGGTCCTTCCCCTGCAGCACGTCGCGAACTTCTTCGCGCCCTTTGATCACCGCTTTCGCCCGCTCCGCTCCGAGCGAGAGCTCCGCCAAGAGCTTTTCCGGCGGCGCCAGCTCGACGACTTTGCCGATCCGTTGATCGCGGACGCCGTCTCGTTTGGTCCCCTCCATCCCTATGAACATTTTGCCTTCGCCTTTCTCCAAACCCAAGAAATCCTACTTTCTGGTCGCTCGCTGCCGGGTTGGGTCCGCGCGCAAGCGACGCGTGACTGGAAACGGCGCCCGACCGGAAGATCTGAGTCTTCGGGCGGCGCGTCGCCGCCAGGCCGAACGCCTAGCTAAATCGCCAATAAGTGAGGTAGCCGCACGCGACGGCGTCGGCTGGCCTGCCGGTCGCGGATGTGGCTTTGTCCAACCTCACGTTGCAGGACTTTGTATCACGCGACCGCGGTTAGTCAAGTATTTCCGACAGGACACGAAGGAAGCGCTCGTTCTCCTCGGCGGTGCCGTAGCTGACGCGGACGTGACCGGGGCCGCCGAGGGCCCTGCCGGGACGGACCGCAATCTCGCGCTCGGCGAGCCCGGCGAGCACTTCGGCTTCGTCCGCGTCGCCGAGGTCGACCCAGGAGAAGTTGGCGTGGGAGTCGGAGGTGCGGAGGCCGAGGTTTTGCAGGCCCTCCTCGACCGCGAGCCGGGCGGCGATCGTGCTCTCGACCCGGCGCAGCACGTCGTCCTGGTGGCGGATCGCCTCGGCCCCGGCAGCCTGGGCAAGGGCGTTGACGCTGAAGGGCTGGCGGACGGCGTCGACGGCGGCGCGGAACTTCGGCGAGCCGATCGCGTAGCCGACCCGCAACCCGGCGAGGCCGTAGCACTTGCTGAAGGTGCGGAGGACGACGAGGTTCGGGAACTCGGCGAGCAGGTCGAGGGTCGCGTCAGGGTCGTCGTGGGCCTGGAACTCGACGTAGGCCTCGTCGAGGATCACCGTGACGTGCGCGGGGACGCGCTCGCAGAAGGCGGCGATCTCGGCCGCCGGGATGTGGGTCGCGGTCGGATTGTTGGGGTTGCAGACGATCAGAAGCTGGGTCGCCGCGGTCACCTCGGCCGCCATCGCGTCGAGGTCGTGGACGTCGCCCTCGGCGAGCGGCACGCGGATCTCGCGGGCGCCGGTCAGGGCCGGCAGGTACGGGTACATCGAGAAGGAGGGCCAGGCGTAGACGATCTCGTCGCCGGGCTCGCAGAGGGACTCGGCCGCGGCGAGGAGGATCTCGCAGGAGCCGTTGGCCACCGCGATCCGGGCCGGCTCGGTCTCGTAGCGCTCGGCGAGCCGCCGGCGCAGCAGGGTCGCGTCGGGGTCCGGGTAGCGGTTCATCGCCGTCGCCGTCCGCTGGATCGCCTCGACCACCTTCGGGTGCGGCGGGAACGGCGACTCGTTGGAGGCGAGCTGGGCGATGTTGCCGGAGGCGATCGCCTCCGGGGCCTGTCCCGTCGGGACCCCGGCCTGGTAGCCCGGCATGCGGGCGAGCTTCTCGGCGAACGTAACCGTCATCGACCGATTGTGACGGACGGCAGCGGGAGCTACTGCGCGGCCTCGAGGTCGGTGCGCAGCTTCTGCGCCTCACCGATGTAGACGTGGGCGGGCTCGTGCCCAGCCGGCGCGTAGAAGTGCAGCAGCACCCTGATCACCCGCGGCATCGAGCCCGGGACTGGGATCTCGCGGCAGCACATCAGCGGCACCGCTGTCAGCCCCAGGTCCCGCGCCGCAACCGCCGGGAACTCGGCGTCGAGATCGTCGGTGGTCGTGAACAGACAGCTGACCATCGCCTCCGGCTCGAGCCGATTGCGCTCGATCAGCCCCCGCATCAGCTCCTCGGTGGCAGAGAGGATCGCCGCCGACTCGTTGGCCTCGGCCTGCACCGCGCCGCGCACCGCAAACAATCGCTGCTGCAGGTTTCCGTTCTCGCTCACGCCCGCATCTTTCCAGAGCAGAGGGGCGAGACCGCACAGCGGTGCGACTTACCCACCCTATGAGGGGGAAAAGTCGCACCGATCTCGATTACCGCCTGGCTCGGCTCTCCGATCGACAGCACGGGGTGGTCTCGCGGCCCCAATTGCGGACGCTTGGTTTCACCGAAAGGGCAATCGACCGCGGCGTAGAGGCGGGTCGACTGCATCGGGTCTTCCGCGGGGCCTATGCCGTCGGCCGCCCCGCCATCGACGAGCGAGGTCGGCTCAGGGCGGCAGCACTGGCTTGTGGTGAGCGTGCCTTCGTCTCTCATCGCAGCGCGGCGGCGCTGCTGCGACTGCTGGACAAAGGACCCGAGGTGATCGACGTCATCGCCCCACCCTCGCGCGGTCGCGAGATCGACGGCATCCGTTTCCACCGGGTGCGGGCGCTGCGGCGCGATGAGGTCGGAACCGTGGACGGCATCCCCTGCACCAGCCCGGCGCGGACGCTGGTCGACCTCGCCGGCGTCGTCGGAGACTGGACGCTCCGCAGTTGCTTCGAGCGGGCGGCGCAGCGGCGGCTGCTCGACATCCCGGCGATCGAGGCATCGATGGACCCGGGGCGCCGCGGCGTGCGCTCGCTGCGGGCACTCGTGGAGGAATGGCGGCGTGCGGCTCCCGTTGCGAAGAAGGGTCGGCTGAAAAGCCCGCTGGAGGCGAAGGTCCTGCCGCTGCTCCTGCTGCGCGACTGCCCCACTCCGCTGCTCAATGCCCCCGTGAAGATCGCCAAGGGCCGGATCGAGGTCGACTTCCTCTGGCCGGAGCAGAGATTCGTGGTCGAGGCCGACAGCCGCGACTTTCATGGCACGGCGGCGGCGTTCGAGCGGGACCGCTGGCGCGACCGGGAACTGATGCGGGCCGGCTACTCGACGCTGCGGCTCACGCATCAGCAAGCGGAGGTCGAAGCCGAGGCCGTCGCAGACACCATCGCCTCGCACCTCTCCAGGAGCGGCGCGGGGTGAGGAGCAGAGTCGCCCTCCTACTTGCAATGTGTCAAGTCCCAGCGGTCCGAATTTGACACGTTGCAACCCCAGCACCTCGTTGCCAACCGCCTTCAGCATCCGCCGCACCTGGCGGTTGCGGCCTTCGCGCAGCACGATCTCGATCTCGCGCTCGGCCAGACGCCGCACCCGTGCGGGCGCGGTCGGGCCGTCCTCGAGCTCGACCCCTCGGCGTAGACGCTCCAGGTCCCGCTCGGCGAGCGGCGAGCGCAGCCGCGCCCGGTAGGTCTTCGGCACTTCGTATCGCGGGTGGGTGAGTTGGTTGGCGAGCTCGCCGTCGTTGGTCAGCAACAGCAACCCGGTGGAGTCGGCGTCGAGGCGGCCGACGGGATAGAGGCGGGCGCTCGTCCGCACCAGCTCGACCACCGCGGGCCGGCTGCCCGGCTCCCGCGCCGTCGAGACCACCCCGGCCGGCTTGTTGACGACCCAGACCTCGCGCGCCTCAGAGGAGACCGGCTGGCCGTTGACGCGGACGTCATTGCTCTCGTCGACGTCGCGGGCGGGGTCTGTGGACACCTCACCGTCAACCGTCACCACCCCCTTGGCGATGATCTCCTCCGCTTTTCTCCTAGAAGCGACGCCCCCATGGGCGAGGAACTTCGCCAACCTCACGAGAAGAGGGCCGGGAGGGGACCCGGAGGAGCCTCCCCAATTCTGCGACGGAGGGTCCCCTCCCGGCCCTCCCCCGTCACGGCTCGGCGCGCTGTTCCCCGGCCTTCAGCAGCCGCTCGCGCAGCTCGCGCTCGTCCTCGGGGCTGGGGTCGAAGCGGGAGGGGTCGGGCAGCTGGTCGAGGCCGCTGAGACCGAACAGCCGCTCGAACAGTTCCGTCGTCTTGAAGATCGCCGCGCCGAACTGGGAGCGGCCGGACTCTTCGATCAGGCCGCGCTCGGCGAGGCTGGTCACCGCCGACTCGGAGGTGACCCCGCGAATCCGGGCGACCTCCGGCCGCGTCACCGGCTGCAGGTAGGCGACGATCGCCAGCGTCTCGGCCTGGGCCTGGGTCAGCGGCGGCGTCCGCGGCTTCGAGAGCAACCGCCGGGCGGCTTCCTCGCTGCCGGGATCGCTGGCGAGACTGAGGCCGCCGGAGACCTCGCGCAGGACGATCCCGCGCTTGCCCTCGGCGAGGTCCTCGCGCAGCAGCTCGATCGCCTCCGCCACCTGGCCCTCGGTCGCCTCGGTCGCGGTCGCCAGGTCGGCCGTGGAGACCGCCTGCGGCGAGAGGAAGAGCAGCGCTTCTATGGTGCGGGTGAGGTCGCTCATCCGTTCTTGTGGGTCGCAGTCGGCATCGCCTTCTTCACCCGGATCGGGCCGAAGGCGCGATCCTGCTCCCAGGTGATCTCGCCCTTGCGGTAGAGCTCCAGCAGGCCGAACACGGTGACCGCCTGGGTGAGCCTGTCCTCGCCGCCGAACTCCTCGTCGAAGTCGAAGCTGGGGCGGCTGCGGAGGACGTCGCGGAGGGCGCGGAGGCGGCGCTCGAGTGAGACCGTCGGCCTGATGTGGCTGAGGTCGACCTCGGGCGGCTCGGTGAGGAGGTCTCCGAGCGCGGCGCCGAGCTGGTCGGGATCGTAGACGGCGG
Organism: Solirubrobacterales bacterium; assembly: GCA_035273795.1. GTDB lineage: Bacteria > Actinomycetota > Thermoleophilia > Solirubrobacterales > 70-9 > VAYN01. Next base: position 13,377 of record DATEOT010000106.1, on the reverse strand, counting down.
TGGCGGCGTCGACGGCGACGCGGCGCAGCTCGGCGGGCAGCGGCGCCGAACGGTAGAGGAAGCCCCGCTGGCTCTCGAAGCGGTCGGCGAGCACCTTCGAGGCGTCGCTGTAGCGGCGGTACTCGAGCATCCGCGCCAGCAGCTCCTCGACGGCCTCCTCGGGGCTGAGGTCGTCCAGCTCTTCCTCGGGGCCCGGCAGCAGCAGCCGCGACTTCAGCTCAAGCAGGGCGGCGATCAGAACCAGGAACTCGGTCGCCACCTCCAGCTCCAGCTCGCCCTCGCGCTCGAGGTGCTCGACGTAGGCGACGACCACCTCTCCCAGCTGCAGGTCGAAGAGGCTTACCTCCTCGCGCAGGACGACCGCCATCAGCAGGTCGAACGGCCCGGCGAAGACGTCGAGGTCGAGATCGAGGTCGAGGTCGGCGACGGCCACGGACGAAGACTAACCACGAGTCGGGACAGCGACGGCCGCGGACGCGAAGCGGAGCAGCCGTCGCCTGATCCTGATCCCGGCTATTTGGGCGATCAGCGGGCGAAGCCCATGCGCTCGCGCACGTCGGCGAGGACCGGGTTCGCCAGCGCCCGGGCCTTTTCGGCGCCCGCGGCAAACACGCGCTCCAGCTCCGCCTCGTCGGGACGGATCTCCGCGTAGCGCTCCTGCACGGGCGCCAGGTACTCGACCACCGCCTCGGCCACCGCCTTCTTGAAGTCGCCGTAGCCAGCACCCTCGAACTCGCTCTCGATCGCCACCTGGTCGACTCCGCGGGCGACGGCGAGGACGTCGATCAGGTTGGTCACACCCGGCTTCTCAGGCGAGCGGACGATCTCCCGGCCGGAGTCGGTCACGGCGGAGCCGAACTTCTTGCGGATCGCGGCCGGCTCGTCGAGGACGAGGACGGTCCCCTGCTCGGTGCCCCCGGTCGTCGACATCTTCCGCTCCGGCTCCTGCAGGTCCATGATCCGGGCGCCCACCTCGGGGATCAGCATCTCCGGCACCACCAGCGTCTCGCCGAAGCGGGCGTTGAAGCGGCGGGCGATCTCCCGCATCAGCTCCACGTGCTGGCGCTGGTCGTCGCCGACCGGCACCTCCGTCGCCCGGTAGGCGAGCACGTCGGCGGCCATCAGCACCGGGTAGTAGAAGAGCGCCGCGGAGGCGAGTTCGCGGTCCTTGCCGACCTTTTCCTTGAACTGCGTCATCCGGTTGAGGTCGCCGTGCGAGGTGACCGCGGAGAGCAGCCAGGTCAGCTCGGCGTGCTCGCGCACGTCGGACTGACGGAAGAGGATGCAGCGTTCGGGGTCGAGCCCGGCGGCGAGGAGGATCGCGGCGGTGTCGTAGAGCCGCTCGCGCAGCTCGACCGGGTCGTAGGCGACCGAGATCGCGTGCAGGTCGACGATGCAGAAGATCGCCGGGTCGCCGCGGTCCTGGCCCTCGACGTACTGGCGGATCGCGCCGATGTAGTTGCCGAGGTGCTTGCGCCCGGTCGGCTGGATGCCGCTGAAGATGATCGGCTTGGTCACGCGAGGAGCCTAATCGAGGGACCTCTGGGCAGGACTCGCGCGTAGTCCCTGTATGGCGCTGACGCTGAGAGCTCTCCTGGCGGCCCTGCTCGCCTGCTCTCTCGCCTCGGGGCAGGCGGCGGCGAAGGGGGTTGGGATCACCCCCGCTCGGGCGGGTGTCGCTCTTCCCGGCTCGCCCTACCGCTACGTCACGCTCAACCCCAGGAACGGCGATCGGATCAACACCGTCGCGATGGGAGTCGAGCGCGAGGGCGGGCGGATCGATCGCTGGTTGCGCCTGCGCGGCCAGTACTACGTGCCGGCCCCCGCCTACGACCTCCGCGGCGGCGGCCTCTCCGGCGACGGAAGCACCCTGGTGCTGCAGCGCTTCACTCCCGCCTACCCCCCGCGCCGCTCCCGTTTCGCGGTGCTGGACACCGGGGACTTCCTGCCCTATCCCGCACAGCCGGGAGAGGAGCCTGTGGCGGTAGCGGTGCGGCGAATCGACGTCCCCGGGTTCTACAGCCTGCACGCCGTTTCCCCCGACGGGGAGACGGCCTACCTGAACAGGCACCTCGTCCACGGCCGCTCGATCGCCAGGTTCGAGCTGCGCGCGGTGGACCTGACCAGCGGCCACCTGCTGCCGGGCGCCGTCGAGCCGAGCGAGCCGATGGAAGGGCTGCCGATCACCCAGCTGGCCAGCCGCGACGGGCGCCGGGCCTACACCCTCTACGACGGCAACGCCTACGGCGGCGGCACTCCCTTCCTGCTGGCGCTGGACACGGCCGGCGGCGACGTGACCCGGGTGGCGCTGCCGCAGCTGCGCGACCGGCACCGGCTGTTCCTGACGAAGATGCGGCTCGCGGCCGGCGGCAGCAAGCTGGCGATCTTCCGCGACTCGGCGGTCCAGTGGCGCCCGCCGACGCCGCCGCTGGTGATGGTGGACACCGAGACGTTCGCCGTCCGCGACGCCCGCACGGCCTTGATGGCGTTGGGCCGGAGCCTGGTGGTCTCCCTCGCCGACTTCGTCACCGCCCGCGAGGATCCGCTGCTCGCCTTCGCCCGCACCCCGCGTCGCCCGGGGAATCTGCTTGGCCGCTTCGACGTCGTCGGCCACTCTGCCCAGGGCCGCCCGATCGAGCTGCACCAGATGGGCGACCCGAAGTGGAGCGGCGAGCTGCTGGTCTTCGGCTGCGTCCACGGCGACGAGTGCGGCGCCAGCGCGATCAAGCCGACGACCGGTGGCTGCCCCGACCCCAGCGCCGACGTCTACCTGGTCCCCAACCTCAACCCGGACGGGGCCGCCGAGGCGAGCCGGCTGAACGGCCGCGGCGTCGACCTCAACCGCAACTTCCCCTCCGAGTGGGAGCCGATCCAGGTCCGCTGGGACCCGCAGTATTCCGGGCCGAGGCCGTTCTCCGAGCCGGAGTCGCGGCTGGCGGCGCGGATCATCCGCCACCTGCGACCTGAGGCGACGGTCTGGTTCCACCAGTACCCGGGGACGCGGCCCTTCGTCCGCGCCTGGGGTCGGAGCGCGATTGCCGGCCGCCGCTTCGCCCGGCTGGCGCGGATGCCGTTCCGCCTCATGCGCTGGCCTGCCGGAACCGCCCCGAACTGGCAGAACCATCGCTTCCGGGGCGCCGCCTCATTCGTCGTCGAGCTGCCGGCGGGGAGGCTCGAGCCGGAGATGGAGGGGCGGCTGACGAAGGCGCTGGTGCGGATGGCCCGGTGGGTGAGAGAAGATTGAGATGTCCGAAGGAGATGGCGATTGGGGGCTGAGAGCGCGTTGGACGAGCGGCAACTGGTGCGCGAAGCCCAGGCGGGCTCGGGAGCGGCGATGGCGCAGCTCTACTCGGCCCATTGGCGCTTTGCCTACCGGGCCGCCTACCTCGTCGTCCACGACGCGACGGCGGCAGAGGACATCGCCCAGGACGCTTTCCTCGCCGCGGTCGACGCCCTCGATCGCTTCGACCGGCGCCGGCCCTTCGCTCCCTGGCTGCACCGGATCGTCGTCAACCGGGCGCTCGACTGGGCGCGGCGGGAGGCGCTGCGGCGCAAGGTCGATCGTCCCGAATCGGTCTTCGAGCCGCTGCCCCCGCCGGCGGAGATCGGGGGTGAGCTGATGGCGGCGCTGAAGGAGCTGCCGGCCGAGCAGCGGGCGGTGGTCGTGCTGCGCCACCTGCTCGAGTACACGCCGGGCGAGATCGCCGGGATGCTCGACCTGCCGCGCGGCACGGTGAACTCGCGGCTGCGGCGGGGACTCGACCGGCTGCGGGAGGCCGTGCAGGACGAGGCGAGCGCGGAGGGGGTCCGATGAGGCGCGATCCGCTCGGCCAGGCGCTTCGCGAGGCGACGATCCCGGTTCCCGCCGAAGCCGAAGAGCGCGGCCTGCGGGTGGTCGAAGCCGCCTACGCGCACCGGCAGCCGCGCGGGCGGCCGGTGGCGCTGCCGCGACTCGCACTCGCCTTCGCCGTCGCCACCCTGCTGACGGCGCTGCTGCTCTCGCCCGCCGGCGCGACGGTGCGCGAGTGGGTCGACGACGTCGTCACCACCTCGGCACCGCGCCCCGAGCCGGAGCTGGCCGAGATCCCGGGCGGCGGGCGGCTCCTGGTCCAGAGCGCCGCCGGCCCCTGGGTCGTGCAGCCGGACGGCTCGCGGCGTCTGCTCGGCGACTACGAAGAAGCGACCTGGTCGCCCCGCGGTCTTTTCGTCGCCGCGGTCCAGGGACGGACGCTGAGCGCGGTCGAGCCCGACGGCGACCCGCGCTGGTCGGTCACGGCGGCGCGGCGGGTTGCCGATCCCCGCTGGGCGCCGGGGGGCGAACGGATCGCCTATCGCTCCGGCCAGGCCCTGAGGGTCGTCGCCGGAGACGGAACCGGCGACCGTCTCCTGGCCCGCTCCACCGCGCCCGTCGCTCCCGCCTGGTCCCCGCTGGGGGACGCGGCCCTGGCCTACGTGTCGAGCGCGGGAATGCTGCGGATCGTCCACAGCGAGGACGGGGGCGATTTCGCGATCGGACTGGCGGGCACCAGCGTCGACGAGATCGAATGGGGCGACGGTGGAGCGACGATCCTCGAGAAGTCGCCGGGGGCGCTGCGCCTGCAACCGGTGCGGCTGTCGAAGCTCCAAGCCCGCCCCGGGATCGGCGACCGCCGGGATCTGCCGGTTCCGGCCGGCGCCACGGTGGTCGACGCCGCGCTCGCGCCGGAGCGGCAGCTCGTCGCCGCCGTACTCACGCTCTGGCGAGACCACGGCACCCGCAGCGCGGTCATCCTCTTCGACCCGGAGCAGGCCCGGGCGCGTCGCCTGCTCACCGTCCCCGGCAGCCTCGGCCAGGTCGCATGGTCACCGGACGGGCGGCGCCTGCTTGTGGCCTGGCCGGGCGCCAACCAGTGGCTCTTTCTCCCGATCGGCAGGGGCCAGGGACGGGCAGTGGCCAACGTCTCCCGGGCCTTCGCCCCCGGCGGCCGCGCTGCCTCCTTCCCCCGGGTCGAAGGCTGGTGCTGCCGGCGCTAGAGCGCAGCCGGGTGCCTGACCAAGCAGGTCAAGGACGAGAGAGGGAGTGTGCTCCGCACATGACCGAACGAGGACGCCGAGATGCGCAGCGTCAGGCACCCGGCTCCCGTAGCTGCGCCGCTGGGGTGAAGAAGTGGCGGTAGGCGAGCAAGGTCGCGACGAGCGCGGAGATCGCGACGCTGCCGAGCAGGACGTAGAGGAGGATCAGCTGCAGGCGGACGGCGTCGGTGGGGTCGGCGCCGGCGAGGAGCATCCCGACCATCGTCCCCGGGAAGAAGATCAGGCCCGTGGTCTTGGTCGAGTCGACGAGGGCGATCATTCCGGAGCGGAGCGCCCGGCGGACCGTCGGCGCGGCGGCTTCCCGGGGGGTGGCGCCTAGCGCGAGCGTCGCCTCGATCCGCGCCCGCGCCTCCCCCATCTCGTCGCCGAGCCGGTTCAGCGCCACCGCCGAGGCCGTCATCGCGTTGCCGATCACCATGCCGCCGACCGGGACCAGGTAGCGCGGGGTCGGGTCGAAGATGCCGAGGGCGACGACGAGGCCGAGGGTGCCCGCGCCGGCGAGACCGAGGGCGATCAGCAACGGCCCGAAGGATCCCGGGACCTTGTCCGCCCGGTGGCGGGCGGTAACCGCGCCGAAGAGGACCATCACCGCCAGCAGGGCCAGCACCAGCCAGATCGAGTCGGCGTCGAAGATCAGCTGGATCGCGTAGCCGACCAGGGTCAGCTGGACGATCGAGCGGGCGGTGGCGACGACGATGTCGCGCTCGAGGTCGGCCCGCTGCCAGAGCGAGATCGCCGCCGCCAGCGCCACCAGCACGAGGGAGGCGGCGACCTGCCAAAGGGCGATGTGGATCGAGGTGGTCACGCCGGCATCTCCAGGACCTGGTCGCCGAGCCGGCGCGCCTGCTCGGGATCGTGGCTGACGAGGACGATCGAGATCTCCAGCTCTGCCCGCAGCTCCGCCAGCGCCGCCTCGATCCGGTCGCGGGCGGCGTGGTCGAGGGCGGAAGTGGGCTCGTCGAGGAGGAGCACCGAGGGGCGCTGGGCGAGCGCCCGGGCCAGCATCGCCCGCTGCTGCTCGCCGACCGAGAGCTTGTTCACGTCGCGCCCGGCGAACGACGGATCGAGCCCCGCACGCGCCAGCGTCCCCTCGCAGTCGAGCGGGTGACCGGCCAGCTCGGCGGCGTAGCGCAGGTTCGACTCCACCGTCCCCTCCAGCAGGGCCGGCAGCTGCGGCACCAGCGCGACCTCGCGCCGCAGCGCCAGCGGCTCGTAGGAGTCGAGCGAGCGGCCGCGGTAGGAGATCTCGCCGCGGTCGGGGGCGGCGAGCCGGTTCAGCAGCCGCAGCAGCGTCGACTTGCCGGCACCGGAGGGCCCGACGATCGCGGTCGCCCCCTTGGGGACCCGTGCGCTGAAGGAGCCGAGAACCGCTTGCCCGCCGCGGTCCAGCCCTACCTCTCGCAACTCGAAGAGCACCGGCGCATGATCTCCCATCATGTGGTTCCGCAAGATGCCTCCCGCTGTGGTCGCCTCTGTTGAACGGGGGCGTTGGGCTGGAACAATCCGGGTAGGAGATCTTGGCGAATGGCTAGAGCGATTTGGAGTGGCACTATTAGCTTCGGGCTGTTGAACGTGCCCGTGCGGATGTACAGCGCCGTGGCGCGTCGCAACATCGCCCTGCGCGAGATCCGCGAATCCGACAGCGCCCGGATCAAACACCGCCGCGTCGCAGAAGGCACCGACGAAGAGGTCCCCTACGAGAACATCGTCAAGGCCTACGAGCTCTCGCCCGGCCAATACGTGCCGCTGAGCAAAGACGAGATGTCGGCGCTGGCGCCGGAGAAGACCCGCGCGATCGACGTCCAGGACTTCGTCGACATCGAGGAAATCGACCCGATGTACTTCGACAGCCCTTACTACCTCGGCCCGGCCGACGGCGCCGAGAAGGCCTACTCGCTGCTCGCCGCGGCGATGGAAAGCAGCGGCAAGGCCGCGATCTCCCGCTTCGTCTTCCGCAACAAAGAGCACCTCTCGGCGATCCGCGCCTCAGACGGCGTGCTGACCCTGACCACGATGCGCTTCCACGACGAGGTCGTGCCGCCGGGCGAGCTCGACGACGCCTTCCCCGACAAGAAGCCGAAAGTCGCCAAACGCGAGCAGCAGATGGCCGAGCAGCTGATCGACTCGCTGAGCACCGAATTCGAACCGGACAGCTACCGCGACGAGTACCGCGAGCAGCTTCTCTCGCTGATCGAACAGAAGGCCGAAGGCAAGGAGATCGTCGCGCCCGAAGCGGAGACGCCGAAGGAGACCAAGGCCCCCGACCTGATGGCGGCGCTGGAGGAAAGCATCGCCGCGGTCAAAGACAAAGGCTCGGCCTCCGCCAAGAGCAAACCGGCGAAATCGAAAGCCAAGACCGCTGCCAAAAAGAGCAAATCGAAATCGAAATCGAAAAGCTCTTCCCGCTCCAAAGCCAAAGCCTCGAAATAGGTTCGTAGGCCGTGGGCGAGACCCGGCAGGTCGAGGTCGAAGGCAAGGAGCTGCGGCTCACCAACCTCGACAAGGTGCTCTACCCGAAGGTCGGGTTCACCAAGGGCGAGATGGTCGACTACTACGCCAAGGTGGCGCCGGCGATCGTCCCTCACCTGAGCGGCCGCGCGGTGACGCTGCGGCGCTTCCCGGAAGGGGTCGAGGACCTCGATGCCGCCTTCTTCGAGAAGCGCTGCCCGAAGCACCGGCCGAAATGGGTGAAGACGGCGAAAGTTCAGGCCGGGCCGCGCGCCGGGGTGATCGAGTTCTGCGTCTGCGACAGCCTGCCGACTCTGACCTGGATGGCGCAGCTGGCGGCGATCGAGCTGCATCCCTCGCTCTCGCTGAGCCGGGCCCCGAGCCGGCCCACGGCGCTCGTATTCGACCTCGATCCCGGCCCCCCGGCCGACGTCGTCGACTGCTCACGCGTCGCCCTCCGCCTGCGCGAGCTGCTGTCGCAGCTCGACCTCGAGTGCTTCGTCAAGACCTCCGGCTCGAAGGGCATGCAGCTCTACGCCCCGCTGAACACGAAAACCTCCTACGAGGAGACGAGGCCGTTCGGCCAGGCGCTCGCCCAGATCGTCGCCAAGCAGAACCCCGACGAGGTGCTGGCGAAAATGGGCAAAAAGACCGACCGCAGCGGCAAGGTCCTGATCGACTGGTACCAGAACAACGAACGGAAAACGACGATCTCGGTCTACTCGCTGCGGGCCCGCGAGCGGGCGACCGTCTCGACCCCGGTCACCTGGGAGGAGGTCGAAAAGGCGGCCGAGTCGGGCAAGGGCGATCACCTCGTCTTCGAGGCAGGCGACGTACTCGAGCGGATCGAGATGCACGGTGACCTCTTCGCCCCGGTGCTGAAGCTGAAGCAGGAGCTGCCGCAGCTTTGACTCCGCAGCGGGGTTGATAGCGATATGCGGATAGCCCTCTGCCTTTTGCTGCTCGCTCTCCTGATTCCAACCAGTGCGGCCGCAACGCCCGAACCGCCTCCGCCAGGAACCCCGCCCTCGCTGACCGGCCTGGAACAGACCAACCAGGTGTTCCTGCCCCGTTACCTCCGCGGCGGCGTGCGATCGCAGCTGCCGAACAGCACCCTCTTCTCCTTCTTCATGAACCAGAAAGCGACCGCCCACGTCGTCTTCAAACGCGTACTCGCCGGGGGCGCGCTGGCCGGGCGGGGTCAGATCGTCCGCAGCGGTGTCCAGGGAAAGAACCGCATCCGCTTCAACGGCTTCACGCGGACCGCCACCGGCGACACGAGGCGTCTCTCCCCCGGTCCCTACAGAGCTTTCTTCACCTCGCGCAACGAGTTCGGCAGCTCTTCGGCTTCGGTGGTCGGCTTCCGAATCGCGAAGCCGCCGCGCTAGTCGAGCTGCTGCCGCACGACCGGCTGCCGCGTCGCCCTGACCTCGTCGAGACGGCGGACGGGGGTCGTGTATGGGGCGTTCTTCGCCAGGTCCGGGTTGTCCTCGGCCTCGGCGAGGATCTGCTCGACCGCGGCGGCGAAGCCGTCGAGGCTCTCCTTCGCCTCGGTCTCGGTCGGCTCGATCATCAGCGCCTCGTCGACGAGGAGCGGGAAGTAGACGGTCGGCGGATGGAAGCCGAAGTCGAGCAGACGCTTGGCGAGGTCGAGGGTGGCGAGGCCGAGGTCGCGCTTCATCGGCTTGCCGGAGAGGACGAACTCGTGCATGCAGTGGCGGTCGAAGGCGATCGGCAGGCGATCGCCGGCGCGGCCCCGGGCCAGGCGCGCCTTCAGGTAATTGGCGTTGAGGACGGCGGTCTCCGAGGCCTCGGTGAGGCCGTCGCCGCCGAGGCTGAGGATGTACGCGTAGGAGCGGACGAAGACGCCGAAGTTGCCCTGGAAGCCGCGCAGGCGGCCGATCGACTTCGGCCGCTCGAAGTCGAGGTCGAAGCCGGGGCCGTGGCCGTTGGCGCCCTCGCGGCGGACGACCTGGGGCCGTGGCAGGAAGGGCTCGATCCGGTCGGAGACGGCGATCGGTCCGGCTCCCGGGCCGCCGCCGCCGTGCGGCTGGCTGAAGGACTTGTGGAGGTTGACGTGGACGATGTCGAAGCCCATGTCGCCGGGGCGCGAGTGGCCCATCACCGCGTTGAGGTTGGCGCCGTCGTAGTAGAGCGTGCCGCCCGCCTCGTGGATCAGCGAGGCGATCTCGGCGATATTTTCGTCGAAGACGCCGAGCGTGTTCGGGTTGGTCAGCATCAGGCAGGCGACGTCGTCGGGGTACTCGGCGAGCTTCGCCCGCAGGTCGTCCATCTCGACCCCGCCGCGCTCGTTCGTCGCGACTTTGACGACTTCGTAGCCGGCCATCGTCACCGAGGCGGGGTTGGTGCCGTGGGAGGTGTCGGGCGCCAGCACCTTGTTCCGCACCTCGCCGCGATCGGCGTGGTAGGCGCGGGTCAGCAGTAGGCCGGCGAGCTCGCCGTGGGACCCGGCCGAGGGCTGGAGGCTGACGTGCGGGAGGCCGCAGATCTCGCTCAGCGACTCCTGCAGCAGCCACATCAGCTCCAGCGCCCCCTGGGCGCGGCGTGGGTCCTGGGCCGGGTGCAGGCGGGCGTGGCCGGGCAGCGCCGCCACCCGCTCGTTGAGCCGCGGGTTGTGCTTCATCGTGCAGGAGCCGAGCGGGTAGAAGCCGCTGTCGAGGTCGAAGTTGCGGCGCGAGAGGCGGTTGTAGTGGCGGACGATCTCGGGCTCGGCGATCTCGGGAAGGCGAGGCGGCTCGGCGCGCAGCAGGTTCGAGGGGATCAGGTCCTCGAGCGGCTTCTCCGGCACTTCGGCGGCGGGCAGCGCCGCCGCGCGGCGGCCCGGCTTCGACTTCTCGTAGATCGTCTGCGCCTTTTCGGCCTGCATCGGCGTCTGGGTTAGGGCCATCAGGCAACAACCCCCTCGCGCTCGGCGGCAACGGCCGCGCCGAGCGCCTCCGCCAGCTCGTCGATCTGCGCCCTAGTGCGGCGCTCGGTGATAGCGACCAGGAGGCCGTCCTCGAACTCGGGGTAGTCGCGGCCGAGCGGGTAGCCGGCGGCGATCCCGCGCCCGGCGACGCGGTCGAGGACTTTGTCAACCGGGGCATCGAGACGAACTGCGAACTCGCGCGCGACCGGCGCCTCGTGCAGCAGCTCGACGCCGTCGACAGCGGCCAACCGCTCGCGCGCGTAGGCGGTCCGTCGCACCAGCAGCTCGCCGAGCTCGCGGTAGCCGTGGCGGCCGAGCCAGGCGAGGTGGATCATCGCCCCCAGCGCGTTCAGTGCCTGGGCGGTGCAGATGTTGTTGGTGGCTTTCTCGCGGCGGATGTGCTGCTCGCGGGTCTGCAGCGAGAGGACGAAGCCGCGGCGGCCGTCGACGTCCTCGGTTTCGCCGGCGATCCGCCCCGGCATGCGGCGGATCTGCTCCTGCGTCGCGCAGAAGAAGCCGAAGGAAGGGCCGCCGAAGTCGAGGCGGTTGCCCAGCGGCTGGCCCTCGCCGAGGGCGATGTCGGCGCCGCACTCGCCCGGCGGCTTCAAGATGCTCAGGGTGATCGGATCACAGGCGACGACCAGCAGCGCCCCCTGCTCCTTCGCCGCCGCGCCCAGCGCCTCGACGTCCTCGACGGAGCCGAGGAAGTTCGGGCTCTGCAGGAAGACCGCGGCGGTCTCGGCGTCGACGACCTCCGCCAGCGCGGCCGCGTCGGTCACGCCGTCCTCGAGCCCCACCTCGACCACCTCGGCGTCGTAGCCGACCGAGTAGGTGGCGAGCGTCTCGCGGCTGTGGGGGTGGACGCCGCGAGAGACGACGAACTTGCGCCGCTTGGTCGCGCCCATCGCCAGGTAGCCGGCGGAGGCGAGTGCCGAGGGCCCCTCGTAGAGGGCGGCGTTGGAGACCGGCAGCCCGGTCAGCTCCGACATCGCCGTCTGGAACTCGAACATCACCTGCAGCCCGCCCTGGGAGATCTCCGGCTGGTAGGGCGTGTAGGGCGTGAGGAACTCGCTGCGCGAGGTGATGGCGTCGACGATCGCCGGCACGTAGTGGTCGTACATCCCGGCGCCGACGAAGCAGACCTGCTCTTCCGCGTCGGCGTTGCGCTCCGCCAGCGCCGCCAGCCTCTCGTAGACCTCGGCCTCGGACATCCCGTCCGGCAGCGCCAGCGGCCGGCCCAGGCGCAGGGGCTCGGGGATCTGCTCGAAGAGCTCGGCCGTGGAGCCGACGCCGATCGCGTCGAGCATCTCCCGGCGGTCGTCGGGGGTCGCGGAGGTGTAGCGCGTCACGTGGTTACAGGCTAGGGAAGCGGGTGGGCGGGCTTTCGCCCTAGCGGTCCAGCATCTTGCGGTATTCGGCGGCGCCGAGCAGCGTCTCGGCCTCCTCTGGCGAGGTGAGGCGCACCTTCACCAGCCAGCCGTCGCCGTAGGGGTCCTCGTTGACCTTCTCCGGCGAATCGACGAGCGCCTCGTTGACCTCGACGACCTCCCCGGACATCGGCGCGATCACGTCTGAGACAGCCTTCACCGACTCGACCTCGGCGTAGGAGGAGTCTTTCTGGATCGTCGCTCCAACCTCGGGCGGGTCGTAGAAGACGACCTCGCCAAGCGAGTCCTGCGCGTACCAGGTGATTCCGAGCGTCGCCTGGTCGCCCTCGATCCGGGCCCAGTCGTGTTCCTCGTGGTAGCGAAGGTCGTCGGGGTAGGTGGCGTCGGACACAGATCACTCCTTTACGGGTACAGGGGCTTGGAAGCTATCCGGGCGGGGCGACGCTTGCCGCGGACGTCGATCTCGATCTCGGTTCCGACCTCCGCAAGTTGCGAGCTCACGTAGGCCATTCCGGCCCCGACCTCGAGCGAGGGCGAGAAGGTGCCGCTGGTGACGACGCCGGCCTCCTCCTCGCCGTGGAGGACCGGGTTTCCTTCCCGCGGGATTCCCTGGCCCTCGATCTTGAAGGCGACCAGCGTCTGGGCGGTGCCCTCGGCACGGGCGCGGGCGATCGCCTCGGAGCCGACGAACCCCGTCTCCTCCTTGCAGCACCAGCCGAGCCCGGCCTCGACCGGGTTGCGCTCGGGAGTCAGCTCGTTGCCGTGCAGCGGGTAACAGACCTCCAGCCGCAGCGTGTCCCGGGCGCCGAGGCCGCAGGGGACGATGCCGGCGTCGAGGAGCCTGGCCCAGGTCGGGGCCGCCACCTCGGGGTCGATCAGCAGCTCGACCCCGTCCTCGCCGGTGTAGCCGGTGCCGCAGGCGAGGGCCGGGCGGCCTCCGATCTGGAGGCGGGAGACACGGAAGCGGGGCGGCAGCTGGATCCCCAGCGCCGAGGCGAGGACCGCTCGCGCGTGGGGGCCCTGGACGGCGAGCATCGCGAAGCGGTCGGCGACGTCGCGGACGACCACCCCGAACTCGCGGCTCTGGCGCCCGAGCCAGGCGAGGTCGTCTCGGTGGTTGGCGGCGTTGGTGACGATCAGGTAGTTGTCGGGGCCCAGCCGGTAGACGAAGAGGTCGTCGAGGACGCCGCCCCCCTCATTACAGAGGCACGAGTACTGCGCCCCCCCGACGGCGACCTTGGCGACGTCGTTGGAGAGAGCCCGCTGCAGGAACGCAAGCGCCTCGGGCCCCTCGACTTCGACCTCGCCCATGTGGGAGACGTCGAACATCCCCGCATGCCGCCGCACCGCCGAGTGCTCCTCCCGGATCCCCTCATAAGTAACGGGCATCTCCCAGCCGGCAAAAGGAACGATCTTCGCCCCAAGATCTTGGTGCTGCTGAAAGAGAGGGGTACGCATCGACCCTCAGCCTATTGACCGAGGCGCCTGAGCAGGAGCGCCGGCACCCCCTTCCAAAACACTCCCCAAAGCGAGCGCAGC
>DATEOT010000105.1:0-10799 GCA_035273795.1 Solirubrobacterales bacterium | reverse complement strand
CGCTCCCAGCACTCGCCGACGTTGGGGCAGTTGGCCTCCTCGCAGACGGTGTGGAGGTTGTCCGACCCGATCTTCTCCTTCAGCCGCCGGTAGTTCGGCCCGCCCGGCGCCGGCACCTTCAACCATGGCGGCTTGCGAGCGCGGCGGAAGGGGACGGTTCCCTCGGCCTCGGCGGCGGTCCCGCCCGGCTTGGCGCGGGAGCGGGTGACGTGGATGCGTTCGGCGCTGGACACCGACGCCTACGTTAGCTGAGCGCCTTCACCCGCCAGCCGAACCGCGCCGGGGTCGGATCGACGTTGCCGAAGCGGTCGATCGCCCGCACCTTGAACAGGTGCCTGCGCCCGGCGCTGACAGTCCGTTTGAAGGGGTTGCGGCAGCCGCGCCATTTCCCCCTGTCCACCTTGCACTGGAAGCTCGACTGCGCCTCGGTCGAGGCGAAGCGGAACTTCGCCTCGCGCTTGAAGGTGACCCGGGAGGGGCCGCGGACGATGCGGGTGTTGGGCGGCGTTCTGTCACCGGGGATCGTGGAGACGACCACCACCCCGGCCCCGGCCCCCGGGGGCCGGGGCGCCTGCAGCTCGAAGGCGCCGATGTCGGCCCCGTCGCCGCCTTCGGTGTTGGAGATGGTGAGGAAGTCGCTTGGGCGGGGCAGGCCGCGCTGGTCGCTGTCGCTGCCGAACGACTCGCCGCGGTCGATCGCCGGGCTGTTTTCGCGCAACGCGTGGGTGGGGGTCGGGCCGCCGTTGCTGGCCAGCGGTTCGAGGCCGGCGATCACGGCGACCAGATCCGTCCCTTTCCCGAGCTCGCAGGAGCCGTCTTCGTCGAGGTTGAAGCCGGCTGAGAGGGCCGGGGTGGCGCAGTTTTCCCCTTCTCCCTGCGGGTCGGCGACGATCGAGTTGCGGAGCGTGCTGGTAAAGGAAATCGCCAGGTTGTCGCCGCCTGCGTCGTTGAAGATCGAGCCGGAGGGGTCGGTGTCGGTGGCGTTGGCGGCGATCGTCGAGCCGATCAGGCTGAGGCCACTGCCCCAGATCCCGCCGCCGCGGGCGATGTTGAAGTCGGCCCCTTCGGCGGCCATCACCGTGTTGCCGCTGATCGTGCTCTCTTCGATGAAGACCGATCCGCTGACGAGCGCCAGCCCGCCCCCGACGGCCTCGGCTTTCGCCCCGCCTTCGGCCAGCGCCTGCACGACGTTGCCGCTGATGGTGCTGTGTTCGACGGACAGCGAGCCTTCGTTTTCGATGCCGCCGCCCGCGGCCGTGTTTTCCTCGCCGCCGCGGGCAGTGGACGCGTTGCCGCTGATCGACGATTCGCGCACGGTAAGCGAGCCGTTGTTGAAGACGCCGCCGCCTCCAGCCAGGTTCCCGCTCTCGGCCAGCGCTTCGTTGCCGGTGACGACGACGCGGACCAGGGTGAGATCGCTTCCCGACCCGTTGAGGATCCCGCCCCCCGTCGCGGCGAGGCCACCGCTGACGGTGATCCCGCTGACGGTCGTGGTGCCACCGAACGACTGGAGGACGGTGAAGGGCGCCGCCGATTCCTTGCGCCTGACGGTGAGCGATCCGGCCCCGGGACCGAAGATCGTGATGTCGTCGACGATCCCCGGCAGCGCGTCCTCCAGTTCGATCGTGCCGGTCACGTCGATCGAGATGGTGTCCGGGCCGGAGAGGCTGTTGGCCCCTGCGATCGCCGCGCGGAGACTGCCGTCGCCGCCGCTGTTGGTGTTGACGACCGTGAAGGGGGCCGCCTTCGCGGCACCCGCCGGAAGCAGGCTCGCCAGCAGCGCGAACGAGACGATGAGGCGGCGCATTGAACGAAGGAGCCTAAGCGGCGATCGAGTCGCCCGCAACCGGCTCGCGCTCGAACACCCGCGCGTAGGCGGCGGCCAGCGAATCGGTGAAGGCGCCGAGGTCCTGCTCGGCGCCGAGCTCGCGGGTGAGCGAGGTCATCGAGACGCCCTCGATCCCGCACGGCACCACCCACTCGAACGGCTGCAGGTCGTTGCTGACGTTGACCGCCAGGCCGTGGGTCGTCACCCCGCGGCTGACGTGGAGGCCGATCGAGCCGATCTTGCGGGTGCCGACCCAGATGCCGGTGAGGCCTTCGATCGCGCCGGCCCGCACGCCGTGCTCGCCCAGGGCCTCGACCGTCGCCCGCTCAAGCCCGCGCACGAACTCGTGGACGTCGTCTCCGTAGCCGCGCAGCTGCACGATCGGGTAGGCGACGAGCTGCCCGGGGCCGTGGTAGGTGACGAGCCCGCCGCGGTCGGTGTCGCGCACTTCGATCCCCTGCGCTTCGTACCAGGCGGCTCCCATCGGCAGCTCCTCCGGCTTGGCGCGGCGCCCGCGGGTGTAGACGGGGGGATGCTCGAGCAACAGCAGCACGTCGCCGATCTCCCCCCGCTGGCGCCGCGCCGCCAGCTCCAGCTGCAGCTCGCGCGCCTCTTCGTAGGGCACCGTGCCACAGCGCACGACCAGGATCTCACCGCTCATTCACGAATCGTTGCAGGAGTCCGCCGTATCCTTTAGCTCTCGTCCATGGTCCAGTCCAAGGCTCTCCGACCCGAATGGCTCCCGGCCGTGGCTCTCAGCTCGGCCCTGGCGCTGTTGATGCTGCTCTGGAACCCGCCCGTCGGGGACCTCGCCGCGCAGGTCTTCCGGGCCGAGCTGTTCGAACGCGCCGGCCTCGCGATCTGGAACGGCAGCTGGTACGGCGGCCACTACACCCTCACCTACAGCGTCCTCTTCCCGCCGCTGGCGGCGCTGCTGGGGCCGCAGGTGGTGGGGATGCTCGCCGTCGTCTCCTCCTCCTACCTGTTCGCCCTCCTCGTCCGCGATCGCTGGGGGGTGGAGGCGCGCTGGGCGACCCTCTGGTTCGCCGCCGGCGTCGTCACCCTGCTCGCCGACGGCCAGCTCACCTTCGCCCTCGGCGTCGCCTTCGGCCTCGCCGCGCTGCGCTGCCTGCAGACCGGGCGCTCGACGCTGGCGATCTTCGCCGCGGCGGCCTGCCCGCTCGCCAGTCCCGTAGCCGGCGCCTTCCTCGGCGGCGTGCTCCTGGCCGGGGCGCTGGAACCGGGCCGGCGCCCGAACCGGGTCGCGCTCGGAGCGGGGGGCCTGGCGCTGGCGCTCGTCGTCGTGCCCAACCTGGCCTTTCCCGAAGCCGGCGAGTTCCCGTTCGTCTTCTCCTCCTACGTCGCGATCCCGCTCTGGACCGCCGGCGCCCTGATCCTCACCCAGGGGGTCCGCGACGAGGAGCGGCAGCTGCGCCGGGTCCTCGTCGCCTACCTCCTCGCCGCGACCGCGATCTGGCTCATGCCCAACGCGATGGGCGGCAACGCGGTGCGCCTGGGGGCGCTGTTCGGCGGCCCGGTGCTCGCCGCCGTCCTGCTATCGCGCCGGCCGCGGCCCACCGTTCCGACCTGGTTCTTCGCGCCGCTGCTGGCGCTGGCGATCGCCGGCAGCCTCTACTGGCAGCTGACCGCCAGCGTCGCCCAGATCTCGCGCGCGGTCGGCGATCCCTCGACCGCCGCCGACTACTTCGAGCCGCCGTCGGCCTGGCTGCGCGCGCAGGGCGCCACCGGGGCGCGGATCGAGGTGCCGCCGACCGCCAACCACTGGGAGTCCGCCTATCTCGCCGACGAATTCGACCTCGCCCGCGGCTGGTTGCGCCAGCTCGACACCACCCGCGAGGACCTCTTCTACGACGAGAAGAAGTTGACCGAGGCGAGCTACGGCACCTGGCTGCGCTCGAACGCGATCTCCTTCGTCGCCCTGCCCGACGCCAAGCTCGACTACTC
Organism: Solirubrobacterales bacterium; assembly: GCA_035273795.1. Taxonomy (GTDB): domain Bacteria; phylum Actinomycetota; class Thermoleophilia; order Solirubrobacterales; family 70-9; genus VAYN01. Next base: position 7,006 of record DATEOT010000105.1, on the reverse strand, counting down.
CGCGGCGAAGGAGCGGCGCCTGATCCTCGCCGAGCCCTCCTACCTCGACCTGCGCTACCGGTCCGAGCACTGGCGGATCTACGAGGTGCGCGACCCGAAGCCGCTGGTCGCGCCGCTGGGCGCGGCGGAGGCGGAGACCCTCTGGATCGGCCACGAGGGCTTCGCCCTCGACGTCAAAGAGCCCGGCGAGTTCCTCGTCCGCGTCAACTTCACCCCCTACTGGTCGATCGCCCGCGGCACCGGCTGCATCCTCCGCCGCGGCGACTGGACCGTCGCCCGCGCCTCCCGCCCCGGCACCTTCCGCGTCGGCGCGGACTTCTCCGTCGGCCGGGCGTGGAACGCAGTGACGGGCGCTCGCAAGACCTGCTGAGTTGCCGGTTTGTCTCGCTAAGCGAGACAAACCGGCAACTCGACCTCCCCTAGCGGGCGCCCTCGAGAGTCGCCAGCGCCGCGCTTACCACGTGCTCCTCGTGGGGGATCGCGGCCTGCTCGAGGCGCTTGGAGTACGGCATGTGGACGTCGGCGCCGGTGACGCGCTGGACCGGGGCGTCGAGGTAGTCGAAGGCCTGCTCGGTGATCAGGGTCGAGAGGTTGGCGCCGACGCCGCCGTGCGGCCACCCCTCCTCGACGATCACCGCCCGGTTGGTCTTGCGGACCGACTCGAGGATCGTGTCGAGGTCGAGCGGGCGCAGCGTCCGCGGGTCGATCACCTCGACCTCGACCCCGTGCTCGTCGGCCAGCTTGGCCGCCGCGTCCGCGGCCACCTGCGCCATCTTCAGCACGCCGACGATCGTCACGTCGGAGCCCTCCCGCCGCACCGCAGCTTCCCCGAACTTCAGCGGCTCGCCGCCGCCGCCGTCGGGCACCTCGCCTTTCGTCCCGTAGAGGCTCTCGTGCTCGATGAAGACGACCGGGTTGTCGTCGCGGATCGCCGCCTTCAGCAGGCCCTTGCCGTCGGCCGGGGTGGAGGGGCAGGCGACGAGCAGCCCCGGCACCTGCAGGTAGAGCGCCTCGAAGCTGTGGGAGTGGGTGGGGCCGAGCTGGTGGCCGCCGCCGCCCGGCATCCGGATCACCATCGGCACCTTCGCGGCACCGTTGAACATGTAGGGGATCGCGGCGGCGTGGTTGACGATCTGGTCCAGCGCCAGCAGGCTGAAGTTGACCGTCATCAGCTCGACGATCGGGCGCAGCCCGTTCATCGCCGCGCCGACGCCGGTGCCGACGATCGTGTTCTCGGAGATCGGCGTGTCGCGGACCCGGCGCTCGCCGAACTCCTCCAGCAGCCCTTCGGTGACCTTGAAGGCGCCCTGGAAGACGCCGACGTCCTCGCCCATCACGAAGACCGCCTCGTCGGCGCGCATCTCCTCGGCCATCGCGTCGCGCAGCGCCTCCCGCATCCGCATCTCCGCCATCAGCCTTCGTCCTCCTCACCGGGGGAGACGTCGCGGTCGGGCGCATCGATTCCCTCCTCGACGCCCTCCTGGACGTCGCCTTCGGCCGCCGGGTTGGGCCGCTCGCCGTGCGTCGCGGGGTTGTGCCGCTCTCCGGCCGACTGCCCCGCGTAGGCGGCACCCGCCTCGGCCAGCTGGCGCGCGGCGTCGGGCATCTCCGCCTCGTCCTCGCCCCGGTGCGGCTCCGGGCTGCGCTCGTCGACCGCGTACCAGCCGCCCGGCTCGGTCTGCGCGTAGAGGTTTTCGTACATCGTGTCGAGCGGCGGCTCCGGCGAGCTCTCGGCGAACTCGACCGCCTCTTTCACCGCCGCCTCTGCCGCCTCGCGCGCCTGCTGCACCTCGCGCTCGCCCAGCACGTCGGCCTCGACGCAGCGGCGCGCGAAGCTCTCGATCGGGTCTTTCTCCTGCCACTCCTCGACCTCCTCGCGCTCGCGGTAGACCTCGGGGTCGGCGGCGGAGTGGCCGCGGTAGCGGTAGGTGAACGCCTCGAGCAGGGTCGGCCGTTCCTCTTCGCGCGCCAGCCGCAGCCCCTCGGCGACCCCCTCGCGCACCTCGACCACGTCCATCCCGTCGATCCGCTCGCCGGAGATCCCGTAGCCCTCGGCCTTCTTCGAGAGATCGGTCTGTGCCGAGTGGCGCTCGACCGAGGTCCCCATCCCGTAGTGGTTGTTCTCGACCAGGAAGAGGACCGGCAGCGTCCACAGCGCCGCCAGGTTCATCGTCTCGCCGAAGTTGCCGGTGTTGGAGGCGCCGTCGCCGAACATGCAGACGGTGACCGCGTCTTCGCCCTTGTACTGGGAGGCGAGGGCGAGGCCCGCGGCGATCGGCAGGTTGCCGCCGACGATCCCGTAGCCGCCCATGAACCGTTTCTCGGCGTCGAAGATGTGCATCGAGCCGCCGCGGCCGCCGCTGGTGCCGTCGACGCGGCCGAACAGCTCGGCCATCACCCGCTGCGGCTCGGTCCCGCGGGCGATCGCGTGGCCGTGCGTGCGGTAGGTGCCGATCAGGAAGTCCTCCTCGCGCATCACCGAGGTGGTGCCGACGATCGTCGCCTCCTCGCCGATCGCCAGGTGCAGGAAGCCACCGGCCTTGGCCCGCTGGTATTGGCGCCCCGCCTCCTCCTCGAAGCGGCGGATCAGCGCCATCCGCGCGAGCAGCTCGTAACAGGTGGCGGCGTCAGGCAGATCGGCCATCGAGTTCACAGTAGACGACTACCCGTTGCGGCCCCGCCTGTCGCTTTTGTGGCGCATAGGTCCACAAAAGCGACAGGCCCTCAGCGCTCTGCCGCCTCCACCGCCTCCTCGAGACGGTCGTCGCCCCAGAAGACCTCGTCGCCGACGACGACCGCGGGGACGCCTTCGACGCCGAGGTCTCCTGCGCGGTCGGTCGCCTCCCGCAGCGCGTCCTTGACGACCCGCGTTTCGACCGCTTTCAGCAGCGCCCGCGGGTGCATCTCGCAGGCGGCGCCGGCGATCATCACGTTGTCGGCGTCGGTGAGGTCGCGGCCGGCGGCGAAGGCCTGGCGGAAGGCGGCGAGGGAGAAGGCGACGGTGCGCCCGGTCTGCTTGGCGAAGGTTGCAGCCCGCATCGCCACCAGCGTGTTGCCGGGCCAGGGCTTGGGCCAGGCGATCGGCGGCAGCCCGTAGGCGGCGGCGCGGCGCTCGATCTCCTGCATCCCTTCTGCCCGCGCTTCCGTCTCCGCCCAGGAGCCGCGGTCGAAGCGACCGAACAGACCCCCAAGCAGGATCGGCTGCCACTCCGGCTGCTCCAGCTCGGCCTCGGCGAAGAGCCCGCTGATCCGCTCGGCGGAGAGGTACGCGTAGGGGGAGCCGAGGTCGTAGTAGAAGGTGGCGCGAGCGCTCACGCTAGGCGTGGATGGCCCAGCCATCCACGGCCCTGGCTGCATCCAGGACCGCCTCCGAGACCGTCGGGTGCGGGTGCACGATCCGCGAGAGCTCCTGGTAGCCGCCCTCGAGCGCCATCGTCGCCACCAGCTCGGCGATCATGTCGCAGGCGCGGTTGCCGACGATGTGGGCGCCGAGCACCTCGCCGTACTTGGCGTCGACGACGAGCTTGACCAGCCCTTCCTTGTCCTCATAGACGACGCCCGCGCCCTCGCCGGCGATTTTCTGCTTGCCGGTCTTGACCTCGTGGCCCGCCTCCTTGGCCTGCGCCTCGGTGAGGCCGACGCTGGCAACCTGCGGCTGGCAGAAGGTGGCGCCGACCATCAGCTCCTGGTTGACGGGATGCGTCTCGACGCCGGCCGCGGCCTCGACCGCGACGACGCCCTCCTCGGAGGCCTTGTGCGCGAGCGCCTTCTGGTTGACGAGGTCGCCGATCGCGTAGACCTTCTGGTTGGTCGTTCGCTGGTACTCGTCGACCTTGATTTTGCGCCCGTTCTCCTCCAGCTCGATCCCGGCCTCCTCGAGTCCCAGGCCCTCGGTGTCGGGACCGCGGCCACCGGCGATGCAGAGGTAGTCGACCTCGGCGCTCTTGTCGCTGTAGGTGAACTTGACCGAGGAGTCGCCCGCTTCGACGTTCTCGACGGGGGCGCCGGTGGAGATCTCGATCCCCTGTTTCTTGAAGGCGCGTTCGACGACCTTGGCGATGTCCTTGTCCTCGGCGGGGAGGATCTGGTCGAGCATCTCGATCAGCAGCACCTCGGTGCCGAAGCGCGCGTAGGCGGAGGCTAGCTCGGCCCCGGAGGCGCCGGCGCCGACCACGGCGATCTTGCCGGGCCGCTCCGGCAGCGACCAGGCGCCCCAGGTTTCGACCACGCGGCCACCGAACTCGACCCCGGGGATCGGCAGCGCCACCGATCCGGTCGCCAGCGTCACCGCCTTCGCCTCGTAGACTTCGTCGCCGACCTTGACGTTGCCGTCCGCGGTGAGCGAGGCGTCGCCCTGGATGAACTCGATCTTGTTCTTCTTCCACAGCCCTTCGACGCCGCCGGAGAGCTGGGCCGAGACGTCCTCGCGGCGCTTGTGCAGCGCCTCCCAGTCGAGCTTGACGTCGCTCGCGACGACGCCGAGGTCGGCGCTCGCCTGAGCCTCGTGGAAGATCTCGGCGGTGCGGAGCACGGTCTTGGCCGGGATGCAGGCGTAGTTGAGGCAGCGGCCGCCGGCTTTGTCGCGCTCGACGACGGCGGTCTTCTGGCCAAGCTGCGCGGCGCGGATCGCGGCGACGTAGCCGCCGGGGCCCCCGCCGATGACGATCTGGTCGAAGGAGTCGGCCATGCGTGCTGAGCCTATAGAAGGTGGGGGGCCGGCACTGTGCGTTCTTACCCCTTCTTTCGCCCCGGCACCCGGCCGGCGAGGCTGGCGAGCGGCCCGACCGCGCCCTGCAGCGTCTCGACGCTGGCGTTCATCCCGTCGAGGCCGGTGAGGATGCGCTCCATCAGCTCGCTGAGGCCGGCGATTCCCTTGTCGAGGCGCTTGGTCCCTTTGTCCAAGCCGGCGATTCCCTTGTCGAGCCGGCCCATCGTCTCCGGCAGCGCTGCCAGGTGGCGCTGGACTTCGACCAGCACCGGCATCGCCGCCTCGATCGCCTCGACGCGTGCGTCGACGCCGTCGAGGCCAGCCACCGTCTTCCCGATCTGCCCGATCTCCTTCTTCATCCCGGGCAGCGCGTCGGTGCTGGCAGCGACCCGGTCGAGCGCGTCGGCGACCCGCGAAAGCGCCGCCGTGTGCTCTTTCATCGCCCGCGTGTTCTCGGCGATCTCCGGCAGCATCCGCAGCGCCGCCACCGCGTCGGCGGGCATCGCGGTGAGGCCGCCGAGGGAGGGGAGGCTCGGGCGGGCCACCGCTAGTCCTTCGGAAGCCGCGTCGGCATCTGGATCCGCGCCATCGCCTTGACCATGAAGTAGAAGAAGCTACCGGCGACGGCGAGCAGGGCGACGGTGCCGAGGATCTCGGTCACGCTCGAGGCGCCGACCAGCAGGCCGAAGAAGGCGCTGAAGAGGACGAAGACGAGGATGAGCTGGAAGCCGAGCACGGCCCAGTAGCGGGCCCGCCACATCCCCCAGGACATCACCCCCATGATCAACGCCGGCGCCGCCACTTGGGCCCAGCGCGGCCGTTCGCCGTCCACCTCGACCCCGGCGGCGTAGCCGATCGCGATCGAGAGGGCGATCAAGCCGGCGACGACGGCGCCGATCGTGACCACGGTCGGCCGCTCGCCTTCGTGCAGGGGCTCCAGCGCTTCGCGCGCTTCCCGGTTGCGCTGCTCGGCGCGGGCGTAGCCGCGCGCCATCCGGTCGCTGCCGCGCTGCTTGCGCTTGACCGGCTCCTCAGCCACCGGGCGCGACGCCTTTCCCGCCGGTGCCGAACGCCTGCCGCAGCGCCGTCGCCGCGGCTTCGGGATCGGCCGAGTCGCGGATCGCCCGCACCGCGCAGAGCCGCTCGGCGCCGGCCTCGACGACCTGCTCGGCGTTGCCGGTGTCGATTCCTCCGATCGCGAAGAAGGGGTGCGGCGCGTGCTCGGCGGCGTGGGAGATCAGCTCGAGGCCGACGCCGGGCCGCCCCTCTTTCGTCGGCGTCTCCCAGATCGGGCCGACGCTGACGTAGTCGACGGGGCGATCGGCGCTGGCAGCGATCTGCTCCTCGGAGTGCGTCGAGAGGCCGACGATCGCGTCCGGCCCGAGCAGCTCCCGCGCCTCTTCGGCGGCGACGTCGTCCTGGCCGACGTGGACCCCGTCGGCGTCGCAGATCCGCGCCAGCTCCGGATCGTCGTTGACGATGAACAGCGCGCTGAAGGTGTCGGCGACGCGGCGAAAGGTGCCGGCCGCGCGTTCGATCTCGGTCCGTCCCAGCTCCTTCTCGCGCAGCTGGACGATGTCGGCGCCGCCGGTCAGCGCCGCCCGCAGCAGCGACTCGAGGTCGGTCTGGGGCCGAGCGTCGCAGACGAAGTAGAGGCGGGCGGTCCGCAGGCGCTCGCGGCGCAGGGGGCCGTCACCCTCGGGTAGAGACAGGCTCATATGGGTCGATTATGGCTGGGACGGCCCGCCGCCCTTGGGCCGGCCAGCCCGGCGGGGTAGCATCGAAGGAGCACGGGAGCCCGCGAGGGCTGAGAGGGTGGCACCGAGGCCACCGACCGTTTGGACCTGATCCGGGTAATGCCGGCGGAGGCAAATGCGGTGACCGAGAAGCGGAGTTCCGAGGATTTCGACGCGGTGGTCGTGGGCGGTGGCGTCATCGGCCTCAGCTGCGCCTGGCGCGCGGCGGGCCGCGGCATGTCCGTCACGGTGCTCGAGCGCGACCGCCCCGGCGCCGGTGCCTCGGGGGTCGCGGCGGGGATGCTCGCACCGGTCGGCGAGGCCAGCTTTGGCGAGGACCGGCTGCTGTCGCTCGCGCTCGAGTCCCACGCGCTGTGGCCCGCGTATGCGAGCGAGCTGCGCGATGCCGCAGCAACCGAGATCGGCTACCTCGAGCTTGGAGCCCTGCACGTCGCGCTTGATCGCGACGAGAGCGCCGAGCTGCGTCGCCGCTTCGAGCTCATGCAATCCCTGGGGCTCGAGGCGTCGTGGCTGCGGCCCACCGCCTGCCGCGAGCTCGAGC
>DATEOT010000104.1:0-28365 GCA_035273795.1 Solirubrobacterales bacterium | reverse complement strand
ACCTTGACCGAGACCCGCACGTCCGGGTTGACGGTCTTCAGCTCGTCGATCAGCTCGGCCAGGTCCTCGATCGAGTAGAGGTCGTGGTTGTTGGAGGGCGAGATCAGGTCGGTGCCGGGGGCGGCGTTACGCGCGGCGGCGACCTTCTCGGAGACCTTCTTGCCGGGCAGGTGGCCGCCCTCGCCGGGCTTGGCGCCCTGGCCGATCTTGATCTCGGCGACGTAGGAGCTGTTCAGCATCTCCGCCGAGACGCCGAAGCGCCCGGAGGCGACCTGCTGCCCGCGCCAGTTGCGGTACTGGCCGTACATGTCGCGGATCTCGCCACCCTCGCCGTTCATGCAGAGGATGTTGGTCGCCTTCGCCGCGTCCGCGTAGGCGCGGAAGGCCGGCTCGGACTGCGAGCCGAAGCTCATCGAGGAGATCACGATCGGGTAGTCGTGGTGGCCGACGCCGGCGTCCACCGTGCTCGACTCGACCGCCGGGCGGTCGCCCTTCAGCCCCATGATGTGGCGCATCGAGATCGGGTTCTGCTTCTCCAGGTCGCGGACTTTCTCCGAATATTCCTCGTAGGTCCCGGACCCGTTCGCGGTCGCGATCGCCGCCTTGTAGACCTTCGGGTAGAAGCGGAACGTCTTTGCCGGTTTCGCCGCGGCGTCGTCGCCGCGGAGCGCGTGGGCGCGGGCGTCGGTGTCCTCGTCGAGCTCGGTGAAGCCGGTGCCCGCCCTGTCGGAGGCGGCGTAGAGCTCGGTCTGGAAGATCTCCGCCAGCTCCGGCTTGATCCCGATCGAGCTGAACTGGCGCGCGTAGCCGCGGACCTCGTGGATCCCGATCGTCGAGATCACTTTCTCGATCCCTTTGCGCAGCGCCGCGCAGAGGTTGGCGACATCGGACTCGTAGTCCTCGACGCAGATCACCTCGACCATCGTGTACGGGCAGACGCCGTTGGCGCCGAGCCCGAGGGCGAGCATCACGTCGTGGACGTTGCGGATCGCCGCCGAGCGCAGGACGATGCCGCAGCGCCGGCGCAGGTTGACTTCGCCGCGCTCGACCTTGAACTGCTTCAGCGCCTGGTCGACCGCCGAGAGCGCCAGATGCGGGTCGAGGTAGCGCCGCTCGGCGTCATAGACGGTGCGGTCGGTGAGGACCAGCAGCTCGCAGCCGTTGCGGACCTTCTTCACCGCTTCCTGCTTGATCCGCTCGATCGCGCCGCGGGTCGTCTCCGACTCCAGCAGGGAGATGTCGACGGCGGCGTTGCGGCCGGCGAACTCCTCCCAGAGGTCCTCGAGCAGGTAGGTGTCGTGCTCGCGGGCGATCGCCCGGTAGGCCTTGTCCGCCAGCGGCGCCAACCCGTGGTGGCCGCCGAGGACGACCGGGAAGCCGAGTTCTACGGTGCCCGTGTCCTCGCCCGCGTTCTCGGGGGAGGGACGGCGCCCGAGCAGGGTGCGGGTCGAGAAGTGCTCCATCTCGCGTTCGCGGTCGATCGCCGGGTTGGTGACGACGGCGACCGTCTCCTTGAAGTAGTCGGCGAGGTTCTGCCGCTCCGGCGAGAGCGCCGCCAGCGGGCCGTCGTAGCCGAGCGAGCCGACCGGCTCGGCCCCGTTCGAGGCCATCTGCTGTACGAGTTTGACGTCGTCGCGCTGCCAGCCGAAGCCGGCGAGGACGCGGTCGGAGACCTTGACCGGCTCCTCGGGGCCCGCGTCGGAGTAGCCGGGGACGTCCTGGCCCTCGAGCGGGCCGCCGGTCTCCAGCGCGCGCTCGTAGCCGGCGACCGCCTCGGCGCCGTTCCGCGCCAGCCAGCGGTCGCGGACGATCCGCAGCATCTCGTCGTGCGGGTGCAGGGTCGAGTTGCGCCCGGCGCGGTCGACCAGCACCAGCGCCTTCTCGCCCGGAGCGAGCGGCTTCGGCTCCGAGCACATCTTCGCGACGGAGACGACGCCGGGCTCGGAGCTGAACACGTAGTCGTCTTCGGTCTCGACCTGCCAGAGCGGCCGCAGCCCCATCGCGTCGGCGGAGAAGACGCACTCGTCGGACTGGCGCGCGATCAGCGCCACCGGCCCCTGCGCGAACGGGCCCATCGTCTGGTGCAGGTACATGTAGAAGGCGTGAAGGTCCTCGGGGAGGCCCTTGACCTCCTCGACGATCGGCGGCACGACCATCTCCATCGCCTCGGCGAGGCTGAAGCCCTCGCGGCTGACGAGGGTGTCGATCGTGCGGTTGAGGTCCTGCGAGTCCGAGGAGTCGGGCTGGATCGGGACCGCCAGCATCTTCGCCTCCTGGCGCAGCTGCTGAATCGTGTTGATCTCGCCGTTGTGGCCGAGGACCGAGAACGGCTGCACCCGCTTGAACGAGGGCCAGGTGTTGGTCGAGTAGCGGTTGTGGCCGAAGCAGCCGATCGTCTCGAAGCGCGGGTCGAGCAGGTCCGGGTAGTACTCGCCGAGAACCTTCGGCGCGCCCATCACCTTGTAGACGCAGGTGGTGGCGGAGAAGGACGGGACGTGGACCCCGAGCGCTTTCTCGAGGTCGATCATCAGGTCGAAAAGGACCTGGTCGCGAGTCTTCGCGTCCGGGACGAGGCCGCCGACCTGCCAGAAGACCGGCTCCTCCTCGCGGGCGGTCGGGCCGAGGGCGGGCGAGTTGACCACGCCGACGCGCTCGGCGAGGACGCGGAAGCCGCCTTCGGCGAGCAGCTCGCGGGCGTCGTGCTTGATCTTCTCGACGTCCTGGGAGCGCTCGATGAAGACGTGGGCGACGGCGAAGGCGTCGTCGGTCGCGAGCGATGGGTCGTGGCCGTCGGAGCGGACCTCCTCGGCCCAGATCTTGCGCGGGATGTCGACCAGGAGGCCACAGCCGTCTCCCTCGCCGTCGACGTTGCCGGCGCGGTGGAGCATCTTCTGCAGGGCGGGGATCGCCAGTTCGATCGGTTCGTGGCTCGGCGTCGCGTCCTTGCGGACCGAGGCGTAGATGGCACAGGCATCTTTGTCCTCGACGCTGGGCGGCGAGACGAGGGGCCGGTAGGGGCGCTCTGGCGAGTAGCGCTCAACGCGAGCGCCGCGATCGGACTGGGTCTTCACTTTTTGACCTCCCGGGTTCCACGCCTTCTTCGAGCGGGCGCGCGACGGGTTAACGAGTTACGGGATTATAGGGACGAGTCAAGCCCCGACCCGCAATGTCGCTTCTGCAAGGCATAGCCATACAAAAGCGACACCGTCTCAGCGGCTCCAGTCGGGTTCGAGCGCGTTCTTGGCGAGCACCTCGAGTTTGCCGCCGCCGTGGGGGACGGCCGCGACCTTGTGGCCGGCCGCTGGGGTCGAAGCCGCCGGTGAAGCCGAGGACCAGCGCCCCATCGGCTGAGAGCGCGGTGCCGACGAAGCCGTTCTCCCCCGCTTCGGCGACCGGACGCTGGGCTCCCGTCTTCGGGTTGACGGTGACGGCGTAGCTCGTGTCCTGCCCCTCGAACTCGGCGAGGAGGCGCGTGCCGTCGGCAGAATTGCGGCGGAACTGTCTTCGGTGGAACGGAGGGACAGGGACTCATAAGTTCCTGCACAGACTTTCCCGTCCCCAGAGAGGACTATCGTCGTACGTCTATGTCAAAGATTTTGACGCTTTACAACCACAAGGGGGGCGTCTCAAAGACGACGACTTCCTTCAACTTGGCCCATGCTCTTGCTGAGCACTGCAGCCAGAACGTGCTCTTGGTCGATGGAGATCCTCAGTGCAATCTGACCGAGCTGGCACTTGCGCAAGAGCTCCTCAGTCTTGAGAACCAAGTCGCTGAGAGTGGCGACATGGGCGAACTTCCAGGATCGACTGTTCTCGAAGCTCTCCGTCCTCGATTTAACGGTGATCGACCGAACGTCGACACCAAGGCAATCGGGTTAGTTGACCTCCCGGGAGAAGGGTCCATCTCTCTCTTCCGTGGCGACATTGACCTAAATGAAGCTGAGGATCGCCTTTCGCAGGCCCATGCGCAACGGGTCACGGACGAGATGCACCAAAGGAGAACGTACGTCGCAGTACATGACATGTTGCGACGCCTAGCGGATGAACATGGATTCGACTACGTGATTATCGATGTTGGTCCTAGCGCCGGCGCGCTGACGCGCTCCTTCTTTCTTGCTTGTGACCAGTTCCTAGTTCCAGTCGTCCCGGATCGGTTCAACTACCAGGCCATCGGTTCTCTTTCCAGAATTTTGGAGAAGTGGATCCGGGAACACCGCCTAGTGGTTGAGAGTTTCACCGAGATGGACCTCAATATCTCTAGTGGCACCCCCATGCTAGGTGGCCTGGTGATGCAGCGTTTCCAGCGGTATGCCAACGAGCCGAAGAAGAGCTACAAAGTCTGGATGGAGAAGATTGCTGGCAGGGCCAAAGCAAAGCTTCTTCCTGTACTTGAGGCGGCTGGAAGCGAGCACCCCATGGTCGCATCAGGGCTCGATGAGAATCCTACGGTGGCATCGGTGCCAGAGTTCTCCGGCTTGGGACCCATAATGCTGGCCGTCGGAAAACCGGTGTGGCGCATTGAAAAGCAGGAGGCTGATTTCCGGGGAGTCGTCTGGGAGCAAACTGAGGATCGTCTTGAGGACTTCCGTCAAACTCACTATTCACTGGCAGAGTCGCTAATGAGCCAGGACTAGCCTTGGACCCACTGCCCTATGGAGTCGTGGCGTTTCTAGACTTCCTCGGCTTCCGGGAAATGATTGAACAGGATGCTGGCCCAGCTCCCCCCAAACATCTTCCCTTAATACTTGATGCATTAGAGGAGATTGAAAGCAGGGCGGCAGAGAGCGACCTAGAGATAACCCAGTTCTCTGATTCAGTAATTCTGGCGGCTGAGTTTTCACCGCAAGGGTTCAGCAGCCTCAGCGAAGCGGTCCGGGACCTACAACGCCTCCTCATAGAAAGGTCGATTGCGATCCGAGGAGGCATCGCAATGGGTCAGCACTACGCAGTAGAAGGGCGCCTTTTCTCTCACGCTTTGGTTAAGGCATATCTACTAGAGGCGCGTCAGGCAGGAGTTCCTCGGGTGCTGGCGGATCGAAATCTCCTTGACTGGGTTATCAATCATCAGCAGTGCACGGGTACGATTAGGGATCGCTTGAATAACGGCCTGATGATCGACCGCGATGGAGAGGTATTCGTTCACTACCTAAGTGAGACGCTCTTGGAGTCTCATGCACTGCTTATACGAAAAATGCTCACTAAGGGCCGAGAAGCTGATTCCAACAGCATTATCACTAAGGCTCATTGGATGATTGACTACCACCAGTTCACGGCTGCATTACTGGACCGCGATGGGCTTGACACCGAGATCGCTTCGCGCTTCACCGCATTTAGTGAATAGTTCCCCTATCGGCTCCAGTCGGGTTCCAGCGCGTTCTTGGCGAGGACCTGAAGTTTGCCGCCGCCGTAGGGGACGGTTGCAACCTTGTGGCCGCCGCTCGGGTCGAAGCCGCCGGTGAAGCCGAGGACCTGCGTGCCGTCGGCGGAGAGCGCAGTGCCGACGAAGCCGTTCTCCCCCGCTTCGGCGACCGGGCGCTGGGCTCCCGTCTTCGGGTTGACGGTGACGGCGAAGCTCGTGTCCTGCCCCTCGAACTCGGCGAGCAGGCGGGTGCCGTCAGCCGACCAGTCGGTCGGGAACAGCCCCTGCAGCAGCGGCGGCACCTTGGTCTGGGTCAGGCGCTTGACCTGCCTGCTCTGCGGGTCCATCAGGAAGAGCTCGTTCTTCGGGCTGTACTTGCGCTTCCTGGCTTCCACCGTCTTGACGAAGACGATCTGGCCGGTCGGCCCCCAGAGGGGATCCGAGGAGCGGTGGTCCTTGGTCAGGCGAACCGGCTCCGGGGCGCGAACGTTGACCACGCCCGGAATCGGAACCGGGAAGCGGAAGATGTCGCTGCGCGGCGGGTAGTTTTCGCTCGCTGAGCGCGAGTAGACGATCTCGGTGCTGGCCGGGGAGAAGCTGAAGCCGCTGAAGTAGCCACTCGCGATCACCGATTGCCTGCCGCTGGCGACGTCGATTAGAACCAAACGACGCTTGCCGATTTCGGGACCGCGCAGGGCTGCGATCGTCTTCGAATCGGGTGACCAGGCGAAGCTGGAGCTTTCCCGCCAGCCGACCATCAGCGTCCGCGTCGGGCCCGCGGCAGGCGCCAGCTTCAGTTCCTGCGCGTTCTGGGTGCCTTCCCGGAGATAGGCGATCGACTGTCCGTCGGGCGAGACGTGAGGCGTCCTCCCCTTGCCGACTTTCACCGCACCCGAGCCGTCGTCCTCGGCGACGAAGACTTGCGGATTGAGGACCCCGCGGACGTAGGTGAGCGTCGCCTGTGCCGACACCGGGAAAGCGAGCAGAGCGGCGAGGACGAGGACTGGCAGGAGAAGCTTCGGCTTGGTCATGCGGGCAGCCTAGCCAGGGCCGACGATGGCGGCGACGACAAGGGCGCCGCTCACCCCGATGAAGCTGACCACCGCCAGCGCCCGGTACCAGAGGCGCTGCTCCGCGTCCGGGTCGAAGGCAAGCGGGACGAAGAGGAACGGGTTGACGAAGGTGCCGAAGACGAGCGCCGCCGCGACCGCCGTCGGCAGGTCCGGCACCGCCAGCCCGACCCCGATCAGGATCAGGCCCATCATCACGTAGTCGAGGTGGACCTGGCGGATCCGCTGCGGGGCGACGATGCCGATCCGCCGCAGCCACTCCGGCCGCTCGCCGCGGACGACCATCGCCCAGCCGAGCAGCGCCCCCAGCGCCAGCTCGACCAACCCGATTCGCACCACCCAGTCCATCGAGGCCTCAGAGCTCCGGGACGTCGGCGCCGAGCGGACTGAACGGGAGCCGCTTCACCTCGGCCCAGCCCTCGCAGCGCTGCTCGAGCGCCGCGGCGACGTTGCCGGCGTCCTGCCAGGTGGTCCAGACGAGGACCGTCGGCCCGGCGCCGGAGATAGTCGCCCCCAGCGCCCCCAGCTCCCGCGCCGAGTCGACGATCTCCATCGAGCGCGGATAGAGCTCGCGGCGGCGGTCCTGGTGGATGCGGTCGCGCAGGCCGCGGGCGAGCAGGTCGAGGTCGGAGCTGCGCAGGCCAAGCACCAGCATCGCCGCGGCGGAGACGTTGGCGACCGCGTCGGCGAGCGGCAACTGCGCCGGGATCGCCTCGCGGGCCCGCCTGGTCGGGACCTGGTCGGGCGGGATCACGACGATCCCCTCCAGGCCCTCGGGCGGATCGAACCGCGCCGCCGTCGGCCTCCCGTCGTCGTCGCTGCCGCAGACGACGAAACCCCCGTAGATCGCCGCGGCGACGTTGTCTGGGTGCCCCTCGATCTCGGTCGCCCGCGCCAGCATCTCCTCCTTCGTCAGTGCCAGCTCGTAGAGGTGGTCGGCGGCGAAAAGGCCGGCGACGATCGCCGCCGAGCTCGAGCCCAGCCCGCGCGCCAGCGGGATCTCGCTGCGCAGCCGGAAGGCGATCCCATCCGCCGGCCGCAAGCTCTCGAACGCCCGCACGATCAGGTTGCCCCGTCCGGTCGAGACGCCGAGGCCGCCGGGATCGAAGGAGAACTCGTCAGCCTCTTCCACCTCGAGCTCGAGGTGCATCGCCATCGCCGCCGCCAGCGCGTCGTAGCCGGGGCCGAGGTTGGCCGAGGAGGCGGGGACGCGGACGAGTCGGTGGCGCGCGGTCACCGGGTCAACTCAGTCGAAGACCGCGCGCTCGACGGCGCTGAGGTCGTTCTCGCAGTTGATCACCGAGGGGGCTTTGGAGAGGGCGGTGTCGGGGTCCTTGAGGCCGTGGCCGGTGAGGACGCAGACGACGGTCTCCGGTGACGCGCCGCCCTCGACGACCGGCAGACCGTGGGCCAGCAGCCCCGCAACCGAGGCGGCGCTGGCAGGCTCGCAGAAGACGCCTTCGTTGTCGGCGAGCCAGCGGTAGGCGTTGAGGATCTGCTCGTCGGAGACGGCGGCGACGCGGCCGCGGCTGGCGGTAAAGGCGGCCATCGCCTCCTCCCAGCGGGCCGGGTTGCCGATCCGGATCGCCGAGGCGACGGTCTCGGGCTTCTCCACCGGCGCTCCCTGAACCAGCGGCGCCGCGCCCTCGGCCTGGAAGCCGTAGAGGATCGGCGCCGCGCCCACCTCCTGGAAGCCGCGCCAGTAGGCGGTCACGTTGCCGGCGTTGCCGACCGGGATCGCCAGCGCCCCCGGCGCCTCCCCCAGGTCCTCGACCACCTCGAAGGCAGCCGTCTTCTGGCCTTCGATCCGGTGCGGGTTGACCGAGTTGACGAGCTCGATCGGATGCTTCTGCGAGAGCTCGCGGACGATCCGCAGGGCGTCGTCGAAGTTCCCCTGCAGGGCGACGACGCGGGCGCCGTGCATCAGCGCCTGGGCGAGCTTGCCGATCGCGATCTTGCCCTCGGGGACGATCACCGCATCCCGCAGTCCCGCCCGCGCCGCGTAGGCGGCGCAGCTGGCGGCGGTGTTGCCGGTCGAGGCGCAGATGATCGCCTCCGCGCCGCGTCCCTTCGCGCGGGAGACCGCCACCGTCATCCCCCGGTCCTTGAACGAGCCGGTCGGATTCAGCCCCTCGAATTTGAAATAGGCCTTGGCGCCGATCCGCTCCGAGAGCCGGGGCGCCTCGATCAGCGGCGTCGAGCCCTCGTTCAGGGTCACCACCGGGTCGCCCGGCTCCAGCGAGAGCCGGTCGCGGTATCGGTGGATCAGGCCCGCGGCCATCAGCGCGCTCCCCGAGTCATGCCGAGTACTCCTCCTCGATCACGCGGATCGAACGCGGCGGCGCGCGCAGCTCGTCGAGCTCGGCCAGCGCCTCAACCGCGGCGGAAAAGCGGGACTCGAGGCACTCGTGGATCACCATCACCAGCCGCGCCTCGTCGCCGATGCCCCGCTGCACGAAGCTCTTGACCGAGATCTCGTGGTCGCCGAGCACCGCCGCGACCCGCGCCAGCACTCCGGGCCGGTCCTCTACCTCGAGGTAGAGGTAGAACGAGGAGGTGACGTCGGCGACGACCGGCAGCTCGACCCGGGTCTCGTGCACCGGGGCGTCGCCGGCGAGGATCGAGACGACGTCGCCGAGCACCGCCGAGGCGGTCTGCAGACCCCCCGCCCCCGGCCCCGACATCGTCACCTCGGTGATCGCCGGCGCCTCGACCATCACCGCGTTGAACGCGCCCTGGATCGGCGCCAGCGGGTGCCCCGGGTAGAGGAAGCAGGGGAAGACGCGGACGCTGATGCCGCCGTCGCGCCGTTCGGCGACGCCGAGCAGCTTCAGCGAGAGCCCCAGCTCCTTCGCGTAGGCGAGATCGTCGGGCTGGATCCCCTCGATCCCCTCGTAGCTGACCTCGGAGAGGGTCACCGGAGTGTGGAAGGCGAGGCGGGCGAGGATCGCCATCTTCGCCGCGGCGTCGGCGCCGCTGACGTCGTCGGAGGGGTCGGCCTCGGCGTAACCGAGCTCCTGGGCTCGGGCGAGGACGTCGTCGTAGCCGGCGCCGCTCGCCGCCATCTCGGTGAGGATGAAGTTGGTAGTGCCGTTGACGATCCCGAAGACCTTCGAGATCTCGGTGACGCCGAAGCCCTCCTGGATCGTCCGCACGATCGGGATCACCGCCGCGACCGCCGCCTCGAAGCGCAGCTGCACCCCCGCTTCGCGAGCGACCGCGAAGAGCTCGTCGCCGTGCTGGGCCAGCAGCTGCTTGTTGGCGGTGACGACGGGCTTGCCGGCGCGCAGCGCGCTGAGCACGTGCTCCCGCGTCGGATCGGTCCCTCCCATCAGCTCGACGATCAGGTCGGAGTCGGCGAGGATCGAGTCGAACTCGCCTTCCTCCCGCGTCAGCACGCCGGAGACCTCCGGCCGCCTCCCGGTCGCCGCCTCGACCGCCCCGGCCCGCTCCGCCAGCAACTCGACGAAGGCGCCGCCGACCGTGCCGCGACCCAGCAGCCCGATGCGGACGGGTTTGGAGCCTTCGGAGGACACGCCTAGAGATCCCTCGCCGTCAGGTCCTCGTAGGTCTCGCGGCGGACCACGACCCGCGCCTCGCCGTCGCGACAGAAGAGAACCGGGGGCCGCCGCACGCCGTTGTAGTTGTTCGCCATCGCGTAACCGTAGGCTCCGGTCGCAGGGGTGACGAGGACGTCGCCCACCGCCGGCTCGGCCAGCATCGTGTCGCGAACGATCACGTCGCCGGACTCGCAGTGCATGCCGGCGATCGTCACCAGCGTGTCGGCCGCAGCGCCGGCCCGGTCGGCGATCAGCGCTTCGTAGCGGGAGCCGTAGAGCATCGGCCGCAGGTTGTCCGACATGCCGCCGTCGACGGCGACGTAGGTTCGCACCCCGGGGATCTCCTTCAGAGTGCCGACGCGGTAGGCGGTGAGGCCGGCGTTGGCGACCAGCGAGCGGCCCGGCTCGACCAGGATCCGCACCCCCTCGCCGAAGACCTCGTGGACGCCGCGGACCTTGACGTCGACGTAGGCCTCGATCGAGGGCGGCTCGTCCTCAGCCATGTAGGCGACCCCGAGCCCGCCGCCGACGTTGACGACGCGACACCAGTCGCCGGCCAGCTCACCCAGCGCCTCGATCGCCAGCTTGTAGGGCTCGAGCTCGAAGATCTGGGAGCCGATGTGGGCGTGCAGCCCGACCAGCTCCAGCTTCTCGGAGGCGAGGACGCGCTCGACCGCCCTGGCTGCCAGCCCGTCCTCGAGGCCGAAGCCGAACTTGGAGTCGAGCTGGCCGGTGGTGATGTAGTCGTGGGTCGAGGGCTTGATCCCGGGAGTGACCCGGATCAGCACCCGCTGCGGTTCGTCGAGCAGCCGCTCGCAGCGCTCGATCTCGTCGAAGGAGTCGAGGATCAGATGGCGGATTCCGGCCCTGGCCGCGAGGAGGATCTCCTCGTCGGACTTGTTGTTGCCGTGCATGTGGATGCGGTCGGGATCGAAACCCGCCTTCAGCGCCATGTGCAGCTCGCCGCCGGAAGCGACGTCGACCGAGAGGCCTTCCTCGGCGAAGAGCCGGTAGGCGGCGGTGCAGGGCAGCGACTTGCTGGCGAAGAGGACCTCGAAGTCGGTGGTGTGGCGCTCGAAGGCCTCGCGGTAGGCGCGGGCCCGGGCGCGGATGTCGTCCTCGGCGTACACGTATGCCGGGGTGCCGTGCTCTGCGGCCAGCTCGACCACGTCGCAGCCGGCGACCTCGAGATGCCCCTCCTCGTTGACGCGGCTCCCCAGCGGGAAGACCGCCGAGCCCGCAATCGGGTCGCCCACTACCGACCCCGCCTGTCCGCTCTCCACCATAGGACGGGCATTTTGACGATTAGCCGCAGAGCGGGCGGAACGCTCAGGGCACGGCCTATTTTTTTGGTTTGAGGATGCCTTCGACGGTGCCGACGGTTTCGTCGACGACTTTGCCGACGGGCGATTCGGGGCCGGCGACGCCGTTGACCACTTCTTCGGTTACTTGAGTGACGCCGGTTTCTTCAAGCGCGCCGCCGGTGACCGTCTGGTCCACCTGGTTCACGGTTTCGTTGACGGTGCTGGTGACTTTCCCCGAGGTCGTCGAGGTGGTGGTACTCCCGCCGCCGTCACCACCGGTACCGCCACCTCCACCGCCGCCGGTGCTGCCGCCGACGTTGGAAGCCGTGCCGCCCTCGGCGCCACCCGCGGATCCGGCCGGTGCCGAGGCCGGAGCAGAGCCACCGTCCTGAGGCGGGGTATCTCCTCCGCCCCCTTCCGCGCCGCCCCCAGGCTCCCCGCCGGCGGCCCCGACGCCCGCGCCTCCGCCAGCTGGTCCGGCGGGACCCGCACCGTCGCCGTCGCCCCCTTGAGCGACATCCCCTTTGCCGGCTCCGGCTGCGGCAGCCGCATCACCCGCGATCGCTGCCGACGCCGCTCCGGCGCCGGCGGCGGCTGGCTCTGCGGCGGAGACGGAGGTCTCCTCGCCTCCGTCGCCGACCAGACCGGCGATCGGCCAGTCCTCGAAGACCTGGGCCGAAACCAGCAGGACGAAGGCGACCACGGCGGCGGCAATCAGCCCCGCGCCCGAGGCAGCTCCCACCAGATAGTTCCGCGTCTGCCTGATCATCCGTAGTTCGCCGTACCCACCGTAGGTGGCGGATAACGACGAAGCAATAGGAACTACTAAAATTAAGTAGACGGAGGACCTAGATGGAGCAATCCGGGGTCGGCCTCCTCCTCCATCTGCAGCGTCGTGTGCTCGATCCCGAAGCGCTCGCGCAGAATCAGCTCGAGCCGGCGGCGGATCAGGTCGCGGTCGCTCCCCTGCGCGACCACCACGTGGGCGGCGATCGCACCGAACCCGGCGGTGACCGTCCAGACGTGGAGATCGTGGACCGAGCGGACCCCCTGCTCGCCGCAGATCGTCGCCCCCACCCCGTCGACGTCGACGCCGGCGGGGGCCGCCTCCATCAGCACGTCCACCGGCTCCTTGATCAGCCGCCAGGAGGAGGCGAGGATCAGCAGCGCGATCAACAGGCCGACAATCGGGTCGACGATCGGCGAGCCGCCGAGCAGGACGACGGCGCCGGCGACGACCACCCCGACCGAGCCGAGGGCGTCGGCGACGGAGTGCCGCAGCACTCCCTCGAGGTTGATGTCCTCGCGCTGGCCGCGGGCGAGGACGATCGTGGCGGCGACGTTGCCGGCGAGCCCGAAGAGGCCGAGGGCCAGTACGCCCCAACCGTCGATCTCGGGCGGATCTCCGAAGCGCCCGACTGCGGCAAAGGCGATCGCGATGCTCACCGCGACCAGGGTCAGGCCGTTGACCAGCGCCGCCAGCACCTCGGAGCGCTGGTAGCCGAAGGTCCGGCGCCCGGCCGCCGGCAGCGCCGCCAGCCGCACCGCGATCAGCGCCAGGACGATCGCGCCGGCGTCGGAGAGGACGTGCCCGGCGTCGGCGAGCAGGGCCAGCGAGCCGGTGAGGATGCCGCCCACGACCTCGGCCGCCAGCAGGCCGAGGTTGATTCCCAGCGCGATCCACATCCGCCGCCGGCTGTCCTCGCGGCGGGCGTCGAGCGCATGGTTGTGTTCGTGCGGCCCGTGCACGGGGCCGAGCTTAGTCGCGGGCTACGCCGCGACCGGCTCCTTCTTCATCGCCTCCTCGGCGACTTCGGCGGCGAACCCGAGGCGCTCGGCGTATTCGCGAGCCTGCATCCGGGAGATGACCATCCGCTGGATCTCGGCCGTACCCTCGAACAGCTGGTAGATCTTGGCGTCGCGGAACCACTTCTCCAGCGGGCACTCGGTCGACTGCGCGTAGGGGCCGACCAGGTCCATCAGCGTCGTCGTCGCCCACATCGTCACGTCGCCGGCCTTCAGCTTCGACATCGAGCCCTGGCCGCCGGTCATCGGCACCCCGTTGCGGCCCATCCAGGCGGCGCGCTGGACGAGCAGCCGGGCGGATTCGATCTCGGTGGCGACGTCGGCCAGCGTCTGCTGGATCCGCTGCGCTTTCAGCATCGGCACGCCTTCGTATGACTGGCCGTCGAGGTACTCCAGGGTCCACTCGTAGGACGCCTGGGCGATCCCCAGCGCCGAGGCGCCGACCAGCGGGCGGGTCACCTCGAAGGTGGCGAGCGCGTCGGCGCCGCGCGATTTCTTGCCTTCGCGGCCGCGCTGCAGCTTCTTCTCCAGCTTCTCCTCGCCGCCAAGCAGGCAGTCAGCCGGGATGCGGCAGTCCTCGAGCACGATCTCGGCCGTGTGCGACGCACGGATCCCGAGCTTCGACTCCTTCTTGCCCTGGGAGAGCCCGGGGGTGTCCTTGGGCACGACGAACGAGGCCTGGCCGCGAGTGCCGAGCGTGGGATCGACGGTGGCGACGACGACGTGCACGTCGGCGATGCCGCCATTGGTGATGAAGACCTTGGTCCCGTTGAGGACCCACTCGTCACCGTCGCGCTTGGCGGTCGTTTTCAGGCTCTTGACGTCGGAGCCGGCCTGCGGCTCGGTGACGGCGTAGGCGCCGAGCTTGATCTCGTCCTCGGTGCCGAAGCACTCGGGGACCCACCTCATGATCTGCTCGGGCGTGCCGGAGGAGGCGATGCCCGCCGCGGCGAGGCCGGAGCCGGAGATCGCCAGTGCAGTGCCGGCGCATCCCCAGTGGAACTCTTCGGCGGAGATCACCTGGAACTGACCCTCGGGGTCGGCGGCGGAGCGCTGGATCGATTCGAGCGTGCCGAAGCCCTGCTTGCGCGCCTCCTTGATCACCTCCCAGGGGATGCTCTCCTCCGCGTCGTGCTTGGGCGCCGCCGGCCTGATCACCTCGCTGGCGAACTTGCGGCAACGGGCCTTGAACTCCTTCTGCTCCTCGTTCAGTGCGAAATCCATCTCGTTCCTCTCTCCGCCTTACCGATTGACTGGTCAGTCAGCCAGTCGCAGACTCTACTCCTCCCAGGGGCGAGCGCCCGATACGTTTCCCCTGATGCCGAAGCGGCCGATCAACGCCGACGTCCCCGCGCCGGAGGAGCAGGAGAAGCAGGCGCCGGAGCCGGAGAAGGCCGCACCGACGGAGAATGCGCCTACTCCGAAGCCGGAGAAACCGGGGAGCACGAAGTCGCCGCGACGCCGGGAGCCGAAGTCGCCGACGCCGAAGCTGCTGGCGGCGCTCGTCGTCCTCGCCCTCGCCTTCATCGCCGCCGCGATCGTCTTCGGCAGCGGCAGCAGCGGTGACGACGAGGGCGCCACTTCGCCCGCGCCCGCCCCTGCACCAGTGGAGGACGCCGCCCCGGATGACGCTCCCGCCACGCCCACGGCCGCCGAGCTCGGCTATCCGACCTTCGCCACCAACAACACCGTCCGCATCGGCGGCTCCGATCCGGCGGCGAACGCGGCCGGCGCCGCGCTCGCGGTCTTCCCCTCGACCACCGCCGAGCAGCGTCCGAGCGCGGTGGCCGTCGTCGGCGAAGAAGACTGGGCCGGCGCGATCGCCGCCGCCGTCCTGATGGCGGCACCGGTACGGGCCCCGATCCTCTTCTCGAGCCCCGACGAACTGCCTGAGGTGAGCGAGGAAGCGCTGGCGGCGCTGGACCCGCAGGGCGGCGAGGAGACGGGCGGCGCCCCCCTCTTCGCGGTCGGCACCGTCGCCTATCCCGGCGAGGCGGCTCCGGTCGACTCCGGCGACCCCGCCGGCACCGCCGCTCAGATCGCCACCCTGCGCGACCGCCTCTCCGGGAAGCCGCCGCAGCACATCGTCGTCGCCTCCAGCGCGCGCCCCGACTTCGCGATGCCGGCCGCAGCCTGGGCCGCCCGCTCCGGCGACCCGGTGCTCTACTCGGAGCCGGACGAGCTGCCCTCGCCAACCGCCAAATTCCTCGAGCAGCATCCGAAGGTGCCGGTCTACGTGCTCGGCCCCGGCGAGGTGATCTCGAAAGGCGTGTTAAGCGAGATCGGGAAGATCTCGAAACGGGTCGAGCGCGTCGCCGGCGAGGACCCGGTCGCCAATGCCATCGCCCTCGCCCGCTACCGCGACGGCGACTTCGGTTGGAACGTCAACGACCCCGGGCACGGCTTCGTCCTCGCCCGCAGCGACTCGCCCGCGAACGCCGCCGCGGCGGCGCCGCTCTCGGCCTCGGGAACCTGGGGGCCGCTGCTCCTCACCGACGACGCCGATGCCCTGCCACAGGATCTGCGCAGCTTCTTCCTCGACGTCAAGCCCGGCTACACCGACGACCCCACCCGCGCCTTCTACAACCACGTCTGGGTGATCGGCGACGAAGCGGCGATCAGCGTCGGCCAGCAGGCGGAAGTCGACGCACTCGCCGAGCTTGCCAAGATCGGTGGCCAAGAATGAGCGAGTCAGAGAACCCAGAGCTGCTCGGAAGGGCGAACGAGGTCACGGTCGAGGACATCCGCGCCCTCGCCGGCCCCGTCACCCCCCACTTCTCGCTGCAGGTGCGCAACCGCATCCGTCGCCTGATCGAGCCGCTGCCCGGCGATCACCCGGCGCGTCGGGAAGGCGAGCGCCAGATCGAGCGGCTGGAAGAGCTCTCCCAGCACAGCGGCGAGCCGCGGGACGGGCTGGGGATCTCGCATTGAAGTACCTCGCTCCCGGCGTCTGGCGGTTGAAGGAGATCCCGGCGCCGACGATCAACGTCTACCTCGCCGAGGACGTACTCGTCGACGCCGGCCGGACCTGGGACAAGCGGCGGATCTTCTCCGAGCTCGAGGGGCGGGAGATCTCGATGCTGGCCCTCACCCACGTCCACCCCGACCACCAGGGAGCGGCCAGGGACGTCTGCGAGGCGCGCGGGGTCCCGCTCGCCTGCCACGCCGAGGACGTCGACGCGATGGAGGGACGGCGGCCGGTGCAGGAGGCCTCCGCGACGAACCCCGTCAACCGCTTCATCGCCAAGATCTGGCAGGGACCGCCCTATAAGGTCGACCGCGTCCTCCAGGAGGGCGACGAGGTCGCCGGCTTCCGGGTCGTCCACACCCCGGGCCATGCGCGCGGCCACGTGGTCTTCTTCCGCGAGAGCGATCGGGTGGCGATCTGCGGCGACGTGATCCGCAACATGAGCTACGCGACGGCGTTGCCGGGGATCAAGGAGCCACCGCCGGTCTTCACCTACGACATGACCGAGAACCGGCGCTCGATCCGCAAGCTCGCCGAGCTGAACCCGTCGCTGATCCTGCCCGGCCACGGTCCCGCAGTGACCGATATGGCGGCTTTCGAGCGCTTCGTCTCCTCCCTTCCCGGGTAAGGCCCGACCCAAGCGACCGCACCGACCCGCCTTCCGGCGGGTTACTTGATTTCGGGTACTCGGTCACGACTGGAAGGGAGTCCAAATGAAAACGGTGATGAACAGGCGCCCCTCACCGGCGATGGTGGTGGCGCTGATCGCCCTCGTCGCCGCCCTGGCGGGGACGGCCTACGCGGCGCAGACGATCAACGGCGGCGCGATCAAGAAGCAGACGATCGGCGGCGGCAAGCTGAAGAAGGACACCCTCACCGGGTTCCAGATCAACAACAACAAGCTCGGCACGGTGCCGTTCGCGAAGGTCGCCACCCACACCTTCTGGGCGGTCGTCAACAACCCGGCGAGCCCCGGCAACGCCGCCCTGGCCCGCGCCAGCGGCCCTGACATCTCCGCCACCGAGGGAGGCGGCGCCGTTGCCGTCGTCTTCCCGTTCAACGTCTCGGGCTGCGCCAACGTCGCCGCCCGCAACAACGCCGGCACCACGGTCCCCAGCTCGGGCTACGCGCAGACCAACACGTCTGCCGCCAACCCGAACGCGATCGAGGTGCGGACCAAAGACAAAGACGGCACCCCGGAGGACGCCGACTTCCACCTCCTCGTCATCTGCCCCTAAACCAGCCATGACCTCGACCGTGGCGGCTAGGATGCCGCCATGGTCGAGGAAGGCATCGACAGGCCCGAGCAGGCGCGCCAGCTCGCGATCCAGCGCCTGAAGCTGAAGCAGGACTTCAAAGGGATGGCCGCCGGCGGCGCCTTCGCCGTCCTCGTCTGCATCGTGATCTGGGCGATGGGGGACGGCGGCTACTTCTGGCCGGTCTGGGTGATCCTCGGCATCGGCATCGCCGTCGTCGTCCAGGCCTGGAAGGCCTACGGCCCCAGCAACCGGATCACCGAGGCCGACGTCCAGCGGGAGATGGAAAAGGGCTAGCCGGGGACGCGGGCGCGCGCCAACTCGACGCGCCCTCCCCTGAACGGAACTCCCTCGGCCCGCAGCAGGGTCCGCTGCCTGTCGCCCTTGGCGAGCGAGCCGTCGGCGCGCACGACGCGCCACCACGGCAGGTCCGGATCGTCGGCGTGGAAGAGGACGGTCCCGGCAAACCGAGGCGCCCCCGGCGACACGTCCCTGTAGGTCCGCACGAACCCCTCCGGGATCTCCCGCACCCGCTCCAGTACTTCCAGCTCGCGAGACCGCGAAAGAAGTCGATTATCGGCTTCGCTTGCGGTCTCGGCGCTCACGCACCCGGGCCGAAGGCGTCGATGATGCGGTTCTGGAACTCGCTCAGCTCCTCGGGGGAGATGAAGTAGGTAGGCGGGGTGAGGAAGAGGCCGTCCGCGCGCTCGGCGGTTGCCTCGACCCGGGCGCGGACCTTGTCGAGCGGGCCGGCGGCGCAGTAGGCCTCGACCATCTCCTCGCTGATCGCCGCCGGGACCGCGGCGAGGTCACCGCGGCGGAAGGCCTCCCCCGCCTCGACCGCGTTGTCGGCGAACCCGTGCAGCTCCCAGAGCGGCATGTAGGTCTTCACCGTCGCGTAGAAGGAGATCGTGCGGCGGGCCATCTCGATCGCCCGGCCCTCGTCATCGTCGATCGCACAGCAGACCGTCGGCAGGTAGTCGAAGCCGGAGCGCTCGCGGCCGGAGCGGTCGAGCCCCTTCTCGAAGGCGGGAACGATCACCTCGTCGATCCATTTCAGGCTCTGGATCGGGTGGCCGATGAGGCCGTCGGCGACGTCGCCGGCCATCCGTGCCATGCCCGCCTGCACGGCGGCGGTGTAAATCGGCACCGCCTCGCGCGGCGCCGGATGCGGTCGCACCCAGCCCTTGATGTCGACGTCGTAGTACTCGCCCTCGTAGCGGATCGGCTCGCCGGCGCTCGCCTGGCGCATGATCAGCCGCGTCGCCTCGATCGCCTCGCGCAGGTGCGGCGCCGGTTTGCCGTAGTCGGCGTTGTGCCAGGTCTCGTTGAGGCGCTTGACCCCGGCGCCCATCCCCAGGCGGAAGCGCCCGCCCGACATCTCGTCAATGTCCAGCGCTCCTATCGCGTGGATGAAGGGGCTGCGGGTAAACGCCCAGACGATCCCGGTCGCCACCCCGATCCGCTCGGTCTTCGCCGCCAGGTAGGTGGCCTGGGTGACGGCGCTGCGGAACAGCTCCGGCGCCCAGACGCACTCGACCCCGGCCGCCTCGGCCCGCAGCGTCTCCGCCTCGAGATCGGCAACGGAGGTGCCGATCGCGGCGACGGAGATGCGGTCGAGCGCGTCCATCGCCAGCGTTGGGTCAGGCGCTCGCCGGAGCGGTCTCGCCGGCGAGGACGGCTTGGGCGACCTGCTCGCGGTGCCACTTGGCGCCGCCGAACATCGCGGCGTTGGCGCGCCCGCGCTTGAGGAAGAAGTGGAGGTCGTGCTCCCAGGTGAAGCCGATCCCACCATGCACCTGAATCGCCGCGTCCGGCACTCGCCAACCGGCGTCGGATGCGTAGGCCTTGGCCATCGAGGCCGCCAGCGGCAGTGACTCCGGCTCGGCGTCCGCCGCCCAGGCAGCGCCGTAGACGGCCGAGCGGGAGTTCTCGGTCTCCAGCAACATCTGCGCGCAGCGGTGGGAGACGGCCTGGTAGGCGCCGATCGGCCGTCCGAACTGCTGGCGGTCTTTGGCGTACTCGACCGACATCTCCAGCGCCCGCTGAGCGAGCCCAGTGGACTCAGCCGCGATCGCGACGCAGGCGCGGTGCAGGACGGGGTAATAAGCCGATCCCTCCCCCGGCATCGTCGCCTCCGCGGCTACCCGGACTCCGTCGAACCGCACCGAGGAGAGGCGACGGGTGGGGTCGATCGACTGCTCCGGGGCCACCGTGACTCCCTCGGCGTCCTTCTCAACGAGGTGGCGGCGGCCGTCGGCGGTGGCGACCATGAAGAGGCCGGCGCTTGCCACATCCATCACCAGCGTCTTCTCGCCGGTGAGGACAACGCCGTCGCCGTTGCCCTTGGCGGCCATCGAGAACTTCCCCGGCTCCGCCCCAGAGCCAGCGTCGACCAGGGCCGGCGTGGCCCGCAGCTCACCCTCGGCGAGCGGCCGCAGGTAGCGCTCGCGCTGCTCGTCGGAGCCGGCTGCGGCGAGCGCCAAGCCGACGATCGTGTTCGAAAGCAGCGGCGAGGGTGCGAGCGCATAGCCCATCTCCTCGAAGAGGATCGCCAGCTCGACCGTGCCAAGGCCCTGACCGCCCCACTCCTCCGGCAGCGCCAGCCCGGCCCAGCCGAGCTCCGCCATCTCCTTCCAGCCGCTTTCGTCGAAGCCGCTCTCGCTCGCGGCGATCTCGCGGATCCGCTCCGATTTGAAGCGCGAGGCGAGGAAGTCATGTGCGGTCGACTTGATCGCCTGCTGCTCGTCGGTGAGGTCGAAGTACATGGTTAAAAGCTCCCGCTGCCCTGATCCCTACCGCAGCCTCGGCAGGCCGAGCACCCGCTCGGCGATGATGTTCCTGAGAATGTCCGTCGTCCCGCCCTCGATCGAGTTGGCGCGGGAACGGAGGAAGCCGTACTGCCAGGCGCCGCCGGCGACAGCGTGCTCGGAGCCGCGCGCCAGCATCGAGTAGGCGCCCTCGATCTCCAGCGCCAGCTCGGTCAGGTCCTGGTTGATGTCGGCCCACTGCCACTTGCCGAGCGAACCCTCCGGGCCGGGGATGCCCGACTGCATCGTCTTGGTCAGGCCGCGGTAGGCGTTGAGCCGCATCGTCTCCACCTCGATGTGGAGCTGCGCGATCCGCTGGCGGAAGTAGGGGTCGTCGGCCGCGGTGCCGCCGTTCGCCGGCGTTTCCTTCGCCAGTTTCCCGAGGCGGCTGAGGCTGTTCTGGATCTGGGAGATCGCGCCGAAGGCGAGCCCGGCCCGCTCGTTCATCAGGGTGGTGATCGCCACCGCCCAGCCGTTGCCGACGCCGCCGACGACGTTCGCGTCCGGCACCCGCGCCTCCTCGAAGAAGACCTCGTTGAACTCGCCCTCGCCGGTGATCTGGACCAGCGGTCGCGTCTGCACTCCTTCCTGTTTCATGTCCATCAGGAAGTAGGTGAGGCCCTGATGCTTGGGTGCGTCGGGGTCGGTGCGAGCGACGAGCATGCACCACTTCGCGTACTGGGCGAAGGTCGTCCAGACCTTCTGGCCGGTCACCACCCATTCGTCGCCGTCCTTGACCGCGCGGGTCTTCAGCGAGGCGAGGTCGGAGCCGGACTCGGGCTCGGAGAAGCCCTGGCACCAGATCTCCTCGCCGGTCAGGATCGGCTCCAGGTAGCGCGCCTTCTGCTCGTCGCTGCCGTGGGCGATGACAACGGGACCGCCCATCGCCAGCCCGAGGACGTTGGCCGGGCTCGGCGCTTCCTGGCGCGACGCCTCGGCGGCGAAGATCGCCTGCTCGATCATCGTCGCGCCGCGGCCGCCGTACTCCTTGGGCCAGGAGATCCCGGCCCAGCCGGCCTCGTGGAGCTTGCGCTGCCACTCGCCGCGGAAGGCCATCACCTCGTCGAGACCGGCCTCGGGCTCCGGCCCGGGATGGTTCTCCCGCAGCCAGGCGCGAACCTCGTCGCGGAACTCCTCCTCCGATGGCGACAGCGTCAGGTCCATCGGGAGCGGAGCATATAGAGGTCTCCTGGCCGGCCGGCCAGGAGACCTCGGGCAGCTACAGGAGCGACCGGCAGCTCAAGCCGTACGCCTTGGCTTCATTTTCGAAGGTTTTCATGGGGTTTTTGGTAAACAGCGCTTTGACACCTTTATCTTCGAGCTGCTCGATTGCCTCGGCGCGACTCTGCAGCATCTTCTCTACCTGCTCTTCGTCCGCCGTGGGCGCATCCAGGTCTTCCAGCGCCTCCAGCTCCGTCTTCAGGACGGGGAGAAGCGTCTCGACGAAAAGCACTTCGGATTTGCGTTCTTGCTCCTTGATGGAGATTTTTCCGCCGTCCTTCTGGATCTCGTCGTTAAAGGTCGCGACCTCGGCGTCCCACTCTTTTTTGCGTTCGGCGCAAACCGCCTCCGCTTCCTGCGTGAACTGGGCTTTAGTCACATCCGCAGATGCGTCATCGCCACCCCCGCAGCCCGTCACCAGCAAGCCAGCCACCCCCGCCAACAACAACATCCCCACGATCCGCCTGGACAACACTGTTCACCCTCCGATTAATTTGACTAATCGGGAATCTATATGTCACATGCCGCACCATGTCAATGACGCGCAAATTTGCGAACGCGAAATAGCAGCCACACGGAGTGGCCGCCGTCACCTTCATTCCTCGCCGCAGACATCGAACCCGTAGTCCTCGGCAATTTGCTCGGCTCTTTCAGGACCTCTTCGCCGAAGACCACGCTCGGGTCCGCTTCGATCTCGCCAGCCGCGCCTTCGAGCGAGACGATGATTCTCTTCGACCTGCTCCTCGTCGCCCTCGGGCAAACCGAGCGCATCGAGTTCCTCCACCTGCCCGTTCAGGCTCGGGACAAGCACCTCGGAAACGTCTTCTTCAAGTTGCTTTCCTCTACCTCGGGATGGACGAGGCAGGCAAGCTATCCGCTGCTCCCGGTCCCTACACCCGCTGGATCAGCGTCCCCGTCCCGAGCCCGCCGCCGCAGCACATCGTCACCAGGCCCATCTCCTTGTCGGAGCGCTCCATCTCGTGCAGGAGGGTGGTGATCAGACGGGCGCCGGTCGAGCCGAGCGGGTGGCCGAGGGCGATCGCGCCGCCGTTGACGTTGACGCGGTCCATGTCCGGGTCGAGCTCGCGCCGCCAGGCACCGACCACCGAGGCGAAGGCCTCGTTGATCTCGACCAGGTCGATGTCGTCCATCGTCATCCCGTTGCGCTCGAGCAGCTTCCGCGTGGCGGGGATCGGACCGGTCAGCATGATCACCGGGTCCACCCCGACCGTGGTCTGGTCGAAGATCCGCGCCCGCGGCTTCAGCCCCAGGGCGTCGGCCTTCTCGCGGGTCATCAGCAGCACCGCGGCGGCGCCGTCTGAGACCTGCGAGGAGTTGCCGGCGGTGATCTTGCCGTCCTCCTTGAAGGCAGGCTTCAGCTGCGAGAGGCTCTCGATCGTCGTCTCGCGCAGGCCCTGGTCGGTGACGTAGGTGTCGCCGTTGACCTGCATCGGAATCGTCTCCCGCTCGAAGCGACCCTCCTCGGTCGCCTGTTTGGCCAGTTGCTGGGAGCGGGCGCCGATCTCGTCGAGCTCGGAGCGGGGTATCTCCCATTTGTCGGCGATCATCTCCGCCGAGAGGCCCTGCGGGATCAGGTCGTAGCGCTCCATCAGCTCGGGCGAGAAGGCCAGCCCGTGCTCCTCCATCACCGAGTAGGAGTCGGCGAAGGAGATGTGGCCCATGTGCTCGACCCCGCCGCCGATCGCGACGTCGTGGACGCCGGCGGCGACCAGGGCGGCGGCGAAGTTGACCGCCTGCTGGGCGGAGCCGCACTGCCGGTCGACCGTGGTCGCCGGAACCTCCTGCGGCAGGCCCGCCTCGAGCCAGGCGTTGCGGCCGATGTTCAGCCCCTGCTCGCCGAACTGCTGCACGCAGCCGGCGATCACGTCGCCGACCTCGTTCGGATCGATCCCGGCGCGCTCGATCAGCTCCGAGTAGGCGCGAGCGAGGAGATTCGAGGGATGCAGGTCCTTGTAGTAGCCCTTCTCCGGGTGGCCGCGCCCGATCGGGGTGCGAACCGCCTCGACGATGACGACCTCCTGCCCACCGAACCTGCCGTTGCCGTTTTCCATCGCCAGCCTCCGTTCTGAAGAAGATCTTCGGGCGCATGCAGCGCTGCCTCTCCTCTGAGAGTAGCCGACTGACTGGTCAATCAGCCAGGAATCGGGGCTTCCCGAACCCGCGCGTCATCGTGGTGTTGATGCGTGATAGAAGCCCCGGCCAATGAGCGCTAACCAGGGTTACTCGAGTCCGGGGATCGCGGGCAGCGGGGCTATCGCCACCGGCCTTGCCGCGGTCTCAACCACCACCGCCGACACGATCCTGCTGGCGCGCAGCGAGGCTTCGGCCTGGCGCGCCGAGGAGAAAGTGGTCGCCGCCTGCGCCAAGATCGAGGGTGCCGAGCCCTCGCGGCTGCGGGTGACCACCGACCCCAAGGACCTCTCCGAGTGCGACGTCGTCGTCGAGGCGATCGTCGAGGAGGTGACGCCCAAGGCCGAGCTGCTGCGGGCCGTAGCCGAGGCCTGTCCGAACGCCGACCTCGGCACCACGACCTCCTCGCTCAGCATCGGCGAGATCGCCGAGGCGGCCGGAACCCCCCAGCTCTTCGGCTTCCACGTCTTCAACCCCGTACCGCGGATGAAGCTGGTCGAGGTCTGCATCCCCGAGGGGGCCGCCGCCGCTCGCGAGAAAGCGCTGGCCTGGTGCGCCGCACTCGGCAAGACCGCGGTCGAGGTCCCCGACGAAGCCGGCTTCGTCGTCAACCGCCTCCTCTTCCCCTACCTCTTCGACGCCGTGCGGATGGTCGAACGGACCGGCATGGAGCCGGGGGCGGTCGACACCTGCATGAAGCTTGGCGCCGGTCACCCGATGGGCCCGCTGGCGCTGCTCGACTTCGTCGGCTTCGACGTCTCCAGGGCGATCGGCGAAGCCCTCTACGCCGAATCGAACGAGCCCAACCACAAGCCGCCGGAGCTGATGGTCAAGATGGAGGGCGAAGGAAAGCTGGGCCGGAAGTCCGGCGCCGGCTTTTACTCGTACGACTGAGGGACGGAGCTTGGTCCGGTAGAGGGTGCCGGTATCCCTCTCCGGAATTGACCTCCCCTCCGCTTCGCTCCGGGGAGAATCTGCTGCGCGGCTTCGCCGCGCAAGAACCAGATTGGATATCGCCGAACATTCCTCCGAGGGACACCGGCACCCTCTGCAATCGAGCTCTGGTAGACGCCCGAGGTACAGCAGCTTTCCCAATAAAGAGAGATGTCGAGCCCTCGGCCGTCCCGATGCTGCGTGTTGGAGGAGGGGGCGGGACACCTCCTCCCTACCGCTAAGCCGCCTTGCTCTTACCCGACACGTCCCAGATCACGTCGGCCTCGCTGATCCCCTGCCTCCTGGCGGAGATCTCGATCTCGTCCCAGGGCAGCTCAGCCTCGGGAAGGTCGTCCCAGCGAGCGAGGTCGAGGGCCTCGAGCGAGCCTTTCAGGGCGGGGCCGAGGTGCTCCTCGGAGCGCAGCAACGCCCTCAGGACCTCAAGCTGCTTGTCGGTCAGGCGTACAACCCACATGCGGTACCTCCGGAAAGTTGGGGAGCGGTCGCGGGTTGCTCGATGAAGTTAGGCCGGGGTGCGGACGGAACCGTTGCCGCCGCCGCTGATCCGCACCGCCTCGATCCGGTTCTCGCGCACCGACTCGACCCGGATCGTGTAGCCGTTGGTGGCGATCGAGTCGCCCCGCTTCGGCAGCCGGCCCAGCTCGCCGAAGACGTAGCCGCCGACCGAGTTGTACGTTTCGGTGTCGACGGGGAGGTCGATGCCTGCGTCGGCCAGGTCGCCTAGCGAGACGTGACCGCGGACGAACCAGTCGCCGTTGGTCAGCCTCCGCACCGCCGCGGCGCGGGGGTCGGTCTCGTCCTCGATCTCCCCCACCACCTCCTCGAGGATGTCCTCGACGGTGACGATCCCGACCGTGCGCCCGTACTCGTCGACGACGACCGAGAGCGAGGTCCGCTGCACCTGGAGGTCATGCAGGAGGTCGTCGAGCGGCCGCGTCTCCGGCACGATCAGGGCGTCGCGAGTGACGGTGTCAAGCGGGGCCTCGGGGCCCTCGCTCATGTAGAGCCGGGCGAGGCTGTTGTTGTGGACGACCCCCTTCACCCGGTCCGGGTTCTCGTCTTCGATCACGACCAGCCGCGTGTGGCCGGAGGTCACGCAGCGCCGCAGCGCCGCCTCAACCGACTCCGAGGCATCAACGGTGACGACCGCCGGGATCGGCGTCATCACCTCCCGCGCCTCCTGCTCGTGCAGGTGGAAGACGCCGCCGAGCATGCCGGCCTCACCGGGGTCGAGGCGACCGCGCTGGGCCCCGCGCGAGATCAGCAGGCGCAGTTCCTCGGGCGAGGTCTCCTCGCCGTCTTCGACGTCGACTTTCAGCACCCGCTTGACGAGGAAGTTGGCGGGGACGTTGGTGGCAACGATCAGCGGGTGCAGGATCCTGCGGAAGAAGGCCATCGGGCCGGCGATCCACATCAGCACCCCCTCGGCCTTGCCGATCGCCAGCATCTTCGGCGCCTGCTCGCCGAGGATGACATGGAGGAAGGTGACGATCGTGAAGGCGGCTGCGATTGCGATCGCGACGGCGGCGGCATGGCCGAAGAACTCGCCGAGCAGCGGCTCGAAGAGCTCCGCCAGCGCCGGCTCGCCGAGGAATCCGATGCCCAGCGAAGCAAGCGTGATCCCAACCTGCGAGGTGGCGACGTACTGGTCGACGTTGTCGACCTGGTTTAGAGCCTGCGTGGCGCGCTTGTCGCCCTCCTCGCGCAACTGCTCGAGCCGCGAGCGCCGCGAGCGCACAATCGCGAACTCGGCAGCGACAAAGAAGCCGTTGACCGCAATCAGCAGCAGTAGAAGGACGAGCAGCAGGATGCTCATCAGCTATGTGACCCGGTACTTCGGGCTGGGACGTCCTCGGCCATTCGGCACCGTGAATATAGCTACCCGTCCCGGCGTGAGATATTGAGCGCCATGCGAATCGCCACGCTCAGCGAGATGCTCGAAGAGGTCGTCAGGCTGGGCGAGGCGACCGGGATGGAGGAGCACGCCCACGAGATGCGGGGGGAGCTCGAGGGACGGCTGGCGACGGTGCGGGCGGCCGTGGCGGGAACCGGCTCGCCGCGGGTGATCGCGCTGCAGCGGCTCGAACCGCCGCGCGTGGGAGGCTTCTGGGTCCCGGAGATGATCTCGATCGCGGGGGGCGAGGACGTCGCCGGCGATCCCGGCCTCAGCCCGCCGGCGGTCGGCTGGGGCGAGCTGGCGAGCCTCCGCGCCGACGTCGTGGTGGCGATGCCCGAGGTGCCGCTGGAGAGTGCGCAGGCGCTGGCGATGGAGTACTGGGAGAACGTCGCCGGCCTCGGCGCCACCCGCCTCTACGCGATCGACGGCGAGATCTTCGCCAACCCCGGCCCGCGCTTGGTCGACGGAGTCGAGCTGCTCGGCCACATCCTCCATCCCGACCTCGTCGATCCTCCGGGCAACATCGGCTTCGTCGCGCTGCGGGCGCCGATGCCGCGGCCCGCGCAGCGCGCCGAGTAGCGCCGGCCTCCTAGACGACGGCGGTCGCGCCCACGACCGCGGCAGCGCCCACGGCCACCATCGCCAGGATCTCCAGCGGCAACCGGTTACGGCCGAGCATCCCGCGCTCGCCGGCGACGACGATGAGTGCGCAGAGCACGCCCCCGATCAGGCCACCGATGTGGCCGCCGACACTGATCCGCGGGGCGACGAAGCTGAAGATCAGGTTGAAGATGATCAGGAATCCGATCTGGCCGGCCAAGGCCTCCATGCCACGCCCCCGAGCCATGATGAAGACGGCCCCCGCCAGCCCATAGACCGCCCCGGAGGCGCCGACGGTGACGGCGTCCGGCTCGACGAGCAAAGCGCCGAACGAGCCGGCCAGCAGCGAAGCGAAGTAGAGGACGACGAAGCGCGGCGTCCCCAGCGCCGGCTCCAGCAAGCGGCCGAGGAAGAACAGCAGGAGCATGTTGAAGCCGAGGTGGATGAGGTCGGCGTGGAGGAAGCCGCTGGTGACGAGGCGGTACAGCTCACCTTCGGCTACGAAAGGGCCGTAGAGGCCGAAGTCGATCATGAACTGGGTCAACCCCCCACCGGCGAGGCCTCCCGTGCCGGTGGCGATCTCGATCAGGTAGCCGATCACGCTCAGCCCGATCAGGATGTAGGTCGCGGGCGACTGCGCGAAGCCCTCCTGCTGGCCCACTCCCCGCACCACCTTGGTTCGCTGGCTCGCGCACTCGGGGCAGCGCATGCCGACCGGGGTCGGCGTCATGCAGTCGGGGCAGATCGGCCGCCCGCAGGAGGAGCAGGAGACGGCGGTCTCCCGGTCGGGGTGGCGGTAGCAAGTCTCTGCCATCGGGTCCGGGAGCCTACAATCGCCGCCGATGGAGGCCGCCAGCCCCGCCCGTCTCTACGCCAGCGCGGTCGGCGCCCTGCTGGTCGTCCTCGGCATCCTCGGCTTCTTCTACGACGCCTCCTTCGGCAGCCTCGACAGCTACGAGGGCGCCCTCGGAGCTCTGCAGGTCAACGGCTGGCTCAACCTCTTCTACGTGGCAACCGGCGCTCTCGGGCTGCTCGTGGCCGGCGCCTCCTCCCGCGGCTACTCGCTGGCGATCGGGCTCCTCTACACGGTGCTGGCGATCGTCGGCTGGGGGACCGAGTGGCTGCACCTTCTCGTCGGCCTGCTCGGCCTCGCCGCGTGGGCGGGCAGCCGGCAACCGAAGAAGCGCGCTTCGAAAGTCAGGCGGAAGGCGCCGAAGCAGCCGCGCGACTCAGAGCCGCGAGCGAAGGCCGCTCGCGAGCGCGCGTAGGCCGCTCTCGCTCTTCCCGCGGCCGCGGCGCCGCAGCTCGAGCAGCACCAGGGCTCCCGTCGCCGCCCCGCCGGCGGCGGTGGCGACCACCGGCCGCACCCAGTTGCGCGGGTCGCGCAGCGCCCGCAGCTCGCTCTCGGA
>DATEOT010000103.1:0-78930 GCA_035273795.1 Solirubrobacterales bacterium | reverse complement strand
CTTCTCGGCGGTTTCTTCTCCTGGAACGAAAAAGCGGGCCGAAATTCGGCCCGCCCGGGAGAGAGGAATGTCGGTGAGCCGTCAGGCGGCCGCACCCTCCCGGGCTAGCTCCACAAATCGGCGAAAGGCGTCGCGGTCGGAGACGGCGATCTCGGCCAGCATCTTGCGGTTCACCTCGACCTCGGCTTTGTTCAAGCCGTGCATCAGCTCCGAGTAGCTCATGCCCTCGAGCCGCGCGGCGGCGTTGATGCGGGTGATCCAGAGGCGCCGGAAGGTCCTCTTTTTGTTGCGGCGATCGCGGTAGGCGTACATCCCCGACCGCTGCACCTGCTCTTTGGCGAAGCGGTAGGAGGAGTGCTTGCGGCCGAAGTAGCCCTTCGCTTCCTTCAGCACCTTGCGGCGCTTCTTGCGTGCGTGGACGCTGCGCTTGACGCGGCTCACTTGCCGCCTCCAAGCAGGGTCCGCACTTTCTTCTGGTCGCTCGGCGCGATATCGACCGGCTTCGCCATCTTCCGCTTCCGCTTCGGCGACTTTTTCTCCAGGATGTGGCTGGAGAAAGCGCGGCGGCCACGGAGTTTGCCCTTGGCGGTCTTCTTGAAGCGCTTCTTGGCGCCCGAATGGGTTTTCATCTTCGGCATCGGGTCCGCTATTGAAGCAGACGAGACCCTTCTGACGGATTGCCGACACCCGCGTGCCCGAGGGGCCGTCAGTTTCCTGTCATACGCTGCGTCCCGATGCGCATCCTCTACGTGGTCGGCACCCGGCCCAACTTCGTCAAGACGGCCCCGGTGATCGCCGCCCTCCGCGAGCGCCACCCGGAGGGCCGCCACGCGCTCGTCCACACCGGCCAGCACTACGACCGGCTGATGTCCGAGGTCTTCCTCGAGGAGCTCGGCGTGCCGGCCCCGGACCACATGCTCGAGGTCGGCTCCGGCAGCCACGCGGCGCAGACGGCGCGGACGATGGAGCGGCTGGAGCCGGTCCTGCTGGAGGAGCGGCCGGACCTGGTGGTGGCCCCCGGCGACGTCAACTCGACCCTGGCGGCGGCGCTGACCGCGGTGAAGATGGGCATTCCCGTCGCCCATGTCGAGTCCGGCCTGCGCAGCTTCGACATGACGATGCCCGAGGAGGTCAACCGGATCGTCGCCGACCGCTTCGCCGAGTGGCTCTTCCTCCACAGCGAGGAGGCGAGCGAGAACCTGCGGGCCGAAGGCATCCCCGACGAGCGGATGCACATGGTCGGCAACACGATGATCGACTCACTGGTGGCGCTGGAGGGGCGGATAAAGGCCGCGGGCTCCGCCGCGCGACTCGGGATCGAGCCCGGCTCCTACACGCTCGTCACCCTCCACCGCCCCGCCCTCGTCGACGGGCCGCTGCTCGGCGAGACCGTCGCCCAGCTCGCGGCGCTGGCGCGGCAGATGCCGGTCGTCTTCCCGGTTCACCCGCGCACCCGCAAGATGATGGAGGGCCTGGAGCCGGATGCTTCGGGCCTGCTCCTCACCGACCCCCTCGGCTACCTCGACTTCCTCTCGCTGGTCGCCGACGCCAAGGCGGTGCTCACCGACTCCGGCGGGATCCAGGAGGAGACGACCTACCTCGGCATCCCCTGCTTCACCCTGCGCGACAACACCGAGCGGCCGGTGACGATCGACGCCGGGACGAACACGCTGCTGGGGCTCGACCCGGGAGCGATCGCGACGATCCCCGAGGCGCTGTCCCAGCGCGGCGGTGCGCCCTCGGAACCGCCGCCCCTCTGGGACGGGCGGGCCTCGCAGCGAATCGCGGACGTGATCCTCAGCTAGGGCTGGGCGGCGCGTCGGGCTCGGCCGGCGAGCCCTCCGCCCCATCGGCCGGAGCGTCGCCCGCCTCGGCCTGGGTGCCCTCGAGCTTGTCGACCTCTTTGCTCGGACCGAGCAACATGCTCATGTTGCGCCCTTCCTGCAGCGGCGCGGACTCGATCACCGCGATCCCGCCCAGGTCCTCGAAGAGTTTCTGCAGGAGATCCCGGCCGCGCTCGGGATGAGCCTGCTCGCGGCCGCGGAACATGATCGTGACCTTGACCTTGTCCTTGTGCTTGAGGAAGCGTTCGACGTGGCCCTTCTTGGTCTCGTAGTCGTGCGTCGCGATCTTCGGCCGCAGCTTGATTTCGCGGATGTTGACCTGCTGCTGGTGCTTGCGCGCGGCCTTCTGCTTCTGCTCCTGCTCGTACTTGTACTTCGAGTAGTCGAGCAGGCGGGTCACCGGCGGCTTCGAGCCGGGGGCGACCTCGACCAGGTCCAGTTCCGCCTCCTGGGCGCGTTTCAGCGCATCGTCGATCTCGACGATTCCCAGCTGCTCGCCGTCGGCGCCGATCAGGCGCACTTTCGGAACCCGGATCCGCTCGTTGATCCGGGTGGTGTCGCGCTCTGGAGGGCGCCGATCGAACCTACGCGGGACCGGCACTATCGAAGGCGGGACTGCAAGAGGACGAGACGGTAAGCAGGCACGGGGGGCTCAGCGGCGGCGGTAATTGTTCGTGCCTACGATCAAGTTCGGCGCAGTATAGAGGGTTAACGCTCGAGCGCCTCGGTCTCGACCCGGGCAGCGAACTCGCGCAGCGGTGTCTCCCCCAGGTCGCCGTCGGCGCGGGAGCGGACGGAGACCGCCTCGTTCTCCTCCTCACGGTCGCCGACCACCAGCATGTAGGGGTAGAGGCCGATCGTCGAGGCGTCGCGGATCTTCTTGCCGATCGACTCCGACCGGTCGTCGATCGCGACGCGGACGCCGAGTTCGCGCAGTTGCTCGAAGGCGCGCCGGCCATAGTCGTTGTGACGGTCGGAGATCGGCAGCACGATCGCCTGCACCGGCGCCATCCAGACCGGGAAGCGGCCGGCGTAGTGCTCGATCAGGATCCCGACGAAGCGCTCCATCGAGCCGAGCAGGGCGCGGTGGATCATCACCGGGCGGTGGGCGTCGTCGTCGGCCCCGGTGTAGGAGAGCTCGAAGCGCTCGGGCATCTGGAAGTCGAGCTGGCAGGTCCCGCACTGCCAGGAGCGGCCGAGCGCGTCGGTGATGTGGAAGTCGATCTTCGGGCCGTAGAAGGCGCCGTCGCCCGGGTTCAGCGTGTACTCGCGCCCCTGGCTGTCGAGCGCCTCGGCCAGCGCCGCCTCGGCCTTCGCCCACTGCTCCTCGGTCCCCATCGACTTCTCCGGACGGGTCGATAGCTCGACGTGGACGTCCTCGAAGCCGAAGCGGCCGTAGAGCTCGTCGATCCCCTCGCAGATCGAGGCGACCTCGGCCGGGATCTGCTCCTCGGTGCAGTAGACGTGGGCGTCGTCCTGGGTGAAGGCACGGACGCGGAGCAGGCCGTGGAGGACGCCCTCGCGCTCGTTGCGGGAGACGCGGCCGAACTCCGCCAGCCGCAGCGGCAGCTCGCGGTAGGAGTGGCGATCGGAGCCGTAGACGAGGCAGGCGCCGGGGCAGTTCATCGGCCGCAGCGCATAGCGGCGGTCGTCGTCCTCCATGAAGTACATGTCGTCCTTGTAGTTGTCCCAGTGCCCGGAGCGGTGCCAGAGGCTCTCGTCCATCACCTGCGGGGTGGCGATCTCCTGGTAGCCGCGCTTGCGCAGCTGCTCGCGGACCTCGGCCTCGATCGTGCGCAGCAGGGTCGTCCCGTTCGGCAGCCAGAACGGCATCCCCGGCGCCTCCTTGCGGAGCATGAAGAGGCCGAGCTGAGGGCCGAGGCGGCGGTGGTCGCGTTCCTTGGCCTGCTCGATCCGCTCGAGGTGCTGCTCGAGGTCCTTCTTCGAGAAGAAGGCGGTGCCGTAGATGCGGGTGAGGCTCTCGCGCTGCTCGTCGCCGCGCCAGTAGGCGCCGGCGACCGAGCTCAGCTTGATCGCCTTGATGCGGCCCGTGGAGGGAGCGTGCGGGCCGCGGCAGAGATCCTCGAAGGGGCCGTTGCGGTAGAGCGAGACGGTCTCCACCCCTTCGTCGCGGACGAGGTCTTCGATCAGCTCGACCTTGAAGTCCTGGCCCTGCGAGCGGAAGATCTCGATCGCATCGGCGACGGGGACGTCGCGGCGGCTGAACTCCTCGTCGGCGCCGATGTGCTCCCGCATAGCCGCCTCGATCTTCGGCAGGTCCTCTTCGGTGATCCTGGTCCCGGAGGGGAACTCGAAGTCGTAGTAGAAACCCGACTCGATCGGCGGGCCGATCGTCACCTTCGTGCCCGGGTACAGCTCCATCACCGCCTCGGCCATCACGTGGGCGGCGTCGTGGCGGATCAGCTCCAGCGCCTCGGGGTCGCGGTCGGTGAGGATCGCCACCTCGCCGCCACCTTCCGGCAGCGGCGCCGCGAGATCGCGCAGCTCACTGTCGACCTTGATCGCCAGCGCCGCCTTGGCTAGGCCGGGCCCGATCGCCGCCGCCGCGTCGGCGCCGGTCGCCCCCGCGGGCAGCTCCAGCGGCTTGCCGTCGGGCAGGGTGAACGTGGTCTTCTCGGTCGCTGCCTCCATCCCCGGCCATGGTACGGGGAGATCAGCGCGCGGGGCCTTGCCGCGCCTGACGTTCGGCGATCAGCGGACAGGGGCTCTTGCCGGGAACCGGATCGCTGATCCTTTGCAAGGCCCAGTCGCCGCCTTCTTCCCGGATCACGAAGCGCGCCCCCGGAGTCACCCCTCCTCCCTCCTCCGTCGAGCGGATGCAGACCCGTCCACCGCGCAGTTCCCAGAGGAGAAACGGCATCCCGTGTTCCTCCTCCAAGAGCTGCGGCGAGGCGAGGACGAGAGTCGGGCCCGCGCCGACGAGCTTGCGGAAATCGCTGAAGGTCGAGGAGTAGGCGGTGGGACCGACGGGGGCGTTGGCGAGCGCGAGCAGGGAGCAGACGGCGGCGGCGGTGACGAAGAGCCCGGCCGCTGCGGGGAACACCAGCACCGATCTGTCGCCTTTGTTGCCTATGGGTCCACAAAAGCGACATGCCCGAGCAAGCAGCGGCAGGAGGATCGTCAGCGCAACGAGCGGCGCCCCGATCTCGATCGCCTTGGCGGCGGTGTAGGGCGTGCCGACGATGCGGGCGGCTGCGTAGGCGAGAAGGGCGGCCCCGAGGCCGGCGAGGATCGCGCTCTCGCGGCGGCGCCAGAGTTGGACGAGGCCGTAGGCGAAGAGCGCCAGCGCGAAGGCGGTGCCGAGGTAGTAGCCGATGGCCGGAACCGCCCCATCCCCTGGCGCCAGGCGGAAATCGCCCGAGGGCCAGATACCCAGTGCCTCGAAGGGCGAGACCTGGCCGAAGAGGTTGCCGAGGCCGGGGCCGTTAGGGTCGAAGGTCTCGAACTGCTGGAAGTCGACCATGCGGCCCAGCTCGGGGAGAGTCAGGACCAGGAAGGTGAGGAGCGCGAGGCCGAGTGGACGAAGCGCTAAGCCCGCGGGTCCTGTCGCCGCAGGGGACCCACCATCCCCGAGGACACCTCGGGGATGGTCCCCCCTACGACGCCACCCACGGGAGAGGAGTAGCCACAGGACGGCGGCGGGACCGAGCCAGACGAGGGAGGGGAAGCTGTAGGCGTAGATCGCTCCCGCTGCGATTAGAGCTGCCGGGACATAGCGGAGCGTCAGGTCCGGCCAAGTGCGGTCTGCCTCCCGCAGGGCGAGGACGAAGGCGAGGAGGAAGAGGGCCTGCATCGTCTCCTTGAAGGCGCCCTGGGCGAAGTAGGAGGCGACCACGTAGGCGAGGCCGACGAGGAGGGCGCCGGCCGTGCGCGTGATGGCCGGCAGCTCTCGGAAGGCCGCGAGCGCGGTCAGCGAGGCGAGGATCGCGACGGCGACCGTGAGGCCGCTGAAGCCCTGGACGAGGCCGATTCCCAGCCCCTTGCCCAAGGCGACGACGACGGCGTGCGGGCCGAGTGGGTACCCCTGGTTCAGGAGCTGCGACGACTGACCTTCGGCCAGTCGGTCGGCCGCCAGCAGGTGCTGGGACATGTCGGGGTTGAAGCTGGTGCCGAGGATCCCGAAGTGCCCCTCGACGAGGAACGGCAGCGAGCAGGCGAGGAACGCCGCCAGCGCGACCGGTCCCCCGGCGCGCAGCGCCTCGCCCCCTGCCTCGACGCGCCCCCGCAGGTAAGCGATCGAAGCCACCACCAACGCCAGCACGGCGACCGCTGAAAGCAGGCCGTCTCCCGGCAGTCGCACCGTTCCCCAGCAGACAGACAGCAGCAGCGCCAGCCCGACCGCCGGCGCCAGCCAGGACCAGCGCCGCCACCCGCACAGCGCGATCGCCGCCTGCCCGATCGCGAGCGACGACCCGCAAACCGCCACCACCGCTGCATAAGTCCCGATCACGAGATTCGCGAGCCTAGACTGACTCGATGGCCTTCGTACCTCCCGCCCGCCATCTGCTCCGGGCCAAGGACCTGGCCGACGCGCGCTACGCGGAGCCGCTGGAGGTCGAGGACCTGGCTCGAGCCGCGGGCCTTTCGAAGGCGCACTTCAGCCGCGAGTTCCGCCGCACCTTCGGCGAGTCCCCGTACGTCTACCTGCTGACGCGACGGCTGGAGCGGGCAGCGGGGCTGCTCCGCAGCACCGACTACTCGGTCGCCGAGATCTGCCTCGAGGTGGGTCTCAAGGGCGTCGGCTCGTTCACCACCAGCTTCAAGCGGATGTACGGGCTGACCCCGACCGCCTACCGGGCGGCTGCCCCGCCCGCCTCTGCCCACGCCGTCGTCCCCGGCTGCGTCGTGCGTGCCTACGGTCGCCCGCAACACCGCACGATTCGAGAAGACAGACCTTCCGAGCAGGCCTAGCATCGCCTCGAGCCGATCAACGAAGGAGGAACGATGAGGATTTCAACCGCACAGGTATGGGTTCACGACCAGGACGAGGCGCTCGCCTTCTACACCGAGAAGCTGGGAATGGAGATCCGCTCCGACGTCACCCTCCCCGACATGGGTGATTTCCGCTGGCTGACCGTGGGCCCGCCCGGACAGGAGGACATGGCGATCGTGCTGATGGCGATCCCGGGTCAGCCGGTGATGGACGAGGAGACCGCCCGGCAGGTGGAGGAGCTGATGGGCAAGGGGTTCGCCGGCACGGTCTTCCTCACGACCGACGACTGCCAGGCCGAGTACGAGCGGCTGAAGGCGCGCGGCGTCGAGTTCACCGAGGCGCCCGAAGAGCGTCCCTACGGGATCGACTGCGGTTTCCGCGATCCCTCGGGGAACAGCTTCCGCCTGACCGAGGTGAAGCTTCCCGCGCTCACCTGAGCGGGTTCGGCAGCGGCGAGATGGGCGTTACTGGGCTCGAACCAGTGGGACGGCTCCAACCACGAACCAACGAGACCAGCGACTCGAATTCCCGAGGGACAGGATTCGGAGCTGATGTCGAACCATCGTCCACCGAGCACCGGAAAACGGAGATTTCCGGGGGCGTTTGGCGCGCCGGAGGCACTTATGCCGTGTGAAGCGCCAAACGCCAGCTCAGGACTCGCTCTTCGACGCGGCTCCGGCCCGGTTCCTCGACCGATTCGAGGAGCTACGCATGGAGCTGTCCGACCAGCAGTTGATCGCCGAGGCAATCGAAACCAACCACGCCGGCGTCCGCAAGGACAGGACGCTGGACCGCTACGGAGATCATCTCGTCCACTACAGCCAGTACCTGGCCAGCGCCTTCGGCCTGACCTTCTACTCGGCGAGGCGCAAGCACGTCCGCATGTTCATGAATCACCTCTCGAAGC
Source organism: Solirubrobacterales bacterium (assembly GCA_035273795.1). Taxonomy (GTDB): domain Bacteria; phylum Actinomycetota; class Thermoleophilia; order Solirubrobacterales; family 70-9; genus VAYN01. The sequence continues at coordinate 71,225 of DATEOT010000103.1, read as the reverse complement.
CGGGAGGGCCGAAGCCGCATGACTCGCGGCTGCAATGCACCTGGTGCAAGACGCGCGGCTACCCCGATGGCCGCTCCGGCCCCGGCTGGTCGCCGTCCTACCGCAAGAGCTACCTGGCCGCGATCAAATTCCTCTACCTCCACTTCCTCGCCGAAGAGGATCTGCCCGACCTGAACCCGGCCGCGCTGGAGCAAGCGCCGAAGGTGCCGATCAAGCTTGGCTACACGCCCAGCTCCGATGAGGTGAAGAAGCTGTTGGAGTGCCCCGGGACGCCGAAGGGGCGGCTGCTGGCCCACTGGCTCTTCTACGCGCCGTCGCGCCGGCAGACGTTCTCAGACGCACGTTGGCGGGACATCGATCTCGACCAGGGCACCTGGCGGGTGATGGGCAAGGGTGACAAGTTCGACATCTTCGATCTCGCACCGCCGCTGATCCGGGCGCTGCGGCTCTACCGCAACTGGCAGCTATCGGAGGCCCAGCGCAACGACGCGATCCGCGATGCCCTCGCGGACCCGGAGACCGCCTACGTCCTGCTGACCAGGAACGGCCGCAAGACCACGCCGCAGACGATCAGCAAGATCGCCAAATGGCACGCGGTCAAGGCAGGCGTCGGCGTCCGCAAATCGCAAGGCACCCGCGACGTGATGAACGGCCTCACCTCCCGCGTCTCCCCTCACGCCTACCGCCGCGCCTGGGCGACCATCGCGCTCAACGAGAAGGAGATGCCGATCGACGTCGTGTCGGAGGTTTTGAAGCACGCCGACATCGCGACGACGCGGCGCCACTACGCGCCGACGAAATCGGAGCGAGCGCGGGCGGCGTTGGTAGGGATGCGGCTGACGTGAGCAGTCGCGAAACTAGGGTCGCTGTGCTTGGGACTCAATTCCTAGCGCTGGGCAGAGGTGCGGGAGATCCAGTCATCTCCCGCGCTGACTTTATTGGGAATCCCAAAGCTCAGATGCTGAAGATCCTCATCCTCCTTGACAACCGTCCCAACAGCCGCGACGACATCCATTGCAGCGATGACTGCTTCGTCAGCCTCTTCTTCACTCGGACGGCGGCCTTCATGCACGACTTGATTGCGGACTTGGTAGCCCACCTTCCACCAATTTCCCCAAACCGTCGCTTCATCTGAGATGTCAATCGAAACGGGCAGAAGCTTCGGCACGTGAACCGTTAACAGGTTTTTCAAGCCCGATCCCAGTGCGCCCGCGATGCGATCCTCCGACCACCCTCTAACCGGTCCCACGCTTCGCACGACCGTACTCAGCAGGATCTCGATGGACGTTGCGGCGCTCACAATGCTGGCGCCGTAGCGCCCAGCCAACCCATCGCGAAGCCCGATATGTCCTTGCTCAAGGACTGGGAACCAAGGGGTCGTGCCTTCTACTGCCCCTCGGAAAAGAGTCGCTGCATCGAATACAGCTTGAGGGTCCGTCTCGTCTGAGGGATTCGGAATCCAAGGATGGATCGGAACTATCCACGTCGATCCTTCCCGCTCTTCCCCGGAGCTGGGCTGTTCCTCCGCAATGAGGGGAACCGCCGCGGGCAACTCAGACCGACTCACTGGACCCACTCTCGGATCCCCTAAACAGACTCCCAGCGCAACCAAGAATTCGTTGAGCACGTCGATCGCCATGCCGATTCGTTCCTCGAACCATCCCTCAAAAGGATCATCGGGCACCTCACGAGAGGGAACAAAGGCAGTGACTGCGGCCACGCTGACGTTCTCCCGGAGCCCAAGGATTCGGGCTAGCCCTAGGCCAATTCGTCGCCGAAGCCTTCTCCTTGGAGGGAGCAGCGGCATCACCCATCTGCCGAAGGTCTTATCAGCAGCCTGAAGGGGCAATCGACTGCGGACTCGAGAGCGTTCGAATGCGATCCGATGAGTCGGCCGACGACCTTCAGCCATAGCGACTGGATAGCCCGCCAGTTGCGCCATGGAGTCGGCGTCCCACCCCCGCCAAGGATCGCCCCCCTCATACGCAAACACCGCTTGGCCTGCCAAACCCAGATCGTGAGGCAATTCCGCCACGACGGTCAGGGCCAGAATCTTCTCCATCCTTCGATAATCGCAAGGTCATCGGCGGGCGACAGGTGCCGATATAAAGACGTCACCCCCGTCCGAGAGCTAGCGTGGAGACTGCGGAGAGCCTTCTAGTGCGCCAGGGTGTTGCTATCTGATTCGCAGTCTGCAAGCACTACCTCGGAGGGTCCGACCTCCTCAATTCGACCGAGGACCTTCAACTTTTCCCCAGGCCTCCATCGCTTCCCCTTCAGAGGATCGTTCGGGGCAAGACGAACATAGATCGAAGGAGTACTACTCCGTCGCAGGCCCAAAGCCACGTCGTGGCGCCTGTCCCACTCGAATATGGATTCATCGGGAACCACGCCTTCGATCTGCGTCCAGCTCCCGATGTACGAGCGGACGAGACGAGACGCCTCCTCCGCGCCGTAGTTGCGGAAGGGCCGGATTAGCTCTTGAGGGTTCACGGCGACCAAGTGCCGCGTTGAGGATGAGCGATAAGACACCGGGGGCAATGATTGGTGCGCGGTCTCTGATTCTGACGTACGCGTACGAGGAACCAGAGCAACGAGGGTAAGGATGATTCCGAGGATCAGCGTGAAAACCCATACGCCCGTGGGAACTCCAAGTGCCCCTGCCGCCGCCGCGATGAGACTCACTCCAGTACCGGCGCCTGGGCCGCGCCTAGGCGACTCCACGGCCTTGGAGGCTCGACGACCTGCGAGAGGAAGAGCAACTTCCGCCATCTCTGAAAATCATCGCCAACAGGGCGGACGCCCACGAGGCCGAACGGATCGCATCGTTGCGCCGTTCAACTACGAACCGCCTGACTAGGTGCACGGACTAGGCTGCGGCAATGTCGGATGACGCAAAGCGCAGCGCTGCACGCCGCTCTGTTCGCGCCGCCCAGAAGCAGTTTGAGAGCGAGTCAGACGCCACCCAGAGGGCACGCCGCAAAGCCTTTGCCCAGGCTCAGAAGGAAGGCCTGACCCTGCGGGAGATCGGCGAGGAGGTCGGCCTGCACCACACGCGAGTCGGCCAGATCATCCGAGGCGAGTAGTTCGCGAGATTTGGAGAGTTTAACTCTCCAAACGTGCTAGGCTGAGCCGATAAGACAAAAAGTGCCCCCGCGCTGGTGGAACAGCCGGGGGCGTGGCACAGGAAGGAATGCTTCCCATGCGCAACAAGCCTAGTAGCGGCGACGATGAGCGCGCCGCGACCACCGCCGAGCTGGACGACCGCGACCAGACGGCGGTCCTGAGACACGTCCTCAGCCTCATCCCGGAGACGCTGACGCTGGATGAGTTGGTTCGGGAGATGATCGGGATCTCGTCGTCTCAGCCCGCCGAGCGCGATGCGGTCGAGAGGGCCGTCCGCGACTTGGCGGCGGTCGGTCTGCTCCACAAAGAAGGCGGTCGCGTCTTCCCGACGCGAACCGCCACCACCTTCCACCGCCTGTACGAAGCCTGATGGACGGCAGGAAGGTGGATAGGGCAGCCGCCAAACGGCTGGGCCGCAATCTGTTCGTGGCTCGTCGCCGCGCCGGGTTCTCTCAGGAAGAACTCGGCGCGATGGCTTGCCTCCACCGGACCGAGATCGGGATGGTGGAGAACGGCACCCGGTTGCCGCGCGTGGACACCCTCATCAAGCTCGCCTCAGCTCTCGGCGTGAGGGCCGAGGAGCTGCTCGCCGGCATCGAGTGGATCGTGCCCGCCCCGACTCGATCGGGCAGCTTCTCGGTGAGGAGCTAGCTATGCCGGAGAAGATCAGCGACCCCGAGCAGGCTCTCCTCTTTCTCCTCCGCCACCCGTTGCGGCGGGAGCTGTTGAGGCTCTACGTCAAAGGAGGTGAAAGCCTCAGCCCTAAGCAGCTCTCGGATTTCACGAAGAAGCACCTGTCGCTCGTCGGCTACCACGTCCGCGAGCTGGCGAAGCAAGGTGCGGTTGAGCTGGTCGGGACACAGCCCCGGCGTGGGTCGGTGGAGCACTTCTACGAAGCGACGGGGCTGGTTGACGCGGTGCCGTGGGGACGATCTGTCCTAGATCTAGATCCTGAGTAGCTAGCCGTTCCTAGCCCTCATCTTGATCCAATTCCCCTAGCAAATCCTCAATAGACCGCCCAAGTCTTGACTCCTCAGAAGGGCCTGGCTCAATTGAGACCCATTCCAGATCTATGTAATCAGGGTCAATGGTCATGCCAAGAACCCCGCGCTTAATGCGCAGCACAGCCTGAACAGCGTCTCCAAAAAGACCTTCCTCAAGCGCTCGATCCAACATCTCGCGATCTGCTGAAGCGATGATCTTGGCGCGGGGTACACCACCTGGAGCCGGTGACCATTTGAATCGCCTAATCCCAGCCGTTCCTTGCTCTTCACCTGGCTCAGCAATAACTCGGTAAAGGATCCCGTTGATTCGTTGCTCCCAGTCATGCGTCTCCGGGGGCGCCTGGAGCCTCACGTGCTGTTCACCGGCTCGCTCCGGAGTGAGTACGCGTGCAGGCTGGGTGCGGGGTTCCCATTTCAATTGGAAGCCCTCGCTTTGGACTAGCTGCGCGAGATCGTCGTAACGACTCATTGGCGCCCCGATCCCAATCGCACGAGCAACAAAGGTCTCTTCATCTGCCTCTAGGAGATCCGCAACGCGTTTAGCAGCGTCCAAGGTCACCTCGAACTCAAGTTGCTGCTGGCTTCCTGAGGGCTGCGGATCACCGAAGAACATCGTCATGGAGTTCCCAGGCGCAATCCCGTAGAGCATCGTGGGCGTACCGGCTACATCACGAATCAGAGCTGCAATACGTTCGGCAAGCTTGCCTATGAGCTCGGCAGGGCCATAAGCCGCAGTGATCGGCCCATCGGCAACCGTGACTACAAGCGGGGAGCGCTGCCAGAGATCTTTGACCGCGAACTCAATGCGGTCGAGGCGCTTGGGGTCTGGTCGAGGCGGGAGGTCGTTCGGTTGGTCCTCCCCTCCCTCTTCCTCGGGGCTTGACTCTTCGTCCTTTTCAGGATCATCAGCCATGAGTAACCGCCAGCGAGACGAATATCAGAACCAGCTCTAAGCCCGTCAACGAAATTGCCATAAGAGCGGCTGCTGCCGCCTTCCCCACCTTCGCTACCCGCTGTTTATTCCCCTCCCGGCGCTCCTCGGCAAGGTTTACGTAGTGGTGGGCCAGCTCCCGCAGAGCAAACTCATCGCCTCGTTGGATTCGGTCGATTAGGTCACGCAGATCGGCGAGCGGCAGATCTCGCTCCATCTGCGTTTTCCAAGCGCTACTTGCCGCAACCAAGGAGCCAATCGTGAGGAATGCGGCTGGCAACGCCAAGGCCGCAAGCGTTGCGATCCATCCAGTCGAGAGACCGGCATTGCTGATCGCATTGATGGCGATGGCTTGCACCACCGCGAAGAAGGCGCCGCTAGTAGCGGCTTGGTAGCGGGCCTTGCGATCCAGGCGCTCGGCAATTTGGAATTGCTCATCGACCATCGCGCGGGCGGAATCGATCGTTTGCCCTAGCTCTCCCGACGCGAAGCTGATTCTTGCCTCCATGTCCTCGCTCATCCTCACTCAAAGATAGGGACCGAGGAGTCGGACGAACAGACCACGTTCTGGACCCGACAGTTTCAGGCAATCCGTGCCTCTTCGGCCCTCCTTTCGGAAGACCGACACATTATGAACCCGAACAGACGTTCGTTTCGGTGCCTATAGGGTCGGGCATCCCCACCCGCCGATTGTGGCGCGGCTGCGCCGCGCGGTCGGCAGGTGTGGATGCCCACCACGAAGTGGTCTTGAGGGCCGTCAGCGGTCGTTTGCGGGCCTTTCGCCGCTGATCCGAGGGGTAATCTCCCCTGCGTAAGCGAGTCGCGGTCTCGAAGGACGAGGAAGTGGGCTCGAACCACTGGCCGACATTTGGCTCTGTAGCGCGATCCGAGATGGGCGTTACTGGGCTCGAACCAGTGACCTCCAGCTTGTCGAGCTGGCGCTCTCCCAACTGAGCTAAACGCCCTCGGGCTCTGAATCTAGCAGCGAGCAGGAAAACGCCGTTCGGCGACTAAAGGTTCGCTTGCAAGTGTCGATGCAAGGGGTGCAACTTCCCGCAGTATCCGGTGTTTGTGTAGCTGAACTTCAGAGCTTGAGGACCGACGAGCCAGCGACTTAGACCTCTCTGGTGGTACGTCCTTCGGAATCAAAGGGCCCCTCAGGGGCCCTTTTCCGTTCTATCCTCGCGCCGAGTGGCGAAGGGGACGACCAAGAACGGCGTGGCCTACGACTCCGCGGCTCTCGACCCGGCCGAGCGCCGCTTCTGGCGCGAGGTCTGGGAGTCGGTTCCGGAGGCGGTGGCGCGGGAGCACGGAATCGCGCTGCGGCGGTTCGGCGGGATTCAAGCCTCGATCACGGCCGACCTCCCCCAGAGAGGAATGCTGAACCTGCTGCTGGGAGCGGCCGAGACCGCGACCACCGACAACCTGGAGGCGGCGGTGCAGTGGGCCGAGGAAGAGGGCGCGGCGCCCTGCGTCCCCCTCACTCCCGGCCTCCCCGGCTCGGACGCAGCTGAGACCTGGCTGCGCGAAAGCGGGTTCGAGCCCGGCTACGCCTGGATGAAGTTCGTTCGCGCCCCGCACCCGCCGCGGTTCCCGCTGCCCGGCGGCGTCGAGGTGGTCGAGCTGACCACGCCCGACCAGGAGCCGTTCGGGACGATCGCCGCGATCGGCTTCGACCTGCCGGCCTGGGGCGCCGAGCTCTTCGCCTACCTGCCCGGCCGGGACCGGTGGCGCTGCTACGTGGCGAAGATCGACGGCCAGGCCCAGGGTTGCGCGGCGATGCTGATCGAGGAAGGGATCGCCGAGTTCGGGGTCGCCGCCACGCTCGAGGGAGCGCGCGGCCGCGGCTGCCAGACCGCGCTGCTGCACAGGCGCATCTGCGACGCCGCCGAGGCCGGCTGCCGCACTCTCTTCGTGGAGACGGGAGAGCGCGTTCCAGGCCGGCCATCGGCGAGCTATCGCAACATCCTCAAGGCTGGCTTCGAGGAGACCTACCTGCGGCCGAACTGGCAGCGGCGCTCCCCGAAGCCTTCTTCGCCTTAGGCATCCCTCCGTCGTGGCTCAAATCCCGCCCGGTCGACCTTGCGGTGGTAGCGCTCCCCCACCTTGCCGCCCGCCATCGCCGCGACCAGGGTCGCCACCAGGACGAGGACGAGGGTGATCGCCGCTCCCGCCGCGAGGCTGCCTTCGTCGATCGGAATTCGCGGCAGGTTCAACTGCGAGAAGAGGTTGTACTCCGAGCCGCCGATGACACCGAGGATCGCCAGCGCCACGGTGGCGAGCAGGCCGATCAGCCAGACGCCCAACCCCTGGCGCCCGCCGTCGAAGCGGGACATCCGGCCGGCCACGTAACCGCCGGCGTAATAGCTGATCGCGAGCACGGCGATGAGCAGGATCCCGCCGACGAGACTGATCGTCCCGGCATTCGATTCCGCCTCGCCTTCGCTCAACTCGGTCAGGCCGATCGCCGCCCCGGCCGCGCTCAGAAGCGCGGTCAGCAACACCGCGATGCCCACCGCCACCAGCCAGCCGAAGAAGGCCGCTCCGAGGTTGAAGCCGCCGTACTCGTCGCGCTGGCGCTCACGTACCGCCTGGCCGGCGTGGGCGCGATCGTCCCGCACCTCGTCGCGGTCGTGCACTCGGTCGTGGCGGAGACGGTCCCGCGCCTCATCCGTCGTTTGGTAGTCGGTAACGGGCCGGTCGTCGACCGTCCGTTCCCGGGTCCTCTGATCCATCTCATCTCCTGGTCCCTCGGGTTCGTGATCGCGACTGGTCGAACCCAGTTACCCGCCACGCCCCCTTCTCCTAACGAGGCCATCCCCGCAGGCGCCCTGGGAGCGCTTCCAGGTCCTGCACAAGCGCCCCCTCCTCAGGCGGAGATGCCGCCTGGCCGCCGACCAGCACGGTGAGCTGGGGATGTGCCCTGCGCACCGCGTCGGTCACCTCCCGCAACCGGGGAGCCAGCTCCGGCATCGTCACCCCCAGCGCCAGCAGATCGGGAGAGAGCGTGGAGATCGCCTGCAGCAGGGCCTCGGTCGGGACGTCGGCGCCGAGGTAGATCGTGTGGAAGCCGGCGTCCTCGAGAACGTCCGCAGCCATCCGCAGCCCCAGGGCGTGCTGCTCGCCCTGGATCGCCGCCACCATCACCCGGCCTCTCTCCGCGACGGGCTCGACGCGGTCGGGCCCGGCACCGAGCTGCGGTCGCAGCGCCGCCAGCACGCGATGGGTCAGAGCCGTGGCGAGATGCTCGTCGGCGACGGTGAGCGCGCCCTTCCTCCACAGCTCGCCCACCTCGTACATCGCCGGCGCGATCACCCACTGGTAGAGCTGCGGGACCGTCATCCCCTCCTCGAGCGCCTCGGAGGCCACCCGAAAGGCTCCGCCGGTGTCGGCCGCCCGCAACGAATCCAAGTACAAGCGCGTAAATCGAGATGCCGCGCGATCCAGCTTTGCCGAGTTCTCAGTCCCTACCGATCGCTCAGTCACCCATTGGAGATTAGGGACTTCTCAGGTTCGCTCTGGGTCCATCAAGAACTGCATCATCACGACGCGGATTTTCCTCAGCTCCTCGCCGCTGAGTCGGGCCCGCTCGGCGCTGCGCACGTTCGCCTCCAGGACTTCGTCCAAGGCCCGATTGAGGATCGAGACGATTTCCTGCCAACCCTCCTGGTCGACGTCAAGGGGAGATCGACTGAGGTGGTTGTCCGGTAGCTCGTCGAACTTGCCCGAAGCCAACGATTTGTCCACATCCTCGGAGATCAGGCGAAGGATGCTGACGGTGATCGGTGGTCGAGCGTGCGGCTCCACTTCCTCCCATTCGTCGGGGGTGAAGTGCTGGCGCTTGGTGGCGCGGTAGATGTGCTCGGTTCGGCCGCCGTGTGTCACTTCCCTGACCAGCTCCACGCAACCGAGTTCCCGCAGGACCTTGATGTGGTGCGAGGTGAGGTTGAGGCTGACCCCGTCCAGCCGCTTGGCGATCTTCGACGGACTGCTGGGCCCCTCGTTGAGGATGCTGAGGATATGGACTCGGGTGGGATGGGCAAGCGCCTTTGCCAGACGCTGGTCGAGTACTGCTCGGCCAGGCCTCTTTCCCTTCTTTTCTGAGACTTCGTTGACCATTTCTCCCCGCGCAAGCATTCCAGACCTTCCCTCCGTTCGTCCAGCACGAGCCCTACACCAACGCCGCTGAGCGACAATTCGCAGTCGTAGGGGCTCGGTGGTTCGCGCTGCGCGGCGGTGAAGCGGTCGCACGGGGGACCGGCCCCTGACCGCCTCGCGTGGCCCCCGAGTCGAAACCGCGAGGCGAAGGGGGTGGCATCAATGGTCATGTTGCAGACGCAGCAGATCTTCCCGACGGCCGAAACCCGCAAGGGCGGCTGATAGGGCGGGGTTGGGGGTCAGCCAGTCGGGCTCCCAGCCCTACTCAGCCACTTTGGCCTAGCGCTGTGCAGGGCTACGACCGAAACTGCTGCACCAATCGCCGCAGCCGAATCAGTCCCCATGCTCCCCCCGCCAGAGAAAGACTTCGAACCGCGCCTGGTTCGCGCCCTCGACCATCCGGTCCGGGCGCGCTTCCTGAAGCTGCTCGCCGAGCGGGAAGCGGTCACCCCCGGCGAAGCGCTGCCGCTGCTCGACCTCGACGGGCTGCAGCTGAGCAACGTCGCCTACCACGCCCGAGTGCTCGAACTGCTCGAGCTCGTCGAGCCGGACAGCAGCACAGGCGATCGGGGCGGCTCCACCTTCAGGACGACTTCCAAAGGCGAAGCCGCGCTGCTGGCGATGGGCTTTCCCCCGGAAGAGCGCGCCGAGTAGAGGACGCCAAGGCTGGTGTAAGTGGACTTAGCCGTCGCGGACGGTGCGCCCGCGACTTCCACGGACCACAGGCTGGGTGATTGACCCCGGCCTTCTTCGGGAAGCTGAGCCATTCTGAGACCGCAGCCATGCTCGACCTTGCTCCGGGCACGGAGAAGGGCCGGTTGCGGCTGGGTTGGAAAGCTGCGTAAGAAGATAGGCGTACTGACTTGAGTACCGATAGTGGGAGCCAGCGCAGTCATCACCTGGACGCGATCCGCGTCTCGGCGATCCTCCTGCTGATCCCCTACCACGCCGCGCGCTACGTCCAGAAGGGCGAAACGGACGCCGGGATCGTCGATGCCGTCGTCTGGTTCGTCCACGCCTGGCACATGCCCCTGTTCTTCGCCATCTCCGGATTCCTGGCGGCGAGCGCCCTGCGGCGGTCGACCGCCGCCCGGCAGCTGCGCGCCCGCTTTCGCCGGCTCGGCCTGCCGCTGTTCGTCGGGATGCTGACGGTGGTGCCGCTGGCTAATCTCCTCGTGATCGGCGCGGCGGCGCTCTGGCCGCGCAAAGGCGAGCTGCCGCCGAAACGAGAGCTGGACCTGGCCAACGTCTTCAGCCTGACCCCGCGTCACCTCTGGTTCATCGCCTACCTGCTGATGATCTCCCTCCTCGCACTCGGGATCTGGCTGGCGATCCAGCGGGCCCCCTCACTGGGAGCCGCCATCAACCGCGGCTTCGGCCGGCTGATGAGGTCATCGTGGGCGGTTCCGGTCCTGGCCGCGATCAGCGCCGGGATCCTGATCACCAAGACCGGCTGGGTGGCGGGGGGCTCGGCGTCCAACTCGCTGGTCCCCGCCCCGACCCTCTTCGCCTACTTCAGCTTCTTCTTCCTCTTCGGCTGGCTGCTCAGCGGCCAGAGCGACCTGATCGAGCAGCTGAAGCGGGGGGCCTGGCTGCGGCTCGCGGCCGGAGCCCTGATCGCCGTCCCCGCCTTCCTCCTCTTCTACGACAACGGCGATTTCACCGGCAACGTCGGCACCCCGGGCGTGCTGGCCGAAATCGACGAGCTGCGCATCTACGGGCTGTTCACCGTCGGCATCGTCTGCTGGCTCACCCTGTTCGGCATCTGGGGAGTGCTGGCGCGATACGTGCGCAAGGAATCGCGGGTGCTTCGCTACCTGTCGGACGCGAGCTTCTGGATCTACCTGATCCACATTCCGTTCCTCGTCGCCCTGCAAAGCTCCCTCTCCACGACCGACCTTGCAGTCCCGGTCCGCTGGGGCCTGACGGTGTTCGGAACCCTTGCGCTGGCCATCGGCTCCTACGCCTTGATCCGCGCCGGTCGCCGGCTATTCCAGGAGAACCCGGCGGCGTAGGCGATCGAGGACGAGAAGTGCACCGAGGTTCCGCGCCGCGTAGCCATAACGGAGGCCGCCGGGCCGGAAATCGACCGCGGTACAGGGCGGGCAGAGCACGCTCGGGTGGACGCCGTCGCCGCTCAGGCCCGAATGGGGAACCCCCGGCCACGTCATCTGCCGCCAGAAGTTCCAGAGGGGCAGCGCCCGGTTCTCGGCAAGGGCGGCTATCTCGGCGTTGAAGCGTTCGACCCGCGGCGAGAACCGCGGTTGCGCACGGGGTGGGATCGTGCTGATCACCGGAATCGTCCCAGCCCCGGACACGCGCCTCGCCACGCTGGCGAGAGAGCGGCGGAACTCGACCGCGCTGAACTCCTCCAGATCGTTGGTTCCGAACATGATCAAGGCGACCGACGGGCGCAGCAGTCGCAGCTCGCAGCCGACGGCGGGCAGGCCCTGGCACTCGGGAAACGATTCCCTCGGCGACAGAGCGTCAATCGCCCGCCACCCGCCCACGGCGGCTATGCCGAGACGGGAATAGCTGTTGCTGACCGAACACAGAGCTTCCTCGGCCCCCCGAGGCACCGAGGTCTCGCCGAAGAACGCCAGCGTCTCGCGCAGCTCGCTCCAGGACCCGAAACGAGGCGCACGGCACGCCAGCCCCTGCAGGAACGACGGCGAGGCGGTGATGCTGTCGCCGACCTTGGCGAAGACACCGGGGCGATTGCCGTAAGCCTCGCCGCGGGCCGCGACCTTCTCGAGATGGCCGACGACAGGAGGTTCGAGGGTCGGGACGACGGGCAGCTCTTCCCATTCGGCAGCGAAGGACTCTTGACTGCAAGCCGAGCAGAGCGCAAGCAGGGCCAGGGTGACGAGGGCAAGTCTCACGGCAAGGGTTCCGGGGTGCGGGCGCATCATCGGCTCCGAGCACCTTACGGTTGGAGGAGCGAAAGGCGCCTACCGGAATCGAACCGGTGTAAACGGCTTTGCAGGCCGGTACATAGAGAGATTTTCCGCTTTCTAGAGCGGTTCTGCCCGACCGTGGGCCAGTAAATGGGCCAGTTTGCACGGATTGCATGTCGCGCGGGACCCTGGGCGGCATCCCGCCCAAGCCCGGAGGCCAAACGACGCCGCACCCTCTAGAACGAGGAAACCCCCGAGCCAGTTTGGACCTGGCCGGGGGCTGATCTCAAATCCTCTAGGGCGTCCCCAATTGATTTCCCATTCGGGCCGACGCCATGCGGCGCCGGGGTGCGCCATTCGGCGCCAATCTCCACGCTGTGACAGATCGCCTGCCATTCAGCCATCCTCGCGGGTCGGCCAGCGCGTAAGAGAAGTCAAGCACGCAAGTCGGCGGCAAACGCCTTCATCCCGCTTCGGCAACCCCGGCCGGGGTGAGCTTCCAAGTCCCGCCCCCCGTCTTGAACGCCTGTGGGGGTTGGAGCGCGGCAAGCTCGGTGAGGCCGTCCGCGAAGTCCTGCACGTCGATCTGTTCGATGCTGAGTGGGCCGCTGCTTATCGCCTGCGGCGTGTTCAGGTGCGGATGGTGGAACAGGGTCTCGCGCGCCAGGTAGGCGGCGTCGCTGAGAGAACCGCGATCAGTCATGGTGCCTCCGCTCGGTAGTGATCGTCTGCTCTACGACGCTACCGCTCGGGAACGTTGACCACCTGCGGCCTCAGGGACCCCGGCCTCTGGCTGCCTGAGTCCGGGCTGAACCGTTCGCTCCCCTCACCCCGCCTCGGCTTCCTCGTCCCCCCCAGGAACCTCTCGACCTAGGAGGCGCAAGTGACAAGCGATATGGATGAGGATCGCAGCATCCGCGCGGACGGAAGGGCCGTAGAGGCCGTGCCCAATTTCGTTTCGGAGGTTGACGCCCACTTGGTCGGCCAATGCATTTAAGAGGTATCTCCGCCACGACTCATCCATCCTTCCCTCGCACTCGCTCAGGATCGCTCCGAGGGCTCGCACTCCGCCTGGGGTGGGTCCCTTCGGCGTCTTTATGACGACAATGCCAATGCGGGCGGCAGTCCCCCGGATCGCCGCCTCAATCTGCGGCGCCAAGATGTGAAGAGCACCATCGTCGTCACTCCCATAGAAGCGGAGAACAGAATCGGCGAATCGGGCAGCAACCGCCTTGTCGATGAGTTCGGTGGTGAAAAAATCGGCCAGCTCCTGTCGGTCGGGCTCACCGAATTTCTCCTTGATCGATTCGAGAATCTCAACGCCAAGAGGAGCCCAAACGCGAATCGCCAAGGCCTCGTGACCCGCCAGATCAAGGCGGTCATGCTCCTCCTCTGACTCAGGGCTAGCGGTGGGGCTGTTGTGCGCACCGATTACTTGGTTGCTGACCAGGCGACTGAGGGGGTGCTTCCTTGCCATCTCTCGCACTGACTCCAAGTTCTTGGCCGAGTTCCCGGAGGGAGGACCGCTGGCGCCGAACCGGGTTAGCGCTTCCTGCCAAGAACTAGACTTCTCAATGAAGCCCCGAACGTAGGCATCGATTTTCTCTCTCGGAACCTTTACCTCAGTGCTGATGGTCTTCAGTTCTAGATCGTCGTCGGTCATTGACTGCATGGCAACGAGGAGTTCTTCAGCCATGTCAGTGAACCCATGCTTTCGGGCAAGACCGAGTGCCTCTTGCAGTCGGGAATAGCGGAGAATCCCGGTTGACCGATCCGCCTCCTGCTTCCAACGCGTGACCTGCTGCCGCTGCAATCCCTCTCGGTCCTCCATCGGCGCTAGTTGAACAAGCAGCTCGCCCACCGATTGAGCGTTGTACGGGTCCGACCCGTAGCGCTCTCCTGCCATCTCAACTAAGTCACGGAGGGAAGCGGGCCGAACTTCAGGCTTTAGGTCGACAAGGGCCTCCAGCAAGTTCATAGGAATGCCAGGACGGAACTCGTCTTGGATCGCCAACTCCTCCTCTATGGCCTCGACAGCTTTCCCTACCGCTGTGGGCAGTCGCACCTCATCCTTAATTTCGCTACCGATCTCAATGGCGCGAAGGAGAGCATCGACCGAGGTCATGCTGTCGGCGGAGGCTGCTACTTCGAGGTAGGCGTCAATGGCGGCTCGCGCAAAGGTCACCCTGTCGTCACTGAACTTCCGAACCCAGAGAAGGTCATTCAGACGACTGATTGCAAAAGGACTCCCATTTAGGGCATCCGCATACTTGATCCAGATCTCCAAGACCTCGTCTGGAAGCTCGGCGAGGGGCGGAGGGAAGATTGATCCTTCGATCTCCCATGCGGCCCCAAACACTCCGTAGCGTTCACGGGTCTCTTCCCGACGTGACGCAACAAGCATGTAGCCGAAAGCCCAAACGATGGGCCGCGCGTCCTCCACTACATCTGGATCGTCCTCATCGATGTTCTTGCGAAAGCAGCTTTCAACGGAGTGCCAATCCTCCGCCTCGGACGAGCAGGTTCGCAGTATCTCTGCGAAGTCATCGCGAAGTTTCATAACTGGTTCGCCCCCCAACCGAGTTAACGCCACATCGACAGTCGATGCTCCTGCCCCCGGAGCTTAGTCAAGCACGGGCGCTGCCGACCGACTCTTCCTCTCGCCTTCTTCGATTTGTGAAGACAAGTACCTATCCAGCAGAGCCGCCGCCTCGGCCTCGGTTCCCGGCATGAGGTGCCCGTACAGGTCGAACGTCACCTTGATTGAGGAATGGCCCATGAACGACGAGAGCGCCTTGGCGTTGACCCCGGCGGCGATCATGAAGGAGGCATAGGTATGGCGGGCTTGGTGCAGCCGCAACCGACCCAATGCCTGAGCCTTCCAGGCTCGATCAGCCCTCCGATAGATCGTCGCGGCCTGGAATGGCTTGCCGCTCTTATCCCCGAAGGCCAGGGCGTCGACGGGAGGCTCACCCGCCGCGATCCGATGCTCCATCAGGTAGTCGCGAAGAAAACCGGGCAGCGGCGTCGTTCGTTGCGAGTTCTTGGTCTTCGGCGCGATCGCGCCCTCCTTTGGGTCCCAGGACTCCGTTACTCGGATCGCACCGCCAGCGAGGTCAACCGCCGACCAGCGGAGGGCGCGAAGCTCGCCGTAGCGAAGACCCGCGTAGAGAGCGGTGGCCCACAAGGCGCGATCCTCTACAGGCAGCACGTCGAGCAGCTGCGCGGCGACCTCCGGGGCGACTATCTCAACCTCCTTCGGGCTGGGAGCGGGCAGTTCCAGATCGCGAGTTGGGTTGACCGCGAGACCTTCCCGAGCGCGAGCGCGGCGGTAGATTACCTGCAAGGGCTTGATCGAGTTGCGGATCGTGGAGGGCGATTGAACCTCGGCGCTCCAACGATCAACCAGGGCTTGCAGGTCGGCGGTCGTGACCGCGTTCATCTTCCGACCACCGAGCAACGGGAGGACGTGATCCTCAAGCGCCTGCCGATACCCGCGCAGGGTCGCGGGCTTGTAGCGGTTGCCGGAACGGTTGCGGATCGTCCCCTCCTCGGCTCCCGCCAGCCACGCGGCAGCGGCTTCGTCAAGGGTCCGCTTCGTTGGAGCCCGAAGGGTTCCGAGATCGACCCCGCGTTTCACTTCGGCAGCCCAGGACTGCGCGTCTGCCCTGTGGGTGAACGTCTTGCGCATCTTCTTCTTGTCTCTCGGCGAATAGACCTCGGCGCGGTAGCCGCCGTTGCAGCTGCACCGCTTTCCGCGCTTCGCCGGACAGTTGCCTGAGTGCCGCTTCTTGATCACGGCCATTGCGATCTACCTCCTGTCGTTGATTTCAATCGCCGGATGGCCATCAGCGGAGTTGCTCCACCATTGGCGCGTCGGCATTTTCAGCCACCCACCGTTCAAGCTCGCGCACCGGAACTAGTCGCTTGCGGCCACGCCGGATCAGGCGAAGCTGCGGGGCTACGTTTGCGTCGAAGAAGTCAGGGCCAACTCCGATGGCAGCCGCCGCCTCAGCGGGCGTGAACGCGATCCGGGGGATAGATGCCGGGAGCTTTTTCGCCACGCCTCCCCCTACCGCCTGCCCTCGAGCGCGCCGACCTCGCCGGTCCAGTCCACGGCCCGATCCGGCTCGCCGAGCTTGTAGAAGATCGGGGCGAAGGGGCCGCGATCCTTGAGGTCGTCAAGGAAGCAGAAGTAGATGGACACGTCGTAGGCGCGGTCGAGTGAAGGGTGCTTCCCGAGCAGCCAGAGAGCGACGTCGAGCCGCCGATTCAGCGCCTCGCGCGATCCGCCCGTCAACGCGCAGATCACGGCCGGGAAGCTCTGGTAGTAGTAGCTCCAAAGCGGCTCGCCGCCCTGTTTCTCCCGCGCCCGGTAAAGCTGCCCGTAGCGCGCGAGCTCGGCCACCAGCCTTTCGGCCGAAAGCGTGGCGCGATCCACCTCAACGAAGCGGTGGTAGATCGCGATCTGCCGATCCTCGGGCCGGACGTAGGTGAAGACCGCATCGGCGATCAGCGCCCGGCGAGCGCGGCCACGGCCGCGGTTGAGGGGGTGGGCGACCTCATGCCGCCAGGAGAGCGGGAGGAATTCGTCGCCCCGCTCGCGAGCAGCCCGTAAGAAGCTGATCCCGACTTCGTTGACGCCGAGCGTGTGGGCGGTCAGCGGCCCCGCCGCCTGCTTCGGGGTGAGGACCTTCGGCCGCTCCCTGGTGTCGCCGACGAGGATCACTGCGTCAGCGCCGGCATCGGTCAGGAACCACACGCGGCGCGGGGTTCGGCGGGTATCGACATGAGCGACCAAGCCCGCCCGCTCTAGATAGGAGAGCGCCTGTTGGGTGCGGCGCGGGCTGCGATCCGGGTAATGGATCGCGCGCACCTGGGCGGTCGAGAGGATGCGATGCTCGCCGAGCGAGGCGATGATCTCGGTCGTCGCCTCCGGCAACCGCAGGCTTGAGCCTGCCTGCCAATTCACGCTGACCTCCAGTTCAGCGAGCGATTGACGGCGAGGTGCTGCGAGAGCAGCGCCGAGCCGGTGATCGGCTGTGGAGTCGGAGTTGCCAGCACCGAGGCGATTCCGGTCGCCGAGGTGATGGAGAAGCGCTGTGGAGCCAGCGCGGTGGCGATAGCGCAGGCGTCGAGTGCAAGGGACGTAGATCGAGACTGGATAGAGAACATGACGAAGACCTCCTTGAAGGTGTTTTGAATTGGAAGTGGCGTAGGAATGTCGGCAAAGAGAAAGGCCCGCAAACGGCGCTGGGATGCGCGATTGCGGGCCATCGGACCAACCGGACCGCGAAGCGATAGGGGAAGCGACAGGCGAAGCCATCCCCGAAGGGCAAGGCGAAGGAAAAGCGGCTGTGAAGAATCTGCCCGGATACAGCAACAGGGGAGCGAACCGCGAAAGTGGCCCCCCTGCTTAGGCTGATATTTGATTTCGCCCCTCATACCTCTCCGTCGAACGAGGCGGCGAAATCCGTCAAAAAATCTAGGGACCCTCCCTGAAAGGGGTCGCGGTTCCGGGGTGAAATTAGGTTGGCCACTACCTAACGGGGGGACGAACCCCGAAAGTGGACCGCCTTTTTCCGCTTTCTTAACAAGAGGTTCGATTTCGGGCCTCACTACCTCCTAGTCGAACGAGGCCGCGATTTGTCTCACCATTCAGCCCTCCCCCGGCGCGTAGCGTTCCAAGATTTCGCGATCTTCGTCCAAGCGTTTGCGGAGCCGGTCTTGAAACGCCGGATCGGCGTGCAGCAAGGAAAGGTGCCGGTAGATCGCCGCGCGGATCACTTCCGAGACGCTCACATCTTCGATGCGGGCGATCAGGGAGACCTCCACTGCAAGCTCCTCGGGCACGCGGACGCTGATCGCCGTTCCCGAGATTGGATCGTTTCGGGCCATCAGGAGCCTCCTGCCGCGAGCCGCTCCATCACCGCGCGGGTTTCTTCCATCCGCTCCTTCAAGCGCTCCTGAAAGTCGGGGTCGGCTCGGCGCTCGGCGATGTGCTTGCCTAGCGCCTCGCGGACCACGTCGGAGATGGTCATTCCATCTGCTCGCGCAACGGCCGCGAGTTCGTCTGCCAACTCGGCAGCTAGGCGGAGGGTCGTAATTTTGACGTTCATAGCCCGAGTACCGCCCTTCCCCAAGACACGCCGTCAACGAGGTCGGTTGCCTCGTAGAAATGCTCGACCGCGCCGCGTCGGGGCTGTTCGGCGACAAGCTCCACCGCCCCGTGCTCGGCGAGGACGCGCACGTGGTAGCCGACTATCGAAATGTCCCGGTTGACGGGGACCGTGAGTTCCTTGGGGCTGCGCATTTCCTCCGCCTCGATGCAGAGGCGAAGGAGCTGCTTTCGCAGCGGGTGCTGGAGGAGGAACATCAGCGCCTCCTCCCGCCCCGTCGGCTTCCTGTTAGCTGGCATGGATCGCGCCTCCCTCGGACCGATGGGGAGTGACCGCGAAGCTCCCCGGCCGGGTCGGGGCCGGGATGATCCACTCCATGCCCTCAAGCAACTCCGCCGCACCAACCCCTAGCGCCGAGGCGAGCTTGATGAGCGTGTCCACGCGAGGAAGGCGCTGCCCGCTCTCGACAAAGCCGATCTCGGTTCGGTGCAGGCAGGCCATCGCGCCGAGTTCTTCTTGAGAGAACGCGGCACGGCGGCGAGCCTTGAGCACGTTTCGTCCCAGCCGCTCGGCGGCTGCCCTGTCTACTCGTCTGCCGTCCATCAGGCTTCGTTGAGGTTGTGGAAGACGAGCGCGGCCCGCGTCGGAATGACGCGCTGGCCTTCGTGGTGGAGCAGGCCGACCGCCGCCAAGTCGCGGACGGCCCTCCTGATTCCGTCCTCCTCGGAGAACCGAGAAGACAAGACGCCGACCATCTCGCGCATCAACTCGTCAAGCGTCAGGGTCTCCGGGTGCAGGTCGAGAACGTGTCTCAGGACCGCCGCCTGGTCGCGGGTGTCTTCTGCGGCGGTGGTCGCGGCGCGATCACAGCCAGCGCCAATAGGCTTGTCGTGCATGGGAGCTAATCCCTCCTGTGCCACGCCCCCGGCCGTGTCAGCGGTGCGGGGGCACTTTTTCTGGATCGACCGAAGTTAGCAGGCTGTGGAGAAAAACTCCACAGCCTGAGGCTCAGTCGCCTCGGATGATCTGGCCGACGCGCGAGTGATCCAAGCCGACCAACTCGCCGATCTCGCGAAGTGACAGCCCGTCCTTCTGCGCCTTCGCGAAGGCTTTGCGCCGCGCCTGCCGCGCGGCTTTGCTGTCGCTCTCAAACTGCCTTTGAGCCGCCTTAACCGCTTTGGCGGCAGCTTTCTGCTTCGGATCGTCGGGCACTGGGGCAGCTTATTTGAGGCACTCTGAGAAGAGAAATCGAAAGCACTACAGTCCTCGATTCCTGGGCGCTCGACGGGAGCGCTCTCAAAGAACCTGACGGAGGTTCCCATCATGAGTCTGACCGACAAAGAGTCGCTGCTGCCCCTGCGTGTTGCCGGCCGCAGGCGCTCCTCCCGCTTGACCACCGAGGACGAGGCCGTACAGCTACAGAGCGCGCGCCTGGAGATCGAGGGTGAGGACGGCGAGGTTCGCACCTATCTCCAGGTGAAGTTCTGGGGCAAGACCCGAGGCTGGTCCATGGTGATTTTGGATAGCCATCGCAGGCTGGTCGCAATGGCTGGCCCGCGCAGCCAGGAGTTCGCTTGTTGGAAGGAATGTGTCCGGACGATGAAGGCCCAGGGACTCTGGACCGGCGAGGTGCCGTCCTAGCGTCCGGCGGTGCGACTTTCCAACCATTTGATGATTTCGTTGGGAGCCGCTTCGCCTGCCGCGATCTTCTCCACCATCGGAACGTCAACGGCGGCATCTTCTCCCGTGAAGGGTCGCCCGTTGACTTCCAGGAACAGCCACACCGAGAGATAAGCGGCTCGCTTGTTGCCGTCCGGCAGCGGGTGATTGCGGGCCAGATGCTCGACTAGGACCGCCGCTTTCTCTATGAGAGCGGGGTACGCGTCTTGATCGCCAAAGCCCGCCTGGGGGGTAGCAAGAGCCGAGTCCGCGAGCGCAATCCTCGGCAAACGGGTGACCTGCTCGGGAGTCGTGCCGAGCAACTCAGCGGCGATCTCGCAGTAATCGCCAAGCTCTAAGTAGATCGTCAAGGGCTACTTGGCGAGGCGGCGAAGGGTCTCGCGATTAGCCTGGATCGCTGCCTTGATCCGACCCTTGCGCTCGGTGCTGCTTCCGGGCAGGCCAAAGCGCAGCTTGTCTCGCTCGGTCTTCGGCGCGCTGGGAGCTTGGGGCTTCATCGCCGACACATTGTTGCACCCGGGTTCTACGGCACCCAGAATCCGGGCGCCGTTGGACACCCGTGGGCCAGTCGTGGGCCAGTTTTACATCCAGATAATCGGCAACAACCGGATTCAGCCGGATGAGGAAGCGGCCTGAAAAGGCCGCGCAAAGCGCGCTATCAAGCCAAATCTCGCTTGCTAGAGCTAAAGGCGCCTACCAGAATCGAACTGGTGTAAACGGCTTTGCAGGCCGCTGCGTAGCCACTCCGCCAAGGCGCCAAGGGCGGGATGAAGCCTAGCGTTGCCCAGGCGGTTTCGTGCGGCGCTACTGCTCGTAGCTCTCGACCGTGCCGCCGTCGCGCATGCTGGCGTCGTCGGGGTCTTTTCCGGCCCGGCGGAGGGCGCGGCGCTGGTGCAGGTAGTCGTAGGCCTTGTCGAGCTGGACTTCGAGCTCCTGCAGGCGGGCGTGCTCGTCGTCGTTCAAGCCCTCGCCCTCATGGCGGTGGAGGAGGTCCTTCTCCTCCTGGACCAGTTTGTCGATGCGGTCGAGTACCTGCTGATCGTCCATGCCGGCTGCCTACCCGTTCTCGGAGGTTTCGATCGCCTGGAAGGCGATGCCCGCCTTCCGCAGGCGCTCGAGCAGGGCGTCCCCCATCGCGACGGCGGTGGTGAGCTGGCCGGAGCGCTCGGGAAGCTCGTCGAAGGCAAGGCAGAGGCCGGACTCGGCGAGCATCTTCGAGGTCTCGCCATAGCCGGGGTCGCCGCCGCTGACCTCGGTGCGCACGGTCTTCCCCCCTCCCTCGCCGAGGAAGACGACCTTGAACCAGCTGCGCTCACGCTCGGCCTCGCTCGGGCCCTCTCCCGGCGCTTTCAGCTTCAGCAGGAGGTTCCTCGTCGGCGGCAGTTGCGCCAGACCGGCTACGGTGCCGACTCCGAGGCCGAGCGCCCCGACGGTCGCCAGGTGCTTGGCGACCATGTGGTGGCCGTAGGTGAAATCCGGCCCGTAGCGGTCGAGAGCGGCGGCGGAGCGGCGGATGATCGTGGCGTCGATGGTCGGCAGCGGAATGGTCCAGCCCCCAACCCGCTCGTCATGGCCCGGCCGAGCCGGCGCCGAGTGGATCTCGCGGTCGGCCGGTCGCGACTCCAGGCGACGTCGTTCCTGCGCCACCTTGTGAGCCTGGCGCGCTCGACCCATGATGTTGATCGCCGAGTGGTAGGTGCCGCCGGAGAAGCGGGCGTTCGACCTCACGAAGCCATCGACCTTCAGCGGCACCCCCTCGGGCAGCTGCCTGACGGTGAAGTAGGCGCCGAGGTCGTGCGGGATCGAGTCGAAGCCGCAGCAGTGGACGAGCCGGGCGCCGGTGCGCTCCGCCTCCGCGTGGTGCTCGACCCACATCCAGTCGACGAACTCGGGCTCGCCCGTGAGATCGACGTAGTCGGTGCCGGCCGCGGCGCAGGCGGCGACCAGGGGCTCGCCGTAGAAGACGTAGGGCCCGACGGTGGTGACGACGACCCGGGTGGCGGCGGCGAGGTCGCGCATCGCACCGCGATCGCCCGCGTCGGCCTCGATGATCGCCGGCACCGCCGCGTCGGGAGACTGGGAGGCGAGCTTCGACGCAACCGCCTCCAGCTTCGCACGGTTCCGCCCCGCCAGCGCCCACCGCATGTCTCGCGGAGCGTGGGCGGCCAGGTATTCGGCGGTCAGGCCCCCGGTGAAGCCGGTGCCCCCGAAGAGGACGAGGTCGTATTGGCGCGAGGCCTCCACGCCGCGATTCTCGCAGGGTCGCGCGTGAAACGGGCGCCGCAGACGACCAGTCAGCGACCACGACGCCCGTTACACGCGCAAGAACCCGAACGTCGGCCTTTTACAAACGTCAGGCCAAAGTCAAAGGACCAAAAAAATTGAGCGATTTTTTATCGCTCTTTGCGGAGAACTGGGGTTCCTGTTTTAGACCGCGGCGGATACTGCCGGGTCCCCGGTTTTGACGGGATGTCCCCCGGCTCGCCACACGCCGACTCCCTTGCCGACGTGGATCACGTCCTCGAAACCGCCCCGCTGCAGGATCGAGGCCGCGAGCCCGCTGCGCTTGCCGCCGCGGCAGATCGTCGCGATTGGCCGGTCGCGGGGCAACTCGTCGAGACGACTGGCAAGATCGCCGTAGGGGATGTGGAGAGAGCCCGGGATGTGCTCGCTCGCGTACTCGGAGGAGTTGCGCACGTCCAGGATCACCGGCCCCGTCTCGCCGTCGACGCGGCGGGCAAGCTCGTCGGGGTCGATCAGCTCGATCCGGTGGATCGGCCGCTCCTCCGTCCGCCAGGCGGTCATCCCGCCCTCGAGGTAGCCGCGCACCGGCAGCCCGACCGAGGCCAGCAGCTGCGCCGCCTGGCGCTCGTCCCCGCTCGAGGCGGCGACCATGACGATGTCGGCCCCCGGCGGAGCGACCCGGGAGACCTTGGTCGCGAAGCCGGTGTCGTAGGAGGAGGCGCTGAGGGCACCCTCGATGTGGGCCTCGTCGAACTGCTCGTTGGTGCGGCCGTCGATCACCACCGCGCCTTCCTCGACCAGCTCTTCGACCTCGTGCGGGCTGAGCGGCGCCGGCGTCCCGAAGTCCTCGACCAGCGGACCTTTGTTGAGGCCGACGATGCGCTCGACGTTCGGCGGTTTGTCGCCGAGCGAGCCGACCTGCTCCTCGACGAACTCGTCCTCCTCGGCGATCGCGAGGGCGCGGTTGTGGCGGCGCTCGAATCCGATCGTGGAGGAGTTCTTGAGGTCGAGCCCGGAACCGCCGCAGAGGGAACCGCCGAGGTGGCCCGGCCAGACCTCGACTTCGTCGGGCAGGTCCAGCAGGCGCCGCAGGGAGCGGTACATCTCGACCGCCCCTTCGCGCGGCTCGACCGCGAGGTCGGGACGGGCGACGTCGCCGATGAAGAGCGAGTCGCCGCTCAGCAGCGCCCAGGGGTCGCCGCCGCGGCTCTTGTCGGAGAGCAGGAAGCAGGTGTGCTCGGGCCGGTGGCCGGGGGTGTGAATCGCCTCGACCACGAGGTTGCCCAGCTCCAGCTTCCAGCCGTCGGCGAAGGGCTCGTGCGGGTACTCGGCCTCGGCCAGATCGTGGATGTGGATCGTCGCCCCCGTGCGGCGGCAAAGCCGGCCGTGGCCGGAGACGTGGTCGGCGTGGTTGTGCGTCTCCAGCACGCGCCCGACCCGCACCCCGTGCAGGCTCGCCAGCCGCCGGTAGGGGTCGATGTCCCACTGCGGATCGACGACCACCGCCACCCCGCTTTCCCGATCGGCGACCAGGTAGGAGGCGCAGCCCAAGTCCTCGTGGATGATCTGGCGGAAAAGCATCTTGCCCTCGCGAAGAGGCTACCGCGCCGACCCGCCCGCCACAGCTAGAATGCCCTCCAGTGCGGCTGTAGCTCAGCTGGCTAGAGCGTCTGCTTGCCATGCAGAAGGTCGAGGGTTCGAATCCCTTCAGCCGCTTCACCGGAAGCCCGCCTCCCAGGCGGGTTTCTGCGTTTCAGGGTCCGGCGCCCCCGACGGCCCCAGGACCCCGGCGGCAAGGATTCTGCCCGCTTCTGCCCGATAGACCGCCGCCCCGCCCTGCGCTCGACCTAGCTCGGTGGTAGAAACCGAGCGTGGACACGGCAGGATGGATCGTCGCTGGCTACGCCGCGATCGTCTCGACGGCCTCCCTCGCCTGGCAGGTCTACTCGTGGCGCTTGGCCCGGAAGAACCGGGTCGAAGTGAACGTCTCTGCGGCCCTGCTCGGGATGACCGACGGCAGCAGCGTCGACGCGATATCCGTCGGGGTGGTCAACCACAGCGACCATCCGGTTCGCGTCACCGGCGTCGGCCTCTACCTTCAGGATGGCTCGCGGCGGCAGATGCATCAGGTCCAGGTCCCGCCCGGCGCCGACCTGCCGGGCACGATCGACCCCCACGACTCCGGGTCGACCTACTTCCTCGTCGAGAACGTCGAGCAGGAAGCCGGGATCGACGTCTACGCACCGATCAGCGGGTGGGTCCACCTAGCGACCGGCGAGACGGTCGGGTCTAAGGCCAGGGTGATCCGGACCCGAGACTGAGACGGGTCGCCGCTGTGGCTAGGGCGCGTGTTCCCTTCGAGCTTCGGCCAGGATCGCTTCCGCCTCCCGAGTCAGCGCCTTCAGCTTCCGGTAGTCCAGGGTCATCAGGCGTTCGGCGTTCCTCTGCCTGCGCCTTTCGCCGTAGAGGGCCGCTTGCTCGGCGTTGTGCTTCGCCCGTTCCCCCTCCCTCGCAAGCCGGACGCTCTGGGCCTGGATTTCGCGCATCCGGTCCTTCTGGGCAATGGCCGCCCTCGGCTCGGCGGCAGCCCCGGTCGACGGGGCGTCGTCGCTCCCGCCTCCGCACCCCCCGAGCAGGACCCCCAGCACCACCGCAGCGCAGATCGCGACCCTTCTCATGCCCCGGCCCCGGCGACCAGCCTGTAGTCCTCGCCCTGGCGCCCGACCACTTCGCCTTCATCGACGAGCCGGTCAAGCTGGAAGGTGACCTCGGAGAGGGAGACGTTCGCCGTCCTGATCCGTGGCAGCAGATCGGGGGCTGCCTTCGGGCCGTCCGCCCTCAGCTGGGCCAGCAGTTCGGCTCGGATGCCTTCGCCCCGCGCTTGCGCCTGCTCGGCCCGCTTCCGCGCCCGCCGCTCGGCGTCGTCGCCGCCCTCGTACATCGCCTTCCTCCCGTCTGCCAGAACCGACCCGTACCGATCAAAGACGTCCTCAGCTTATGACGCTCTGGCAGGTGGCGCAAGGGAGCCGCCGCGAATCTGCGCCTGGTGCCCTCGAAAGCCGACAGCCCGCGAGCGAAGTTCGCTTCCAACGTCGAGCGACTGCGCGAGCAGCGCGGCCTCACGCAGGAGCAGTTGGGCTGGGCCGCGGGGCTGCATCAGACCGCCGTCGCGAGGATCGAGAGTGGCGAGCGGCGGCCCACCCTCGACACCGTCTTCAAGCTCGCGCAGGGCCTCGACGTGCCACCCGCCGAGCTATTTCGCGGGATCGACTAGAGCCGGGGCCTTCCCCCAGTCGGCGTCTTCATCGTCCGCCGCCGAGTTACGGCCCCGTTGAAACTGAGGCCGTGCAGTCGTCACCGCAGCGCCCCCTCGCCTCCTACCCCCGTCGGCCTCGGGTCCAACGCCGCTGGGCGGCGCGGGCCTAGCTCGCCGAGTGGAAGTCGCCGTCGCAGCGCGACCACAGGCCGCGGCTATGCGAGCGCGCAGCAGCAGCGGCTCGGCGATAGGAGGCGACGCGCTCGAAGGCGACGCCCCCGTAGACGTAGACCTCGGCCCAGCCGCGCCGGACCTGCGCTCGGCCGAGGTCGAGGCCGTCGCGGATCGCGTAGGCCAGCAGACGCCCGTAGCGGTCGAAGCGATCCTGGCTGGCATCGGTGACGAGGGTGATCCAGCGCCCATCGGCGAGGCGGTGAAGGGACTGCGACGCCCGCGGCCCACCGCACTCGATCGGCACTCCCGGCCGGTGCGTCTCGGGGGTGTCGATCCCGATCAGCCGCACGTCGACCTCGGCGCCGGTGGCCGTCAGCCGCACGTCGAGGGTGTCGCCGTCGACGGCTCGGATCACCTGTGCCCTGATCCGGTCGCCGCCGGGGACCGCGGGAGCCTGACCGCCATCGCCCCCCGATCCGGTGGCGCAGGGGCAGGGCAACGACTCGCAGGCGGTCCCGTCGCCGTCGCCATCAAGGCTGTAGGGGTCGCCAGGGAGTAGCTGCCGCTGGGCCTCGGCCTGGCTGGCGAAGTCGGAGCAGTCGTAGTCGACCGCCCTCGCCGATCGCGGGGAGACGACCACGGCCGCAGCCGCCAGGACGAGCAGGACAGCTGCCAGCAGCCGAGAGATGCGCCTCATGGTCACCGCGCCTACCGTAGGGCCGGGAGGCTCGCCTCGGCGCGCACGTCGGCGCTGGCGACCTCTCCGGGCGCCTTGTAGCCGCGGCCGACCAGCGCTTCGAGGACCGGCCCGAAGTCCTCGTCGACGGTCACGACCTGCGCGTAGACCCCCAGCGTCGTCTTCGGGTCGCTATGGCCGACTTCCGCCATGACCCGACGGAGGTCGATCCCCGCGAACAGCAGCAGGGAGATGAACGTGCGCCGCAGAGAGTGCGGGGTCAGCGCCGCCATCGGGTCGCCCCCGGCCTGTTCGAGCGCCACGTTCGCCCGCTCGACCGCCGCCGCCAGGTAGCGGGTGCGGACGTTGGACTCGCTGTCGCGGCGCCCCGAGGACGTCGGGAAGACGAGGTCGTCGGGAGCCGGGTTGGCGATGCTGGCGCGGTACTCGGTCAGCGCCTCGGCCAGCGTCGGGGAGAGGGCGACCTCGCGGACCCCGGCGTCCGTCTTCGATTCGACGACCCGGAGCCGCTGGCTGCCGAGGCTGACGTCGCGCCAGCGCAGGTCCAGGGCCTCGCCGATCCGCAGGCCCGCCAGCGCGAGGGTCGCGAGCAGGGGGCGGCGGCGGCGGGTGTCGCCTTGCCGGGCCTCAGCGTCGATCGCGGCGGCGGCGTCCAGCAGGGCGAGGACCTGCGGGGGGTGGGCGAAGCTGCGCGAGGGGCGCGATTCCTTCAGCAGGCGACGGCGACCCTGCGCGGGGTTGCGGTCGATGTGGCCGTACTCGACGGCCTGCTCCAGCACCGCGCCAAGCAGCCGGATCGTCTTGTTGATCGAGCCGTTCGACATCGGCCGGGGCAGTCGGCGGCGCTCGTCCTCGGGCTTGGCGGCCTCCGCGGCGCGGGCCGCTTCGAGGTCGTCGCGCTCGCGGACCTTGAACTGGCGGAAGCGATCGACCATCTCGACCGTGATCGCCGAGAGGCGCTTGTCGGGGACCTGCGTCGGGTCGTCGAAGAAGGCCAGCAGGTGATTGAGGCGCCAGCGGTAGTCGACGCGGGTCCGCTCGCCTAGCTCGGGTTCGCGGGCCTCGATCCACCGGCGGGCGAAGTCGTAGAACGTCGGCTCGCCCTCAGTCGCCGCGGGCGCAGCTGCCGGGCGCTCGGGCTGCCAGACGCCGAGGCGCACTTCGGCCAGGACGTCGTCGAGGGCCGCTTCGGCACGACGGCGGTTCCACCCTTCCTCGGGGGTCCCGAGGGTGACGTGATGGCGCTTGCCGTTGGCCCGGAAACGGAGGGTCCAGCTGCGGCGCTTGCCTTCCGGGGGGAGGACGCCGCCGGTCGACTTCCGAGAACGCGAAGGATGCGTAGGGTTGGCTTCAGCCATGGGGAGGTCACATCTCCTTGTGGTCAGGCCCGTCGTTGGTGTGCAACCACCGCGGCGGGCCGCTTTTCGTTCCCGCAGCGTAGAGCAGTCGGCGGCAGAAGGTCAAGACGCAGCGCTCCCGGTGAGGCTTCGTCTCGCATCGCTTGCCCGGCTATGGCGGCGATTCAGGTAGTCCTCGACGGTGCGGTAGGGACCGTCCCCTTCTCCCGCGAGAAGACGGCGGAGGCGGTTGCGCTCGCGGCGGCAGCGATCCCCGCAGACCTCGGCGTCGGTGCGGTGGCCGCTCAGGTCGGCGCCGCAGATCGGGCAGATGCGGTCCTGCTCGGTCACGGCGCCTCGTCTTCGTCGGTGACCACGATGACCGTCCCCGCCGAGGGGTCCGCCTCGCCGAGGGCGCCGACCATCTCGTCGTCGCTTGCGAGCCAGGGCAGGCTCCGCTCGACCAGGGCCAGGCTCTCGGCGCGGGTCAGGGTCGGCTCCGGGCGCTCGGCAAGTTCCGCGACGACTGCCGTGCGGGCCTGGCCGGGGGTGAAGGCGCCGATCGCGGCCGTGACGTGCGGGACCGTGACCCTCGGGTCGTAGGGCCAGGGGTCCTCGTCGCCGACGATCCACCAGTACCAGCCCGGCTCGGCGATCGCGTCCTCAGCAGCCGCGGGGTCCTCGTCGATGGTCCCGTCGGGCAGCTGATGCCGGACCCCGTCGCCGCCGGTGATGAGCGCGTCGGCCCACCACAACGCCGCGACGATCGCCCCGCCGTCGTACTCGACGTAGCCGAGGCACCACCGCGGCGAGGGTGCGGGCACGACCGCCAGCAGTTCCGGGTTCACGGCACGACCTCGCCCTCGGCGTCGACGACGACCTCGACCTCGCGGCCCTCGTCGCGCGGCGTCGGGTGGCGCCAGGCCGGGAGGACCTTCGGGTGCGGGTTGCCGCAGGCCGGGCAGGGATCGAGGTTGACCACCCGCGGCCCCTTGTCCAGGCCCTCGACGACGCCGATCCGCACCACCCGGTCCCCGACGCTGCATCCGACGAGGCCGATCGTGCCGGTCGGGGTCAGCTTGCCGCCCTCGCTTCGTGCAGGTGCCATCTAGCTCCCCTCTCCGCTGGCACCCTCGCCGGGCGAGGACGGCACCCCGAGCCAGCCCAGCTTCCAGAGGGCGTCGAAGAGGTCGGCGCGGTCCTTCGCCTCGGTGGGCCATTGGAGGACGCGGCCGTCGACGTGGTCCAGTACGACGCCGACCGCCTCCCACTCGGCCTCGCGCATCTCGACCTCGGCGGCGAAGATGGCAGCGGCGAGGTTGTGGTCCTCGATCGACGTCGTCTCGGCGTCGAACCAGCCCCCGTAGACCAGCAGCCAGCCGTCGATTATCACCGCCTGCGTCATCGCATCCCGTCCAGCGGCACGGCGGGGCCGCGGTAAAGCTCCGTGGCCTGGCGGCGCCAGCCCTCGGCGTCGCGCGCCCCGCGGACCTCGGGCAGGTGTCGGTAGGTCGACGCGCCGACCCGCTCGTAGACGCTGACCTGATCGTCGGGGGGAGCGTCGGCGGCGGTCGCCAGAACCTCGACGGTCCCGTCGGCAGCCTGCGCCACGCGCACGTAGCGGGGCCAGCGAGCAGAACGCCCGCCAAGCTCTCGGCCGTCGGCGGGACCGCCGTGGAAGGTTGCCGCCGTCCCGGTCACCGCATCTGCCTCACGTTCGCCGCGCCCACCGACGGGATCGCCGCCAGGTTGGCGAGGGTCCGCTCGGTCGCGTCGGGATCGTCCTCCAGGCGGCGGCGCCACTCCGGGGCGGAGGCCATCGTGATCCGCCCTTCCCGCAGGGCCTCGTCGATGACCCGCGCGCGCAACTCCGGGGTGCGGGGGTCGTCGAGGGAGCGGCGGGCCGGGTTCTTGTGGTTGCTCATGGTCGGGTCCTTTCGGTCGGTTGCTCGCGGGGCGGTCGGCCCCGCCGTCAGGCAGCGGCCCCCGGTGCCGGCGGCTGGCCGGTCCCTTCGCCTCCGGTGCCCTGGCTCTCGGGCGGGGTGCTGCCGCCGTTGCCGTCGATGCTGGCCGGGGCCTCGCCCTTGCTTGCGCCGGGGTCCTCGGTGCCGCTCTCGCCCTCGGTGTCCTCGACCGCCTCGACCTCTTGGCGCGCCATTTCCAGCAGCCGCAGGGCGTGGCGGTTCTCACCGGCGCAGAGCAGGCGGGCGGCCTCGATCGTGAAGATCGTCGCCTGCCGGGTCGGGCCGGTGGGGGTGCCGGTCGCGAAGCTTCCTTCGTAGTCCTCGTTGGCCCAGCGTTCGCCGTAGCGCCGCGCCTCGGTCGGGTCGACCTGGCTCGGCGGCGCGCTCAGGTCGCCCGGCCCGTCCCCCTCGGGGCGGTAGCTGGCCTCGGTCGCCATGCGGGTGTAGGCGTCGACGGCGGCGTCGACGATCTTCTGGCTGGATGCACTCATGGGTGGGTCCTTTCGGGTCGGGTGGTGGGGCTTGACGGGCGGCGGGCGCGCGTCAGGCGATCGCTTCCTTCAGACGGCGGGCTTCGATCAGGGCGGTCGGCTCCGCGGTACTCGCCGATTCGCCGTCGAACATGTCGGCCTCGATGATCCGCGCGGCGCGCCGCAGGGCTTTCACGTCGGCCTCGACCTTCGGGCGGATGGCGCGGACCTGCTCGCCCTGAGCCTGCTGCTCGGCGCGGGTCGAGGTCTTCCCGGCGGGGACCATCTCGGCGCGGACCTCCGCGAACCAGGCTTCGGCGTCGGGCAGGGTCCGGCGGAGGGTGGCGATCGCCTCGGGGACGAAGTCGGCGACCTCCAGCAGGGCGGCGTGGATCGCGGCCGAGTCGTCGGCCTCGCGGGCCTCGCGGAGGGCGGCGACGATGTCGGCGTGGCGGGAGCGCAGCTGGGTCAGCTCGGGCCACTCGATCAGCTGCGTCTCGCCCGGCAGCCAGCCCTCCCGCTGCCAGTGCGGGTCGTGGTGGCGGTAGAGGTCAGGGACGGTGGGGGCTGCTTTGGTCTTCGTCATCGGTGGGTCCTTTCGGGTGGGGTGGGTGTCGATCAGGAAGCGGTAGGTGGTGCGCTCGCGGCGCCGGTGATCGCCCCGCTGGATCGCGATGACGCCGTCGCGGGCGAGCTTGTCGAGCTTCACGACGACGGCCATGCGGTGAACGCGGCAGCGGCGCGATAGCTCGGTCACGGTCGGATCGGTGCGGCCCTCGTCGGCGAACGCGGCCAGGGCGAGCAGGACCCGGCGCTTTTCCCCCTCGATGTCGAGGCAGCGGGCGGCGCGCTCGATCGGGCCGACCTGCCGGGCGGTGCGGGTCGCGGCGGTCACCACTGGCGCTCCCAGATGTCCTCGGGCAGCAGCGGCCCTTCGCTCGGGGCGATGCCGAGGGCGGTCGTGATCGGGGTGGGGACGTTGACGAAGGCGAACTGCGCTTCGCCGGGGTCGAGCGCCATCATCGCGGCGTCCGCGCGGTCAGGGGAGGCGACGCCGCGGCGCTTCATCTCGTCCTTGGACTCGATGACGATCCGGCCTGCCGAGTCGATCGACCAGCGGATCGCGAGCAGCTGCGCGGCGAGTTCTTCGTCCTCGGGATCAAGGTCGACGCGGCCGTCGCGCAGGGCCTCGCGCAGCCGCCAGAACCCCTCGGCCCGGCGGTTGCGGAAGCGCTTGGGATCGCGGGCGCGCTCGGACGAGTTGAAGGCCCGCACCGGGGCGCCCTGCTCGCGGGCGCGGTCGTAGACACCGGCACCGACGCCGATCACGTCGACCGAGGCGCTGGCCCCGTCCCCGGCGTCTGCGAGGGCGCGCAGCAGGGCGCCGGTCGTCGCCATCGTGTCGGCCCCCTGAGCGCGGTGGGTGATCCGCAGGCGCCCGCCCCGGTTCTCCGCGAGGACCGTCTCGTCGGAGCCTGAGCGGGCGACGTCGCAGCCGAAGCTCGGGGGTCCGTCGGCGGCAAGCTCGCGGGCCTGCGCTGCCTCGACCCACGACGGCTCGACCAGGGCGTCGGCGTCGGCCTCGGGGAACTCGGCGAGGACGCGGCTGCGGTACATCGCCGAGGACTCGCCCCAGCGGCGGCGGCGCTCGGCGACCCAGTCGGGGCTGACGAGGTTCCGCAGGACGGAGTCGGGGACCTGCTCGTCGGTGAAGGCCGGGGTCGCCTCGGCGGGGATGACGATCCGGTTCCACCCCGAGCCGGGCTGGCAGACCTCGTAGAAGCGCGACTCGCGGACGGTCGGGTTGCCGAGGCACACGACGCGGGCGCCAGCGTTGGAGGCGAGGGAGTCGACGGCGTCCCAGACCCACGGAGCCAGGCCCGCAGCCTCGTCGAGGACGCAGAGCAGATGCTCGGCGTGGATGCCCTGGAGGGACGTCGCGGCGGCCTCGGGGTCGGTGAGGTCGGCGGGCTTGCGGCCGGTGCCGACCATCTCGTCGCCGATCCACCACTCGGGCTGCTGGCCCAGCGTGATCCGGCCCGGCAGGTTGCCGGTGCGGTGGGCGCGGCCGACCTCCCGCCAGAGGATGCCCCGGACCTGAGCGGTGCGCGGCGCGGTGCTGAAGACGAAGGCCGAGCCGACCGGATGCGCCGCGATCCAGTAGCCCATCAGCAGGCCGCCGATCTTGCTCTTGCCGGTCGAGTGGGCGGCGCGGACGGCGGTGTAGCGGTTGGCGAGGACCGACTCGACGACCTCGCGCTGCTTCGACCACAGAGCCACCCCGAAGCGGCGCTCGATCCACTCGGCCGGGTCGGCGATCGGGGCAGCCGGTGGGGCACCCGCGACCCGTTCGGCCAGCCGTTCTCCCATGCTGCGCCCGTCGGTCATGCCGGAAGCTCTCTCGGCCGGGGGCGGCTCTCGGTCGGTCGGGGGTGCCGCAGGTCCTCGTCGGCCGCGGCAAGCGCCCGAGGCCGGGGCCGCAGGTCCTCGTCGGAGAGTTCGCCGAGGCGCTGCCAGA
Source organism: Solirubrobacterales bacterium (assembly GCA_035273795.1). Lineage (GTDB taxonomy): Bacteria > Actinomycetota > Thermoleophilia > Solirubrobacterales > 70-9 > VAYN01. The sequence continues at coordinate 38,650 of DATEOT010000103.1, read as the reverse complement.
GCGCGGCGTCGAGACGAGCGCGGGAGTCGGAGTCGAGGGAGGCGTCCTCGATCGCGGCCGTCACCGCGGCACCGAGCCGGTCGAGGACCAGGGCGTCCAGCTGGAGGCGACGCTCGTCGACCCCGGCGTCGCTCGCCAGCTTGCCGATCCGGGCCAGCCGTTCGATCGTCGACGCGAAGGCCGGAGCCAGCGCTCGCAGGGCGGCGTCGTCGTCGGCCTCTTCTGCCTCGGCCAGCTTGGCCCGCAGGAAGTTGACCTCGCCGCCGACCAGGCGCACCGCCAGCCCCAGCGCCTCGGCCGGATCGAGCGGGACCTCCGCCCCGAGTCGGACGGCTTCGGCCTTCGCCTGGAGCTTCGCGGCGTGGGCGATCCCGGTCGGGGTGCTGCCGCCGTGCCACTTGCAGTTGCCCCAGCCAGGGTGCGAGGTCGAGAAGCCCGCGGGGTTGCCGCACGGCTCGCCCTGCCGGTTGGTCCCGCCGCACTTGGCGCCAGCCGTCATCGGGACCCCTCCGAGGCGCCTATCGGGAGGAATCGAGGGCCGTTCTGCCCGTTAGTGCCCCCGGTGGTGCGCGGCTTCGCTCTGGAGGCCGGTTTGCGCTGCTCCGACTCCCTGCTATCCGAGCAGCGGGTCAGGCGTTCGGCGACGATCGCGGGGTCGAAGCGGAGGCGCGGGCGGGCGCCGGTGCCGATGCGGATCACGCCGAGCCGGTCGGCGTTGTCGTAGACGTAGTCGCGGCTGACCCCGAAGCGGCGGGCGACCTCGGCGACGTCGACCAGGCCCGCGGTGCTGCTGGCAGCTGACGAGCGCAGCCGCTCGGCGACGGCGTCCGCGATCGCCGCGATGTCCTCGGGGTGCAGCCTGCTCGGCGCCGCGGTCATCGGTCGCCCCCGCGCCGACAGGCATCGAGCGCCTGGTAGTAGGCCGTGTGGAGGAACGGCCGCAGGAACGGGTCGCGGCCTTCGTGCGCGGTCTGCCAGGCCCAGAGCGCCCGGCCAGAGCGGCCGTTGCCGTCGAGGAAGGGGTGCAGCGTCTCGTAGGCGACGTGCATAGCCCACGGATCGCGGGCGAGCGCGTTGACGTCGGCGACCAGCTGGGCGAAGCGGGTCACGACCTCGGGGCCTCCCGGCGGCGGCGTGTGCGGGCCGACCCAGACGTCCATGCCGGGATGCCGTCGCAGCGGCGCGTCGGCGACGACCCGGACGAAGTTCTCGATGTCGGCGGGCCGCAGGCGATCGAGGGCCAGCAGGGCTTCGTGGACCTCGACCTCGGCGTCCAGCGGCGGGCGCTCGATCCCCTCGATCCGGTTCGACTCGGCGACGAAGGCGTAGAGGTCGATCATCGGCTGCTCCGATCCCTCGATCGACCGAAGCACCGCGAGCAGCGGCCAGCCGCGCCCGGCTCCCCACCGTCCGCGCAGCTGCACCCTCGCAGTCGCGTCGCGGTCCTGATCCCCCCGGCCCGGCGATCGCAGTCGCGCAGGACCCGGACCCAGACGTCGGCCAGGTCGCGGGCGTCGGTGCGATCGCCGCCCGCCTGCTCGACCTCGCGCTCGATCGCGGCGGTCAGCGACGACGGCAGGTCCGGCGCGTGGTCGACCGGCGGCCCGTCGGCCTCGCCGTCGAGTTCACGACCGCAGGCGCTCCAGGTCGAGGGCAGGCAGGCCAGGACCTCGGGCGGCGCTCCGACGTCGCGCAGCTGGGCCTCCAGGTCGGCGAGCGCGATCGGGGCTTCGGGCAGCCGCAGGCCGAGGCGGTCGACGAAGCGGGCGACGGTCCCGACCTCGTCGCTGCGATCCCACTGGCCTTCAAGCCAGACCTGGAAGGCGGCGCCGGTCACGCCCGCGCCTCCATGGCCTCGGGGGACTCCATGGGCGGCTCAGGCCGAGCGGCGTCGGTCGGAGAAGGCGAGGGGGTCCGGCCGTTGGTCGATGCCCCCAGCCCTTCGCCAGCGTCGGGGTTCCCGCTCCCCTGGTCCCTACCTCCCCCGTTGGGACTGTGGTCCCTGTGGGCTGAGGGGTCCCTGGTTGCGGCGCTCGATCCTTCATCCGCAGAGGTCGCAGAGGTCGCAGAGGTTCTGGGGTCCCTGTCCCTATAGATGTCTCCCGATTTTCTCTCCGCGTAGCTATAGCCCCCTGACCTCTGCAACCTCTGCAAGCTCTGGGGTTCATCGTGGCCTTTCGGCTTTCCAGAGCCGTTTCCGTTTGCAGAGGTCCGATCGTCGACCTCTGCGCGAACCTCCCAGCGGGCGCTTCCCGAGCGCGGGTCCTTGCCGACCTTGACGACGTGCAGGCCGAGATTGCCGAAGCGCGTCCCGTTGCGAGCGGCGAGCGCCTTCCCCATCTTGGCCCCGAAGGCGCGGGGGCTGCGGTCCAGCGCTTCCCCGAGTTCGTCGTCGGGCAGCGCCTCCTTGAGGCCGTCGTCTGCGTTGACCGCCTTGACGAGGTCGCCGACGAACCAGGCACCGGCGCCCAGGACCTCCAGGCACCGGCCGAGGAAGGACTCCCACGCGGCGGACTCGGCATCGGCCTCGTCGTAGAAGGCGTCGAGGTCGGAGAGGAAGCCGTCGACGCCCGCGACCTGGAGGATGCCCCCGATCGTCTGCGCCCAGCCCTCGAAGCCACCGAGCGGCGGCACGTCTGCGCGGGGACAGCCGCGGGCGAAGTAGGCGCGGCCCAGCGTCAGGCAGGCGCCCAGCAGCGCGCCCCGGTTCTCGACGATCCAGCCCGCTAGGTCGGGGTGGCGGAAGCCCTGCCGCTGCCAGGGCCGGGAGTGGCGGGCATCGAGGCGGATGCGGAAGGACCGTCGCGCGAGGTCGCCCCCGATCTGGACGTTGTTCCCGGCGACGAGCCAGAAGGCCCGGTGCGGGACCCTGACCATCTCGGAGCGACCGAGGACCCGCAGCTCGTATTCCTCCGAGGTCACCGCCGCCGCCAGCGTGGGCGACGAAAGCTCCCGGCACTCGTCGAGCATCGCGAGAGGGGCACCGCGCAGAGCGGTCGCGGCGACCGTCTTCTGCATCTCCTCCTCGCGGGTCGGAGTCGGCAGCACCGCGGCGGGACGGCCGGTCGTGATCTTCGCGGTGGCGGTGACCAGCAGGCCCTTCCCCGAGCCTGCCTTCGTCGCGTCGATGATCCCCACCGGGACGCAGCCTGCGATGGCGGGGCGCAGGACGAGCGTCAGGGGCAGCGCGAGCGCCGCGGCCCGACTCGCGTCGCCGTCGAAGGGGAAGTCCTCGAAGACCTCCAGCAGCCGGTCGCGCGCCTCGGCGACCTCGGCGTCGGTCGGCTCCCTCGGGACCTCGGGCAGCTGAAGGCCCGGCTGGGGGGCGTAGAAGATGCCGGTGGCCGTGTCGTACCCCGGCGTCGCCAGCACGGTCCCGTCGGGGCGGAAGCACGGCGCCTCGGTGACGCCGACCAGCCGCGGGAAGGGATAGCTGGGCCGGGCCAGCACGTCGCGAACCACGTCGAGCGGCGGCGCGACCGGCCTCTCTTCGCCGTTCTTCAGCTGCTTGACGAAGGCGGCGGCGCGGTCCAGGTGGTAACGCAGGATCGACTCGCCGACCGTCTCGATCTGCGGCTGGCCGCCGTCATCGAAGCGGACGCGGGCGAGGTCGGTCCCGCGGCGGAAGAGTTCCGGCGTCGCCGCGTTCGCGGCCTCCAGGGCGGCGACGGCGGCATCGCTGACCTCGCGCAGCGCCCGATCGGTGACCGGGATCGTCGGGCGCGTCTGCGGGACCTCGACGTCGGGCGGGCGATCGACCGGGCCGGGGTCGGCGGCGATCCGAGTCTCGATGACGTCGGGCGACGGCTCGGGCAGGTCGGTCGCAGAAGGACCAGCAGCGAAACCCTCGCGCAGCTGGCTCAACATCCGCGCCTCCTGGTCCGGCACGGCGGTCACAGGGCGGCCTTCGCGATCCGCTCGCGCAGGGCGTCGCTGGACAGCTTCTCGGCCGCTGCTTCGGCGAGTCGACGCCGCTGCTCGGCGGGCGCCAGGCGAGCGACCGCGAAGTGATGGCGGAGGCTCAGGTCGTCGCGCTGCACAGAGGCAGGGACGCGGGCGGCCAGCCAACGGAGGGCGCTGACGGTGCCGTAGGCGTAGCCGGTGATCGAGGCGACGTCTGCGATCGCCCGGTGCGTGTACGGCGGAAGCTGGCGGAGGATCGCGACGACCTCCCGCGGCTCCGGCTGGCGCTCCGCGCAGGCGGCTTCGACCGTGGCGACGATCCCGGCCGGGAGGGCGCGGTTCATCGACAGCCCCCGATCGGGCCGCGGGTCAGGTCATGGAGAGGCCGCCGGGGCGGCTCAGGTTCGCCGCTGTCTGATCCGCCAGAGCCGTCGCCGCGGCTGCTGCTGGCGGTGCTGCGGCGCGAGCCGCGCGAACGAGTCGTCGACGCCCGGCGCGAGCGGCCGTGACAGGTCGAGTTGTGGCGAGTCAGGCTGGAAGGTGGGACCTGCGAGCAAGCGCGGAGGGTGGCGGCTTCCTGAGCGGCGCTGATGCCTTGGCGGCGGTTCTGCGCAACGGCGCGAGTACGTTCGCTGGCGGCCCAGCTGGCGCGCTCCGAAGCGGTCATGGCCTCGATCCGGCGACGGTCCCGACGGAGGCGCATGACCGCGGGCGGGAGGTCGGTGTCCGCGAGCGGCTTACGCGCGGAGTCCATAGCTCGTCCAGAGAAGCGACCGTGGCATGCCGGGGAGGTTCCCATGGGTCCCGGCGGAAAAACTGCGCACCAACCAAATCGACCCCGCGCAGAGGCCGGGTTCGGCCGCAGAGCGGGGTCGGAAGTGGATGAAAAGGTCGCTTCGGCGCCAAGTGTGTTGGCGCAACGAGCAAGGGGCACTTTAGACGGTGAATCGGCGGCTACTCGTCGACCCTGACGTCGCGGGAGTGCAGAGCGCTTGGGCCGCCCTGCGGGCAGAGGCCCTATGCGCTGCCTTGCCCGCCTCTGCGGCTCTCCGCGGCATGGAGGGTGGAGCAGCCCCGCGGCAAGGTTCGACGCGCACTACAGCCTCGCTTCCGCATCGTCGCGGGCCTCAGTGACCGCCTCGGCGACGACCTTCTTCCCGATCTTGATCGTCGCGTGGAGCGGCCGGGTCCCGCCGCCCTCGTTTGCCCTGTAGAGCGTCGCGGCGCGCGTAGACGGCTGGGGATCAGGGATCGGGGCCAGCAGGCGCCGCGTGGCAGGCGATGCGGTGAACCTGGCGCGGGGGAGGTCGCCGACGCCCGAGGGCAACGAGAGGCCAGCGCCGCGACGGCCACCACCGCCGCCGCCTCGACCCGGCCGCGGGGGACCGGCAGCTTCGGGCAGCGGTTCGATCGGCGCGGGGGTGCCGGGCATGGCGGGGAGCGTGACCTGCTGTTCGCCGAGGCGGGTGAAGGCTTCGGCGAGGCGGTTGGCCTTTTCGGTCAGGGCCTTCATCTGCCCGCCCGCGCGGATTGATTCCTGGTTCGCGGTGGCGAGGAACTTCGCGTAGCCGCGACCACCTTTGGCGGCGGCGTCGGAGAGGGTCTGGGCGTGTTTCTTCGTCGCCTCCGACAGCTTGCCTTCGGTGCCGAGCAGGCGTTGCGCCAACTCGCGGGTGCGCTCCGACTGCGGGTTGGCCTGCTTCGAGGCCGTGTAGAGGCGGGCCTGGCGATCGCGCAGCTGCGTGAGGACGTTGATCCGGTGGCGCTCGGCGAGGATCGTGACGTTGGTCGCCGTCTTGTAGGCCGAGAGGGCGACCCCGCGCAGGCGTTCGGCGTTCTGCAACTGCTTGATCGCGCGGCGGTGCGCGTGAATCTTGCCGGTGAGGACCGCTTCGGCGTGGATGGCGGGGCGCGACTTCGAGCCGTATTCGGAGACGACGGCGCCGAGATGGCGCTGCGCCTGCCGCATCTCCTGGGTGGCGGACCTTGCCCGGCGGTGGGCGCCCCGGACCCGCTCGTCGGCGGCGATCAGGCCCCGAGAGGCGCCCCGCTGGCGCTCCCACCATTCCTTTACCGACTTCGAGGACTCCGCGAGGCGCTGCTGCTGGAAGGTCAGCTGCTTCTCCGACGAGGTCAGCTTTTGCACCGCCGCCAGGACGCCTCCCGCGGTGGCCCCGACCGCGGCTCCCATCGGCCCGCCGACCGCGAAGCCAGCCGCGGCGCCGGTGCCGACGTTGCCGACCCAGTTGCCGAGGTCCCCGCCGACAGCGCCGCCCGCCAGCTGGGAGGCGCCTATGCCCGCGCCCGCGATGCCGAGACGGCCGAGCAGCTTTCCCTTGCCGCCGAGCATCCCGCCTCCCCCGAGCGCTTCCGCGGTGCGAAGCTCGCGGATCGCGATGACGGCCTTCGCTGCCGATCCCGCGAGGTAGAGCAATGGTCCCGCCATCGCCGCGACGGTGCCGATGAGGGCGATCGTCGTCTGGACCTCGGGCGGCAGCCCTGCGAACTGATCCGCCAGCCCGCCAATCGCCCCGGCGGTCAGTTCGATCGCGGGCGCGAGCGCGTGGCCGAGATGCACGGCGGCGGTTTCCAGCGACCCCTGCAAGTTCTCCAGGGAGCCGCTCAGACCTTGCATCTGGGCCTGCGCCATCCGTTCCGCGGAGCCTTTCTTCTGGGTCGCCCGGACGTAGCGTTCGATCCCCTCGGGGCCTTCGCTGTAGACGATGTTCGCGGCCCGGATCGCGTCGGAGCCGAAGAGGGTCGCGAGCGCGGCGTTGCGCTGCTCGTCGGTCATCCCCCCGAGATGCGTCCTCAGTTCGGTGGCGACGGCGCCGAGGTCTTTCATCCGGCCTCGGGAGTCGAAGAAGTCCAGCCCGAGGTTCGCCATTTCCTCGCGGGCCTTTTTGGTCGTCGGGTTGAGCCGCATGAGGAAGGTTTTGAAGCTCGTCCCCGCGTCGGAAGCCTGGATGCCGTTCTGGGCGAAGGCGGCGAGCGCCCCGACGGTTTCTTCGACCGACAGCCCGTACATCGACGCCGACTGCCCGCCCTGCGCGAGCGACTGCGACAGGCCGCCGACCGAGGCCGACGAGGCCAGCGCACCACCGGCCAGGGCGTCGGAGATGCGGACGGCTTCGCTGCCCTTCAGGTGGAAGGTGTTCATCGCGGCGCCGACGATTTCCCCGGTGCGGCCCAGCGCCAGCCCTTCGGTCGCCGCCAGGTTCATCGTGGCCCCGAGCGCCCCGGCTTTGATCTGGGCGGGGGTGATGCCGGATTTCGTCAACTCCAGCATCGCTTCGGCCGACTCGTTCGCCGAGAAGACGGTTTCGGCGCCCCACTTCAGCGCGAGGGATTCCATCTGCGTCATCCCCGCGCCGCCGAGGCCGGTCGCGGTTTTGACCTGCGCCATCGACTTGTCGAAGTTCGCTGCGGTTTTCACCGCCATCGCGCCAACAGCTGCCAGCGGGAGGGTGAGGCCGTAGGTCATCGTGCGGCCGGTGGCCTGCATCATCGCGGCCTGCTTCTTGAAGGCGGCGGAGGTCGTGCGGCTCGACTGCGTCGCCATCGTCGCCGCCTGCTTGGAGACGGGGCCGGTTTTCGCGACCTCGCGGTTGAGCGCCTTGACCTCACTGGCGCCTTCTTTGCCGCCAGTGACCTTGATTCGCAGCGCGATCAGGTCGTCCATATGCCCGTCCCCCCTACGCGGCCAGGTCGACGAGGGTCTGGCGGATGATCCGCGCGGCGTGGCTGCGGCCCTGCGGCTCGTAGCCCTGCTCGAAGCGCTGCACCGTCGCCAGCGACACCCCGGCGCGGTCGGCGAACTCGGCCTGCGTCAGCCCAGCGGTTCGGCGCCCCTCGCGCAGCTGCTCGGCGAGGGAGGTCCGGGGCTGGTCGGCGGTCGCGGGCACATCACCATGAGTACCGAAGTCGCGACACCCCCATGACGGGGGCCGGTCGCCGACAGCGAAGACGGCGAGCGCCGGTCTAGGGTGCAGCCGTGGACCCGTCGACACCGGCAGCGGGAGGGGGCGCCGTGCCCGTTGATGTCGATGACCCGTCGACCTGGCCTGCCGAGATGCTGGCCTGGGTCCGGGGCTTCGCGGAGCGCGGCGAATCGGTCGACGAGATGGACATCGCTCTGGTCGAGCGGGAACATGAGTTGCGTGTCCTGCTCACCAGGCACAGGCTTCTCGCCTATCACTGCACTCGCCTTCTGCCCCATGAGGTCGCCGACATACGGCGCCGGGGACTTCGTAGGCTGAGCCGGGCAACGATCGACGAGCGGATCGCAGCTGCGTTCGCTCATGGCTTTCTGACGCCCCGCCTTCGGGATCAACTGCTGGCGGGTACCGTCCTCGATCGGCCTCGTCGGGAAGACAGACGGTGCCGCGAGAACATCATCTTCTTGACCGCGGGCCTCTCGACCCTTGCCGAGAGGCCGCGCAACGTCGCGAACCTGCTCGAAATCTGGGGCGGGGAGGCGATCTACATGGATCACAAGCCGGGCAGTTCCGTGGAGGCCCAACTGCGCCAGATCGGAGTGCCCTCGATCGTTGAGTGTGCGTGCAGGATTCGTCTCGACGAGCAGGACTGGGCCTCACCGCTCGCAGCAGCAATGGTCGGCAGCTTCCGAGGGGAGCGGCGAGACGTATCGGTTCAAGTTGCCACGGCCGATATTCCGCCAAGCGATGTTCTCGACATCTGGCAGCCGGGCCACCCCGACTATGACCGTCACGTCGGCCTGCCGCGGGGGTGACCAGGCGGGGCGGCTACCGGGCAGAATCCGCGCCCGTCTGCCCGATAGCGTCCTAAACAGGCCGAATCGACCGGAATCGCCCCGGCCCCCGCCGACTGCCCCGACCCGCCCGAAACGGCGCTACGATGCGGGAGCCGCGGCCATCGGTGGCCTTCTGCTCGGCCGCTTGCCATGCAGAAGGTCGAGGGTTCGAATCCCTTCAGCCGCTTATATGACTAGGGCCGATCTTCACGAACTCGTGGATCGCCTTCCGGACAAGGCGGTCGATGGCGCAGCCATTCTGCTTCGCGAGGTGACGGACGGCCGAATCGACCCCGACCAGGCCTGGTTCTGGACGCGTGAGTGGCAGCAGCGCGAGCGGGAAGCCGACAAAGACCTCGCCTCCGGGCGGGTAACTCGTTTCGAGAGAGACGAGGATTTTCTAGCGGAGCTAGACGAGCGCACGAAGCCGCTCGATGCCGACGCGTGAAGTTCTCGCGTCGTTCTGGCGCGACTGGGATCAGCTAAGCCCAAAACAACAGCGGGAATTTCGCGATGCGGTAGCTCAGTTCATCGCCAACCTCGCCGAAGACAAACAGGGCTTCCACCCAAGGCTCCGCGTCAAGCGGGTCCAAGGCCACCCTGGCATCTGGGAGATGACCTGGGCCTACGACGGCCGTGCGACCTTCCAGTACGGCGACGAGGTCCAATCCGGGCAGCCGCACATCATCTGGCGTCGCATTGGCACTCACTCGATTTTCCATCGCCCTTGATGATTGAGCTGGTGATCCCTTGCACGGAAGCCTCGCTTCGGCGGGGCTTTCTATTTGAAGGGGACCTAGCTGACGCTGGAGCCGCGAAGGGTGCGCCGGCGCTGCAGGCGATAGTCGATGACCCACCTTATGAAGGCCCCAAGCAGGATCACCAGGGCCGAGACCGCGGCGAACATCACCCCACCGACCCAGAGGGGGAGAACCGGATCGCCCGTTTCGTCGGCAGGCAGTCCGAACGGGATCGTCAGCGGGATCGCCAGGAGCGAAAGGGTCGCGAGACGATAGTCCCCGGTCCCAAGGCCCAAGAGCACCGATATGACCAGGCAGATCTCACCCCATGACCCCCCGGGGTCTTCGTTCATCGCAAAGACGGCGACGACCATGCCGATCAGGTAGGCGATGACCAGCGCGATTCGAACCATGGCTACAGAGGTACCCCGGTGGTGTCCGCTCAAGCGTCAGGCAAGGGGGGCCCTCAGCGCCAGAGCTCGCGGCGCAGCATCGCGTTGCCGCGCTCGAGCTGGTCGATGGTGGCGCTGGCGACCGAGCGGGCGCGGGTGGCGCGGTTGATGCGGGCCTGGATCTCTCGGTGGGACTTGCCGGTGCGGCGGGCGACGTCGCCGACCAGACGGCTGCGCTCGCCGCGCAGCCGCTCCCGGGTCGCGTAGGCCGACTCGCGCTCGGGCTCGCGGTCCTCGGGAGTGGCGATGGCGGCTGCTTTCTTCGCCACCGGCTTCGGGTCGTCGGTTGGGAAAAGCTGCAGCGCGGTCTCGCTCATGATCGCCTCGTCGAGCTCGGCGTCGCCCGAGCTGAGGGCGGCAAAGCCTTCTCCCGGCTTGCCCCGCTCGGGCTCGGAGTCGTCCACCTCCTCGTCCTCCTCCTCGCCGAGCGGCGAGAGGTCCAGGGCGTGACGGCGCTCCAGCTCGATCTCGCGGGCGAGCGCTTTCAGCCGCGAGTCGGCCGGCATCAGCAGGTAGCTCATCTGGCGGCGCGGCCTAGGGGTAGCGCGGATGAAGCGGCCGACCACCTGGCGGAAGAAGAGCTCGGTCCGGGCCGCCGTCGCGTAGACGCCGACGCGCAGGCGGGGGATGTCGACGCCCTCGGAGACCATCAGCACCGAAACCAGCCAGCGGCGATCGGAGGCGGCGAAATCGGCGATCCGCCGACTTGCCCCCGGCTCGTCGCTCATCACCAGCTCGGGTCGCTGGCCCGAGATCGATCCCAGTCGCTCCGCGATCGCCCGCGCGTGGTCCTGATCGGAGGCGATGACCAGCCCGCCCGCGTCGGGGTGACCGTCGGCGCGCACCTCGCTCAGCCTGGCATCGGCGTCGCGCAGCACCTCCCCCATCCACTCGCCATCCGGGCTGAGCGCCGTCCGCAGGCGCCGGGCTGACTCCGCCGCCGGCAGGACGAGGTCGAAGTCGGCGCTGCGCAGGCGACCGTCCGAGACCCATTCCATCTCGCCGTCGTAGGGCAGGAAGGTGATCGGGCGGCAGACCCGGTCGACCAGCGCCTGCGGATAGCCGTAGGCGTAGTCGGCCCGGCTGAGGCCGTCGTCGTCGTAGGTCACCCAGGGGATCGCCGAATTGTCGGAGCGGAAGGGCGTACCCGAGAGGAGCAGGCGGAAGCGGGCGCCGTCGAAGGCCTTGCGGGCCTGCAGGCCCCAGGCGGCCTGGTCGCCCATGTGGTGCGGCTCGTCGGCGATCAGGAGGGTGGATCGGCGAGACGCCGCCTGCCGGTGGATCTCGGGTCCGGCCGCGATCGTCTGGTAGGTGACCGCGACGCCGTGGAAGTCGGTCGACTCGGGGCCGTCGGAGTTCGGCCGGTTTGGCTCGAGGTCGATGCCGTAGCGGCCCGCGTCGGCCGCCCACTGGCGGCAGATGTGGGTGGTCGGGCCGGCGACGACGACGCGCGAGACGAAGCCGGCGCTGAGCATCCGGTGGGCGATGTGAAGGCCGAAGGTGGTCTTGCCGGCCGCTGGCGTGGCTGAGGCCAGGAAGCTGGTGGCCGAATGCTCCCGCACCGCCTCGGTCGCCTCCTCCTGCCAGGAGCGGAGGGGCCGGGAGTCGGGCCAGTCCGGAAGCGAGCGAGCGGGCCCCCCGCGGCCGGTCCGGTTCTGAGAAGCGTCGTACAAGGGCGCGGAACAATAGGGTCGCCCGCGGCTGGAGGACGGCGACCGCGTAGGACCTCGATTCCTCCAGGGTGCAGCGGGTCGCCCACTTCCGAATCAGGAAGTTTGACCTTCGGCTCCGCGGGGGATGGACGGGGCCGACTGGTTTCCCCGACACGGAGGAGAGAAGCAAATGGACATCGTCACGATCCTGATCATCGTCATTCTCGTGCTGCTTGCCATCTATCTGTTCCAGCGCGTTTTCTAAAGGGGTTGTTTGTGGTACCCAATATTGGGTAGTCTCTCCTCGTTCCCACATCGATCCATCCCCCACCGACGCGGGAGGCAGCGGAGGAGCGTGAAGCGAACCAAGATTGGCGCCGTCGTTTCCCTGGCCACGGCTGCCCTGATCACGCTCCTCCCTGCCCTTGCGTCGGGGCCTGAAAACCCCGCAAGCAGCCGTTCCTAGTCGCGCAACTCGAGGATCAGGTCGTCGAGGTCGAGCGGGGCGGTGCCCATCTGGACGCCCTCTCCCTCGGGCGGCCGCGGCCACTGGTCCCGCGGCCGGTCCCAGTAGAGCTCGACCCCGTTGCGATCGGGGTCGGAGAGGTAGAGTGCCTCGCTGACACCGTGGTCGGAGGCGTCCTCCAGCGGCCAGCCGGCCTCGCTCAGCCGCCGCAGCGCGTCGGCGAGGGCACGGCGGGTCGGGTAGCGGATCGCGGTGTGGAAGAGGCCGGTGGCGCCGGGCGGAGGCGGCGAGCCGCCTTTCGAGTGCCAGGAGTTGAGGCCGATGTGGTGGTGGTAGCCGCCGGCGGAGACGAAGGCCGCATCGGCGCCCCAGCGCTGCATCAGCTCGAAGCCCAGGATCCCGCAGTAGAAGTCGAGGGCGCGGTCGACGTCGGCGACCTTGAGGTGGACGTGGCCGACGTCGACGCCGGGGTCGATCGGCTCGGGCGCCCGCTCAGCCATCGAGGACCCCGTCCAGGGCCGCGTTGACCAGGCGGTCGGCGTCGGCGTTCTCGGCCCGGCGGACGTGGCGGATCGACCAGGAGTCGAAGCCCCCCAGGGCCTTCTTGACCTCGGCGTGGAGAGGTTTGATCCCGGCGTTTTTGACCTTGTACTTCCCTTCGACCTGCCGCACCACCAGCTCCGAGTCCCCGATCAGCTCCAGCTCGGTCCCCCCCTGCTCGGCGGCCAGCTCGATTCCCCGCAGCAGCGCCTTGTACTCGGCGACGTTGTTGGTCGCCTCGCCGATCCTCTCCCCCAGCTCCTCGAGGACCTCACCGCTGCCGTCGCGGACGACGACGCCGATCGCCGCCGGGCCGGGGTTGCCGCGAGCGCCGCCGTCGACGTTGATGGTGAGCCGGCTCATTACCGGGAGGCTAGCCGCTGAGGCGGAGCTTGCCGTCCTTGGCGACCCTCGCGTTCCACTGCCGGGCCGCGTAGTCGAGCTGGTCGATCTCGCCGCCTTTGGCGATCTCGAAGACGGGGCGGATCCGGTCGCCGACGTCCACCCCCCACTGGTACCAGGAGAGCTCCCAGGCGACGGTCACCCTGACCACGCCTGGCGCTCCAGCGGCGGTGCCGACGGACACCGAAGGTCTCCCGAGGATGCTGGCGAGACGGGCGACGGTGCGACCCGCCTCACTGGCGTTGAAGCAGAAGACCGCGCGTTCGAAGGGGCTGGCGGCGGCGGGGTCGAAGGCCGGCTCGGGGTGGAGAAGGCTGCGGAGGCGCATCTGGCCCCAAGGTACCGCGGGGGCCATCTTCCCCTGCCGGATCAGCCCTGCTGAAGGTGCGATTTCAGCCGCATCACCGCCTTGGTGTGCAGCTGGGAGACGCGCGACTCGGTCACCCCCAGAACCTCGCCGATCTCACGCAGGGTGAGGTTCTCGTAGTAGTAGAGGGCGACGACGAGCTGCTCGCGCTCGGGCAGCGAGCCGATCGCCTCGGTGAGACGGTCCTTGACCTCGTTGGTGGCGAGCGCCTCCTGCGGGTCGGCCGCCCCGTCGTCGGCGATCGTGTCGAGCAGGGAGACCTGATCGCCGGAGGAGTCCGAGACGGTCCAAAGCTCGTCCAGCGCGTAGACCGAGGAGTTGGCGATCTCCAGCAGCGCCCCCTGCAGTTCTTCCTCGGTCATGTTCAGCTTCGAGGCGAGCTCGGCCTCGCTCGGGGCCCGCTGCAGCTCGTGCTCGAGCTTGGCCTGGGCGGCTTCGATTTCCCGCGCGCGCGAGCGGACCGAGCGCGGCACCCAGTCGAGCGAGCGCAGTTCGTCGATGATCGCCCCGCGGATGCGGGTCATCGCGAAGGTCTCGAACTTGATCCCCCGTTCGGGCTCGAACCGCTCGATCGCCCCGATCAGGCCGACGAGGCCGTAGGAGATCAGGTCGGCGTCTTCGACGTGCGAAGGGAGCCCCGCGCCGAGCCGGCCGGCAACGAACTTGACCATCGGCGAGTAGGCGACGACCAGGCGCTCGCGGGCGGAACCGTCGCCGTCGTCCTTGTAGCGGCGCCACAAGTCGCGGAGCTCGACCTCTTTCACGCCCGTTTCCATCAGCCGATACTACGGTTGTTTGCAGGGGTTTGTCTCATGCGCGGGGGTGGCTTGCAGCGTAGGTGTCACGCAGTCTCGCTGCATCCACCCGGGTGTAGACCTGGGTGGTCGAGATCGACGCATGACCTAGTAGCTCCTGAATCGTACGCAGGTCCGCGCCTCCCTCGAGCAAATGCGTTGCGAAGGAATGTCTAAGTGAATGGGGAGAGACCCCGGCGGCGAGCGCGGCTTCCCGGGTCCAGAGGCCGAGGCGGCGGGTGATGTCGGAGTTGGAGAGGCGGCGGCCGCTCTTGGAGAGGAAGAGGGCGCGCTCGCGCGGATCGACGGCGAGAGCGCGCCGACCCTTGTCGAGATAACGCCGCAGTGCCCGCTGCGCGGGCTCCCCCACCGGCAGCAGCCGCTCCTTGGAGCCCTTGCCCATGACCCGGAGCTGCTCGGTCTCGAAATCCAGCGCGCCCTCGTCGAGGTTGACGATCTCCTCGCAGCGCAGGCCGCAGGAGTAGGCGAGCTCGAGCATCGCCCGGTCGCGCAGCTCCAGCGGGGTATGGGCGGGGATGCGCTCCAGCAGGGAGCGCATCTGCTCGGTGGTGAGGACGTGCGGCAGCTTCTCGGACCGCTTCGGACTGGAGACGAGCTCGGCCGGGTTGGCGCCGACTCGCTCGGTGCGAACCAGATACCCGTACAGGCCCCGGATCGCCGCCAGCTTGCGCGCCACGGTCGCGGGGGCAGCGCCGGCGCTCGAGAGCCCGGCGCCGTAGCGGCGCACGTCGCGGTGGCGGACGTCGGCGGGACTGAGCCCCTGCTCCCCCGCCCACTCGCCGAAGCCGCCGAGGTCGATCCCGTAGGCGCGGCGCGTGCGCTCGGCGGAGCCGCGGGCCTGCAGGTCGCGATCGTATGCGGCAAGCGCCGCGTCCCAGTTCATCGAGGCTTCATTCGCCCCGATCGGGCTGCGTCCTCTCCGCGAGGACTAACCCAGGTAGATCGGGGTGCCGACTTCCACTTCGTCGTACAGCTCTTCCACGTCGGGGATCGCCATCCGCACGCAGCCGTGGGAGGCGGCGGTGCCGAGCGAGGAGGTTTCTTCGGTGCCGTGGATGCCGGCGCCTTCGTAGATCGCCATCCAGCGAGCCTTGATCGGGTTTTCGGGCCCCGGCGGGATCGTCTGCCCGGCCAGCGAACCGGCCCAATCGGATTCCGGCACGTTCCAGACGGGGTTTTCTTCCATGGCTTCGATCTGGTAGAGCCCTTCCGGCGTCGCGAAGCCTTCCGCGCCGACGGCCACCGTGTAGGTCTTGGCCAGCTTCAGGTTCTTCCAGAGGCGCAGGGTGAAGGTGGAGCGGTCCAGCGTCAGGTAGGTCGGGTACTCGGCCGCGACCTCGCCTTTGGTGACTTCCGGCGCGACCGAGTGGGCATGGGCGACGATCGCGTCCGGCGCATTGGCGTTCAGCACCGCCGCCTTCAGGTCCTTCTCCAGCAGGTTGTCGCGCAGTTTCAGGCCGTCCTTGCCGGCGACGACGATGAGTTCCGCGCCGCTCGGTTCGACGCCGGCGTTCTGCGGTTCGCGGTTTACGTCCTCGGCGATCCTGCGCACGAAGCGGTTGATCGCCGGCTCGAAGTAGGTGACGCCGGGTTTGATGCTTTCGTCGACTTCGCCGCCGCTGACGTAACGGACGAGCCGGCCCGGGAGGCCGCCCTCCTGGCTGTCTTCGACCGCCTCGGCGACGGCCGCGTCGACGTTGGCGCGGATTTTCAGCTTCTCCCCCGGCAGCTCCCAGCTGCGCTTGCGAAAGGTGACGCGAAGCGAGCCCTGCAGCGGCGCCAGCAGCTTGCGACGGACGAGGGCGGTTGCTTCTTCCTCGTTCAGCCCGCCGACATCGACGCCGCCGATCGTCACTCCCTCGGCGATCTGGTCCTTCTGTGAGCTGTCGTAGGCGTAGGCGCCGCCGACGACGAGCACCAGCAGCAGGGCGGCGATCAGTGCCGCAATCGAAGTCTTGGTTCCCATCTGGTTGGTGCTAACCCTCGAGTCGTTCTTTGCCGGTCATTGAAAGTCTAGGCATACGCCTTGTTCGGTCAGGAGCGCCCCGTTCCCTGCAATTTCGCGTGTGCCCTGTCTTATCGGCAGCGATGGCGGATATCTTTCGCGGGGTGCGCACCAAGGACGAAGTCCGAGAGGAGGTCTGGGCGGCGATGGAACGCGAGGGCGTTTCCCGCTTTCCCGGCGCCGAGGGCCGCATCCCCAACTTCGCCGGAGCGAAGATGGCCGCCGAGAAGCTCGCCGCCCATCGGCTCTGGAAGCGCACCCGGGTGATCAAGGCGAACCCCGACTCGCCGCAGACGCACGCCCGGCGGATCGCCCTCGAAGAGGGCAAGACGATGATCATGGCCGTGCCCCGCCTACGCGACCCCCACCCGTTCCGGGTACTGGAGCCGAAGCGACTGTCAAAAGCGGCGGTAAAGGAGGCGGCGACGATCAAGGGCGCGCTCAAGCACGGACGGGTGGTGGCGCTGGACGAGCTGCCGGAGATCGACCTGATCCTCTGCGGCTCCGTCGCGGTCAACCTGAGTGGCGCCCGGGTCGGCAAAGGCGGCGGCTACCACGACCTCGAGTACGGGATCCTCACCCACGCCGGCAAGATCGACAACCACACCACCGTCGCCACCACCGTCCACCCGATCCAGATCCTCCGCCAGCACCTGATGGTCACCGACCACGACCTGCCCTGCGACCTGATCGCCACCCCCCGCGCGGTGATCGAGATCGACCGCCAGTACGACCGCCCGCGGGGAATCCTCTGGGACCACCTGCAACCGCCGCAGATCCGCGAGATCCCGGTGCTGGAAAGGATGGGCTATGCCTGACACGCAGGATGTCCCCGGCTTCCCGGGCAGCGACTACGGCAACCCCGACCCGCATCCGGAGTGGCTGCGGATCGACTGGCGCCAGCACCTGCACCAGGTGGACCTGCCCGGGGCCGAGGCGGTCAACTACGTGGAAATCGGCGAGGGCGAGCCGATCATCTTCGTCCACGGCATCGCCGGCTGCTGGCGCAACTGGCTCGAGAACCTCCCCTACTTCGGGCGCAACAATCGCGCGATCGCGATCGATCTCCCCGGGTTCGGCGACAGCCCGATGCCCTCCTGGGACGTCTCGATGGGCAACTACGGACGGCTGATCCACGACTTCTGCGAGCGCCTGGGGATCGACCGCGTGGCGGCGTTGGTCGGCAACTCGATGGGCGGCTTCATCGCGACCGAGGCCGTGGTCGAGGAGCCGGAGCGCTTCGACCGGCTGGTGCTGATCTCCGCCGCCGGGATCAGCTTCGCCGAGTGGCAGGGGCGGCCCCTCGACGCCGCGACTCGCATCGTCAAGGCAGCAACGCCTTTCCTCAGCGGTGACCGGCGTGCCTACATGACCCGTCCCCGCGGTCGCAAGTTCGCCTTCGGCCAGCTCTTTCGCAATCCCAACAAGCTGCGGCCGGAGCTGCTCTCAGAGCAGGTGCGGCCGGGACTGCAGGCCCCCGCGTTCTCCGAGGCGCTGACGGCGATCTGGGGCTACGACACCCGCCAGCGACTGACCGAGATCGAGATCCCGACCCTCGTCGTCTGGGGCCTCAACGACCGGGTCGTTCCCGTCGAAGCGGCGCTCGGGTACCACCGACTGATCCCGAAGTCCCGCCTGGAGATCTTCGAGCGCACCGGCCACCTGCCGATGCTCGAGCGGCCCGCCCGCTTCAACCCGCTGCTCGAAGAATTCATCGAGTCCTCGCGGCCGCTCCGTTCGAAACAGGACGACATAGTCGTCGGTTAACGACTACCGCGCGTTCTAGGTGACGGCGCCCTGGGAGGCCGAGGAGACCGTCGCTGCGTACTTGGCCATCACGCCGCGGTCGTAGAGCGGCTTCGGCGACTCGTACTCGGCGACGCGCTTGGCGATCTCCTCGTCGGAGAGGGCGACGCTGAGACTGCGGTCGTCGATGTCGACCGTGATCTCGTCCCCCTCGCGGATCGCGGCGATCGGACCGCCCTTGGCGGCCTCGGGGACTACGTGGCCGATCATCAGCCCGCGGGTGGCGCCGGAGAAGCGGCCGTCGGTGACCATCGCGACGGTCTCGCCCAGGCCCTCGCCGACGATCGCCGCGGTCACCTGCAGCATCTCCCGCATCCCCGGGCCGCCGACCGGGCCCTCGTTGCGGATGACGACGATGTCCCCGGGGTTGATCTGCTGGTCCTTGACGGCGCGGAAGCATTCCTCTTCTGACTCGAAGACGCGGGCCGGGCCGGTCTGCTGACGGCGCTCGGTGCCGGCGACCTTGACCACGGAGCCCTCCGGCGCCAGGTTGCCGCGCAGGATGGCCAGACCGCCTTCGGCCTTGACCGGATCCTCGACCGAGCGCACGACCTCCTGGCCGGGCGCCTCGGTCGCGGCGGCGGCTTCCTCGCCGATCGTCTTGCCGGTGACGGTGATCGCCTCGCCGTGCAGGAGCCCGGCTTTGGCGAGCCGCTTGAGGATCACCGGCACGCCGCCGGCCGCGTAGAGGTCGGTGGCGATGAAGCGGCCGCCGGGCTTGAGGTCGGCGAAGAGGGGCGTCTGGCGGGAGATCCGCTCGAAGTCGTCGAGCGTCAGCTCGATCCCGAGCTCATGGGCGAGGGCGATCAGGTGGAGGACGCCGTTGGTCGAACCGCCCGAAGCGCAGACGCAAGCGATCGCGTTCTCCAGCGACTCGCGGGTGATGATCCTGCTCGGCCGCAGGTCCTCGACGAGGACGTTGATCACCAGCTCGCCGATCTTCTCCGCCACCGTCTGCTTGTCGTCGTCTTCAGCCGGGACCATCGCCGAGCCGCCGGCGCTGATCCCCAGCGCCTCGAAGGCGCAGGCCATCGTATTGGCGGTGAACTGGCCGCCGCAGGCACCGGCGCCGGGGCTGGCCACGCCCTCGAGCTCCTTCAGTTCCTCGTCGCTCATGTCGCCGGCGTTGTGGGCGCCGATCGCCTCGAAGATGTCGAGGATGGTGACGTCGCGGCCGTGCCAGTGACCGGGTGCGATCGAGCCGCCGTAGAGCAGGACAGACGGTACGTCGAGCCGCGCCAGCGCCATCGCGCAGCCCGGGATCGTCTTGTCGCAGGCGCAGAGGGCGACGATCGCGTCGAACTGGTAGCCGCGGGCCATCAGCTCGATCGAGTCGGCGATCACCTCGCGGCTGACCAGCGAGGCCTTCATCCCCTGGGTGCCCATCGTCACCCCGTCGGAGACGGCGACGGTGTTGAACTCCATCGGCGTGCCGCCGGCAGCACGGACGCCAGCTTTCACGTGCTCGGCCAGCCCGCGGAGGTGGAAGTTGCAGGGCATCGCCTCGGTCCAGGTGTTGGCAATACCGATCGTCGGCTTGCTGAGGTCCTCGTCGCTGAAACCGATCCCCTTCATGTAGGCGCGCGAGTGGGCGCGGTCGGGCCCGTCGAAGACGGTCGCGGAACGTGGACGGGGAAGCTTGGTCGCGGTGTGGCCGTTCGTGCTCATGGGGCAAATCTACTGAGGGAAGGAGAGCCGCGATTGCCGCATTTGGGGATTCGGGAGAACGGAAATGCTCAGCCGAGACCAAAGACGTCGACGGGACCGGGGCCGGCACCGATCCCGCGATGGCCGTCCCGCACGGCTTCGGAGGTGACCGCCCGCGCCTCTTCCGCCGCTGCAAGCGGACTGCGCCCCAACGCGAGGAAGGCGGCAAGCGCGGAGGAGTGCGTGCAACCGGAGCCGTGCGCAGCACCATCGGGGTGCCGTTCTCCTGGGATATCCACGACCTCGCTTCCGTCATAGAAGACGTCGACGAGCGCCTCGCTGTGACCCCCGGTGACCACGGCAGCGCCGGGTCCCATCGCGACCAGCGCCCGCGCCAGCTCCTCTTGACCCGCCTCCTCCCCCAGTCCCGTCAGCGCCCGCGCCTCGGGAATGTTGGGAGTGGCCACCGCCGTCAGCGGCAGGAGCTTCTCCGCCAGAGCCCCCCGCGCCCCCTCGTCGAGCAGCTGCGCGCCGCTCTCGGCGATCATCACCGGGTCGATGACCACGGGCGCGTCGCCTACGTACCCGAGTGCCTCGATCACGGCCTCGACCGTCTCCGCCGTCCCCAGCATCCCGATCTTCACCGCGTCGACGCCGATGTCCTCGGCAACCGCCCGCACCTGCGCGACGACTATCCGCGGCGAGATCGCCTCCACCGCCTCCACCCCCACCGTGTTCTGAGCCGTGATCGCCGTGATCGCCGTCATCCCGTGCACCCCAACCCGCGCGAAAGCCTTCAGGTCGGCCTGGATGCCGGCACCGCCGCCGGAGTCGGAGCCGGCGATAGAGAGGACGGCGGGGATACGCACCGGACGAGATTAGAACCTCCTGGCACAACTGCTCCGTCCGACTCCGAAACCACCCTCTAGATATGTCAGACACCGTGGCAGTAGCCCTGATTGCCGTCGGCGGCACCTTGGGAAGCGGACTCCTCAGTTATTTGGCGGCGAGGCAGGGTACGCGCGTACAGCTCAAAGGCGTCGAGACTGAGATGGATCGGCTGCGCGAGACGCATGCCGAGGAGCATCGCAAGGAGCGACAGGCGGCATACCGCGAAACGCTCGTGCAAATCGAGAAGCTGCGACAGCTCGCACATGGGATGTTCGGGCCACCGACGGAAGAGTCCTACGCTGAGACGGTGGCCGAGTTCGGGAGCGCGCACACCAATATCGCCTTCATTGGTAGTGACGAGGTGGTGCACGCGATGAACAAGATGGTTGCCGTGGTTACTCGATTTTCAATCGTTGCCACCGAAGAAGGCTCAGAGCATCTCTTTGAACGGCTGGAGGGAGCCTTCCAGCAATGCGTGGAGGAGTGGAACGCCACCGAACTGAGCCTGATCGATGCTATGAAGGCCGATGTCGCAGCCGCCCGCCGCGCCGAAGCGAATGGGGATCACTAGACCAGGCGTCAGTCACCGGTAAGAGCAGTGCGACTGTAGCTCCCAACGGCTGAACACCTGAGATAGCCGAGCAGTTCGAGGCGGGCAAGGGCCGCGGCGGCGCTAGCCCCTGAGATACCGATCGCCGCCGCAACGCCGTCGCACGTGGCCTCCCCCGCTTCGACGGCGGCTAACACCGCTTCCAAGTCAGAGTCGAGACTGGGCCCGCTGCGCTCGAGCTTGCGGCAACCGGGACCGAGCATCGCGTCGAGGACGTCCTGGGCATCGCGGATGACGTGGGCGCCGGCGGCGAGGAGGGCGTTGGGGCCGGCTGAGGCGCGGGAGGTGACCGGACCGGGAACGGCGCCGAGGTCGCGGCCGAGGTCGGCGGCGAGGTCCATCGTGATCAGCGAGCCGGAGCGGGTGGCGGCCTCGACGACCACGGTCATCCCGCCCAGGGCCGCCATGATCCGGTTGCGGGCGGGGAAGGTCCAGCGCCAGGGCCGGGCCCCGGGCGGGAACTCGGAGATCACCAGGCCGCTCTCGCAGATTCGCCGCCAGAGGGAGCGATGCGAGGCGGGATAGGCGACGTCGGGGCCGCAGCCGAGGACGGCGATCGTCCGGCCGGCGTCGATGGCGCCCCTGTGGGCGCATCCGTCTATCCCGAAGGCGAGGCCGCTGACCACCGTCATTCCCGCGGCGGCGAGCTCCCTGCCCAGCTCGCGGGCGATCTCGCGGCCGTAGGAGGTGGCGCGCCGGGCGCCGACGATCGTCACCACCTCAAACGTCTCCAGGCCGTCGAGCAACTCTGGACTGCCGCGGCCGATCAACGCCCAGGGAGCATCGGCCGCGTCCCGCAGCGACGTCGGGTACAGCTCGTCGTGGCAGCAGCAGGCCCAGCACTTGGCCAGTGCCAGCTCTTCGTAGATCTTCTCCTCGGGCAGCGCGGCGACCCGCGCCAGCAATTGCTGCGCCACCTTGGGAGCGGCGACCTCGACCAGGTCCTCATTCGAGAGGCGCAGGAGCTCCGGCGAACGCGAGCCGACCTCCCCGGTCGCGACCTTCTCCACGTACGGGCCCAGGGCCGCCAGCAACCAGGACCGGCGCAGGCACTCGAGGCAGGCGCGCGGCTCAGCCATTGTCACGCCTCCGCAGTTGCAGAGCCTGTGCCATCTGCTCCTCGCCGATCTCGGCCACCTGCGCGAGGTCGGCAAGCGTCTGTGCCAGGCGCAGCGCCCGGTCGTGAGCCCGGCCGCTGAGCCGTTGGCGCGCGTAGAGGTCGGCCAGCAGCGCCGCCGCCTCCGCCCCGAGGGGGCACGCCCGTGCCTCCGCCGGCGTCATCTCCGCGTTGCAGCGCCCCTCTCCCAGACGCCGTTCCTGACGCTCGCGCGCCGCGCAGACCCGGTCCTGCGCGGCCGCCGAGGACTCCCCCGGTGGTCCGCCGATCTCAGCCGGGCTGGGCTGTCGAACCGCGGCGAGGATGTCGATGCGGTCGGCGAGGGCGCCGCTCAGCTTGCTTTGGTAGCGCTGAACGTCATAAGGGGCGCAGGTGCAGTCGGGGTCTGCGTCTCCCCTGCCGCAAGGACATGGATTCGCGGCGGCGACGAGCATGAACCGGCAAGGGAGGCTGCGCTGCCCACCGGCGCGGGCGATCGACACCTCTCCGGCCTCCAGAGGCGCCCTCAGCGCCTCCAGCGCGTCGCGCCTGAACTCGCAGAGCTCGTCCAGGAAAAGAACGCCCCGATGGGCCAGCGTCACCTCTCCCGGCCGCGGCGGCGTACCTCCACCGATCAATCCCGCGGCGCTGATCGTGTGGTGGGGCGCACGAAATGGCCGCCCGCCGGTCAGCGCCGACTCCAGACGACCGCAGGCGCTGGCGACCCGCGCCACTTCCAGCGCCTCGGCCGGTGCCAGCGGCGCCAGGATCGAGGGCAGCCGGCTCGCCGCCAGCGACTTGCCGGCCCCCGGAGGACCGATCATCAGCAGGCTGTGCCCACCGGCGGCGGCGACCTCGAGCGCGTGGCGCAGATGCGGCTGGCCGCGCAGATCGGCTAGATCGGGCGCCGTCGACACAGCCTCCCGCTCCAGCGGCAGGGGCCGTGGGCGCGGCGGGTCCCACTCCCCCGTCACCAACGCCGGAAGCCGCTCCAGCGAATCGACCGCCACCACGCCGATCCCATCGGCCAGGGCCGCCTCAGGCCCGTTCTCGGCCGGCAGCAGGATCGCCGCCGCCCCTTCCTCCCGCGCCGACTCGGCCATCGCCAGCGCCCCCTGCACCGATCGGGTCGAGCCGTCGAGCGCCAGCTCCCCCACCAGCGCCACTCGCGCCAGCCCCTCCCACTCCAGCTGCCCGGAGGCGCTGAGCAGCGCCGCGGCGATCGCCAGGTCCATCCCGGGCCCGGCCTTGCGCAGGCTCGCCGGCGCCAGGTTGACGACGATCCGCCGCAGCGGGAACTCGAAGCCGCAGTTGACCAGCGCCGCCCGCACCCGCTCCCGCGCCTCCCTCACGGCGGTGTCGGGAAGGCCGACGATCGTGAAGTTCGGCAGGCCCCGGTGGACGTCGACCTCGACCCGCACGGGGCGGGCGGAGATGCCGTCGAGGGTGAAGGTGCGGGCGGTGGCGAGCACGACGGGGACGCTAGGCGGCGTCAACCGACCGGTTACGCGCACAGCGCAAAATCTTTTGGTCGGAGGTGGGGAGAGTTCGTGACTTCCGCCGCCTTGACCACCCATGACCGTCGCCAGACGCCGTACCGGGGAGATCGCCGAGGAGCTGGTGGCGCGCCGCCTCGCCGCCGCCGGCTGGGAGATCGTCGAGCGCAATGCGCGCACCCGCTACGGCGAGCTCGACATCGTCGCCCGCGACGGGCGTACGCTCGTCTTCGTCGAGGTCAAGGGCGCCCGCAGCGACACGCGCTTCGGTCCCGAGAAGCCGATCCTCTCGATCGACTTCCGCAAGCAGCGCCGCATCCGCCGCCTCGCCACCGCCTGGATCTCAGAACGCCGCGACCAGGCGCCCTACGAGGACATCCGGTTCGACGCCGTCGGCGTCACCCTCGATCGCGCCGGGCGCCCGCTCGAGTTCGAGTACGTGAAGGGCGCTTTCTGACCCGGGTCAACCCAGCTCGAGCTGGGAGTACGCAACCGACTGAAACGAACGCCGGTGCAGTGGCGAGATGCCGATTTCCTCGATCGCCTGCCGGTGCTCCGGCGTCGAGTAGCCGACGTGTTCGTCGAACCCCCAGCCCGGGTGCTGAGGGGCGACCTCGCGCATGTAACGGTCGCGGGTGACCTTGGCGATCACCGAGGCGGCGGCGATCGCCGCGCTGGTGGCATCTCCCTTCACCACCCGCCGGTGCGGGACCGCGCAATTCGGCAAGCGGAATCCATCGACCAGGCAGATCGTCTCCTCCTCCGGCGCCAGCCGCTCCAGCGCCTGCCCGAGGGCTTCGACGTTGGTCACGTGGAGACCGCGGCGATCGATCCCCCCCGCGCAGCGGACGACGACACTGACCCGCTCCGCCGCGCGCAGCACGCACGGATACATCTCCAGCCGCCGTTCCTCGGTCATCTGCTTGGAGTCGTGCAGGCCGCTGAGGGCGCGCCGGTCGGAGTGCGAGAGGCGTTCGTAGTCGATCAGCACCGCAGCCGCCACCAGCGGGCCGGCGAGGCAGCCACGGCCGGCCTCGTCGGCACCCGCGACGAAGCGGCTCTGCAAACCGCGATCGAATGCGAACAGGCGGCGACTGCGCGCCAGTCGGCGCTGGTGGGTCTTCGGCTTCGGGCTCTTAGAGCCCGCCGATGCGGTTCGGTGGCCAGTAGGTGGCAAAGGCCTCACCGATGATCCAGTCTCGGGGGACAGGTCCCCAGAAGCGGCTGTCCTGACTTGCCCCACGGTTGTCGCCCATCATGAAGTAATGGTCGGCCGGGATCGTGATCGTCTTCGGGAGGTCACACGGCCCACCGCTGCCGCAGGGGTTGGTGAACGGCTCGTCTTTCTGCTCGACGCCGTTGACGACCGGGTGCCCTTCTTTGACCGAGAGCGTGTCGCCCGGGCCGGCCACGATCCGCTTGATGAAGTTCTGGTCCGACCGTCCTTCGGTCGGCTGCGGGCACGCTTCCCCATTTTCGGGGACGATCCCGCATTCCTGACCGCCGTCGGCGCCGGCGGGAGGATGGAAGACGACGACGTCGCCGATCTTCGGATCCTTGAAGTGGTAGAGGAAGCGGTTGACGAGGACCCGCTGGCCGACGTCCAGGGTCGGCTCCATCGATTCAGAAGGGATCTGGTACGGCTTGACGACCCAGGCCTGAATGGCCAGCGCCAGCCCCAGGGCAAGAGCGACGATGACGACCAGCTCTACAAGCCCGCCGCCTTTTGACTTCGGCTTCGGGACCTTGGGGTTCAGGCCGCTGAGTCCTCGTCGGAGTCGTCGGCCTTTGCCGACTCCTCGTCCTCGGCATCCTCAGGCGCTGATTTGTCCTCGGTCTCCCCGGCCTCGGGCGCGTCCGCGTCCGTCTCCGCCGCCACCTCGTGCTCCGCCTCGCCCTCGGGCTTGGGCTCGGCACCCTCGTTGCCGGTATCGGCCTCCGGCTCAGCCGCGGCCTCGTCGGACTCGACCGGCACGACCTCCTCCTGGCTGACGCCCTCGGCGTCCACCGCGGTGCTCTCGGCCGAGGCCGCTGCGGGTGCCGCGACGACGTCGTCGTCGATCCCCCAGCGCCGCTCGGCGACGCGGGCGGCCTTGCCGATGCGACCGCGCAGGTAGTAGAGCTTCGCCCGCCGCACGTCCCCGCGCGCCGCCACCTCGAGTTTCTCGATCTTCGGCGAGTGCAGGGGGAACGTCCGCTCGACACCGACGCCGAAGGACTGCTTGCGCACCGTGAAGGTCTCGCGCACGCCGGAGCCCTGGCGCTTGAGGACGACGCCCTCGAAGACCTGGGTCCGCTTGCGACTGCCCTCGATTACCTGGAAGTGGACGCGGACACGGTCTCCGGGCGCGAAGTTGGGCAGCCCCTGCCGAAGCTGGGCGCGCTCGATGCTGTCGATTACGGAGCTCATAGGAAGTTCACTGCGAGAAAAAACCGCCGGGACCCAGGTGCGGGAACCGCGCGGTCGCGGAATGGTAGCCCAAAGGGCTCCTAGCCGAGCTTGACGTTGACCTTGGCCCCCGGGGGCAGCACCTGCCCGGGTTTAGGCCTTTGCCTGACGATTTTCCCGGTTTTCGCCGTAACGCCTTTGCGCTTGCGGACTTTCCCGACCAGGCAGCCGCGCTTGCGGATCGCTTTCTTGGCCGCTTTCAGCTTCTTTCCCCTCAGCGGGGGGACCGAGCAGCCTTCGTAAGAGAAGGCTTGAGGCGTGGTCGCCGTTCCCGCGACCGTGGTGACGGCGACGGGGACCGGGCCGATCGCCGCACTCGCGGGCGCAATCGCCGTGATCAGATCTTCACTGACCACCGTGAAGCTCGCGGCGGGCGCGTCCCCGAAGCTGACGCTCCTCACCTCGGTGAAGTCGCTGCCGGCGATCGCCACCGGGGTCCCGCCGACGAGGGACCCGGATGCCGGCAGGATCGTGGTCACCGCCGGCGGTGGCAACACGTCGGCACTGAAGGTGAAGCTCTGGTTCTCGAAGACGCCGATCGCGTTCCCCGTGGCCCCGTCGGGAAGCGGGGGCGCAAATACGGCAAAGCTGGCGCCGGGCGAAGGAACGGCTCCGAACCAGGCCTGCCCCGTCGACTCGATCCCGATCGTCTGGCCGGCTTTGATCGGGAGGGCCGTCCCGTAGGTGTGGAGGCCTTTGTCCGGCACGTTCTCGGCGGTGCCCGTTCCGGAGCCGGTGTAGCTGGGGCCTCCGTTCGGCGACAGAACACGCAGGCGCCAAGGACCTTCGAACCCGTTGACTCGCCAGCGGATGATCGTGCCGGTGATCGGCGAGGTCGCGATACCGCCGGCCGTCCCCGTGCCGGCATTGATGAACAAGATGGGCTGGGTGTTTTCTCCCCCCGTGGTCGGCGACGCCGGACTGCCGACGGTGACCACCCTTGCCTCCACGCCGGTCGCGGTCGCGAGTGAAACTAGGAGGACGAGGAGTAAGGCGCTGCGCAGCTTGCTCATCAGGACCCCTGATTCTGCCGGAAATCCTCACCACGTTGGCGGCTCTGCTCGAGCCGCCACTGCCGCACCTTCTCGTGGTCGCCGGAGAGGAGGACGTCGGGGACGTCCCAGCCGCGGTAGCTGGGCGGGCGGGTGAAGTGCGGGTACTCGGGCATCCCCTCCAGCACCTGGCTGAAGGACTCCTCGGCGGCGGAGTCGGCGTGACCAAGGGCGCCCGGCAGCTTGCGCATGATCACGTCGGCGGCGACCATCGCCGGCAGCTCGCCGCCGGCGAGGACGTAGCGGCCGATCGAGAGCTCGTCGTCGGCGAGGTGCTGGTGGACGCGGTCGTCGAAGCCCTCGTAGCGCCCGCAGAGCAGAGCGACGTGCGGCTCGGCGACCAGCTCGTCGGCGATCTCGTCGCTCAGCAGCGGCCCGGTCGGCGAGAGGAGGACGATCCTCGGCCGCGGCCCCTCGCCGTAGGCGGCCCGCAGCGCCGCGTCGACGACGTCGACCCGCAGCACCATCCCGGCGCCGCCGCCGTAGGGGGAGTCGTCAACCTGCCCCGCGGTCAGCGGAGTCGAGTCGCGGTAGTTGAAGAGGTGGAACTCGTTGCCCTCGCGCAGCGCGTTCTGCACCGAGCGCTGCGACTGGAACCAGTCGAATGCCTCCGGGAAGAGGGTGAAGACGTCGAGCTTCATGGGGCCGGAACCCCGGTCAGTCGAGGATGTCGACGACGACGCGCCGGTCGATCCGCACCGCGGCGGCCTTGGCGATC
This sequence comes from Solirubrobacterales bacterium, assembly GCA_035273795.1. Taxonomy (GTDB): domain Bacteria; phylum Actinomycetota; class Thermoleophilia; order Solirubrobacterales; family 70-9; genus VAYN01. The sequence continues at coordinate 10,769 of DATEOT010000103.1, read as the reverse complement.
GTCCGGATCGCGTTGGCGATCCTGCCGCCTTTGCCGATCACCCGGCCGAGGTCGCCCTCGGCGACGGTGATCTCGTAGACGAGGTCGCCTTCCTCTTCGAGCTCCTCGACCACGACCGCCTCCGGCTCCTCGACGAGGGCCTTGACGAGAAACTCGAGGAGCTCCGTCATCCGCCGGGGCCGGCTAGCTGCCGGAGGCCTTGATGCCCTTGGTGCGCAGGAGGGTCGCGACCGTCTCCGACGGCTGGGCGCCGTGCTCGAGCCAGTGACGGGCGCGCTCCTCGTCGATGTTGATCGTCGAGGGCTCGGTCTGCGGGTTGTACTGGCCGATCGTCTCGATCGTGCGGCCGTCACGCGGGGAGCGTTTGTCGGCGACGACGATGCGCCAGATCGGGTTCTTCTTCGAACCCACGCGTCTAAGTCTGATTCGGACTGCCATAGCGGCCCGGCAGGTTACAGGAATAGGCGCGCCCGGACGCGGAGCGGAGGACGCGCCGACTGATTCTCAGCGTCTACGGGCCTTCGGGCGCTGCGTGCGCCCAGCTCCCTGCAGCTTTGCCATCTGCTGCGGGGTCGGCATCTGCCCGTTTGCCATCGATTTCATCAGCACCCGCATCTGGTCGAACTGCTTGACCAGGTGGTTGACCTGCTGCACCTTGGTGCCGGAGCCGTGGGCGATCCGTTTGCGGCGGGAACCGTTGATGACCCCGGGGTTCGCCCGCTCCTGCGGGGTCATCGAAAGGATGATCGCCTCGACGCGGTCGAGCTCCTTCTCGTCGACGTCGGCGTTCTTCAGCTGCTTCATCGCCCCCATCCCCGGCAGCATCCCGAGCAGGCCGCTGAGTGGGCCCATTTTGCGGACCTGCTTCATCTGCTTGAGGAAGTCTTCGAGGGTGAACTGGTCGCGCCGCATTTTCTCCTGCAGCGCCTCGGCTTCGTCCTCGTCGACCTCCTGCTCGGCTTTCTCGATCAGGCTGAGGACGTCGCCCATGCCGAGGATGCGCTGGGCCATCCGGTCGGGGTGGAACTTGTCGAAGTCCTCGATCTTCTCGCCGGTGGAGGCGAAGAGGATCGGCTTGCCGGTGACGGCTTTGACCGAGAGGGCGGCGCCTCCGCGGGCGTCGCCGTCGAGCTTGGTCATCACGACGCCGTCGAACTCGGCGACCTCGGCGAAGGATTCGGCGACCCCGACGGCGTCCTGGCCGGTCATCGCGTCGACGACGAGGAGGACGTCGTGCGGGCGGGTCTGCTTGCGGATCTTCGCCAGCTCGGCCATCAGGTCCTGGTCGACGTGGAGGCGGCCGGCGGTGTCGACGATCAGCACGTCGCGGCGCTCGGCCCGCGCTTCGTCGAGCGCCCAGGAGGCGATGTCGACCGGGTCGGCGTCGGTGCCGCGCTCGTAGACGTGCGCTCCGGCCCGCTTGCCCATCGTCACCAGCTGCTCGACGGCGGCGGGTCGGTAGACGTCGCAGGCGGCAAGCGCCACGTCCTTGCCCTGCTTGCCGAAGAACTGGGCGAGCTTGGCGCAGGCGGTCGTCTTACCGGAGCCCTGCAGGCCGGCCATCAGGATCACGGTCGGGCCACTCGTGGCGATCGCCAGCTCCGAGCCGGTGCCGCCCATCAGCGAGGCCAGCTCCTCGTTGACGATCTTCACCACCTGCTGGCCCGGGTCGAGGCTCTCGAGGACGTCGGAGCCGAGGCAGCGTTCCTTCAGCGTCTTCGTGAAGGCTTTGACGACTTTGAAGTTGACGTCGGCCTCGAGCAGGGCAAGGCGGATCTCGCGCATCGCCGAGTCGACGTCGGACTCGGTCAGCTTGCCGCGCGAGCGGACCTCCGAAAGGGTCGACTGCAGGCGTTCGGAGAGCTGGTCGAACATGGTCGAAGCAGGTTACGCCAGTGAGTTGCCGGTTTGTCTCGCTAGGCGCGACAAAGAGGCAACTCGACCGGAATCACTCGGCCAGTAGCGCTTTGGCGTAATCGTCCGGGTCGAAGGGGCGCAGGTCCTCGAGCGTCTCGCCGACGCCGATCAGCTTCACCGGGATGCCGAGGTCGGAGGCGATCGCCAGGGCGATGCCGCCGCGGGCGGTGCCGTCGAGCTTGGTCAGGACGACGCCGTCGACGTCGACGGCTTCGGAAAAGACCTTGGCCTGGCGCAGGCCGTTCTGGCCGGTGGTGGCGTCGATCGAGATCAGCGTCTCGTGCGGGGCCTCGGGGATCTGCTTCTGGATCACCCGCCGCACCTTCGCCAGCTCGTCCATCAGGTTGCCCTGGGTGTGGAGGCGGCCGGCGGTGTCGACGATGACGACGTCGGCGCCACGGGCGCGGGCGGCGTTGATCGCGTCGTAGGCGACCGCGCCTGGGTCGGAGCCCTCCTCGCCGCGGACGAGCTCGGCGCCGGCGCGCTCGGCCCAGGTTTCCAGCTGCTCGGCAGCGGCGGCACGGTAGGTGTCGGCGGCGGCCATCACCACGGTCAGTCCCATCTCTTTACTCAGGTGCCAGGCGATCTTGCCGATCGTCGTCGTCTTGCCGGTGCCGTTGACGCCGACCATCATCAGGACCGCCGGCTCGGCGCTGAGATCGATCGGGGCGCGAGCGGTCGAGGCGACCTCGGCGAGGATCTCGATCAATCGATCGCGTACGGCAACCCCGTCCGCCGGCACCGCACCCGACTCCACCTCGTGCTCCAGCTTCTCCACCACTGCCGCCGTGGTCGGCGCGCCGACGTCGGCGAGGATCAAAGCCTCCTCCAGCAGCTCCCAGGTCTCGTCGTCGATCCGGTCGAAGAAACTGGCCGAGACCTCCTCGGTCAGCGCCTGGCGGCTTTTCGAGAGGCTCTCCCGCAGTTTCCGGAAGACTCCCCGCCGCTGCTCGAGAGCCTCTTCCTCTGCAGTCGCGACCACAGCAGGGCCGCGCGTGCCGAGGTCGACGACCTCCTGCCAGCTCGTAGTCATGTCGGAACGGTACCCGGCGAGGCGAAAACTCAGCGAGCGCTGAATTTTGGCCCCCATAGAGGCGCAAATTCAGCGAACGCTGAATTCGACGTCGCGACCCAAGGTAGCCGCGGGCCGAAGATCGTCGGCCGCTTCCGTCAGCAGGGACGGTTGCGCGACCAGGGCACCAGGAGGATCAAGCGGCGGAAGGAGCGGTATGGATCAGGTGAAGTCGGCGGAACGGCGCCTAGCCTTTCAAGTCACCAGGTCCAGGCGGTCTTTCTTGCCTCTGCTCAGCTTCGATTTCCGCCTTCAGGTCTGCCGCTAGATTCGAACTGGGACCTTCTTCGTTCACTCGCTTTCGATATTCGTCCCAGCTTACGAGGCGGCTTCCAAACTCATCGCGCTCCTCTGGAGGGTGCAGATATAACGGCGCCTGCCTTCTGATCGCTAGCGACTCCGCCCGGCTGAGCCGTTCATCGATTTGCTCCGTCAATACGGCGAGACGCTGCAGCCGATCCAAGACGACAGCCAGAGTCTGCTCCTCCACATCCCCTGCTTGAAGCTGAGCCAATCTCATCCCATCTGAGATTGGATTGTCCGGCGGACTCTGGAGGGAGGCCCTTATTTGAACCTCGAGCTCTTCCCTGGCTTTTCCAGCGCTGTTCAGATCAGTGTGATCAAAGAAGATCACGCGAGACTGACTGATGTCGAAGGGAAGCTTGGTGCCCTCCTCGGCAATCAGAACCACCGGCAACTGGGCCCCGTGTCGCACGGAGAGCTCGTAGTAGACGTTGGGATTGCCGCCCGTCAGATCGGCCACTGCAGCCTTGGCCTTCAAGCAATGCTGAACTGCCTGTACCGTGATTTGCCCAGGCTCGCCGACATCGTCAGCTCGGATGGTTTCGAGATCGTCGGCGGCTTCAGCAGCAGGCCTCACCAACCAATCCCGAACCCCGTTGGATCGCTTCCTTATCTCGCTGTCCTCATCCCCGATAGGAGCGATGAAGAAGCACTCTCGCTCGAACTCCTGAGCCATCTAGGACATCCGTTTCTAGGCGACGGCTGAGAGACCCGGGGACTCGTCTTCGTCTCCGTTTCCTGCGTCCTCGCCCACTTCGCGCGGCAAACGACGGGAGACCACCTTGGTGACTCCGTCGCCTCCCATGCTGACCCCGTAGAGGACGTCGGCGGCGTCCATCGTCCGTTTCTGGTGGGTGACGATGACGAACTGGGCGCGGTCGGAGAAGCGGCGGATCAGCTGCAGGAAGCGGTCGATGTTGGCGTCGTCGAGGGCGGCCTCGACCTCGTCGAGGATGTAGAACGGGCAGGGCCGGGCGAGGAAGACGGCGAAGACGAAGGCGAGGGCGACCAGCGACTTCTCACCGCCCGAGAGCAACTGCAGTTTGCGGGTCGACTTGCCGGCCGGGGTGACCTCGATCTCGACCCCGAGCTCCTGGCGCTCTTCTTCCTCCTCCTCGGGCTCCGGCTCGGCGTCGGTCGGGGCCTCCTGCTCGCCCGCCGGCCGCTCCTCGTCGCGCACCGGACGCAAGCTGACCCGGCGCAGCCGCCCGCGGCCACCCGGGAAGAGGTGCTCGACCATCTCCTCGAAGTTCTTGGCGGTCGCGTCGAAGGTCTCCTCGAAGGCACGCTCGATCTCGGCGTCGACGTCGCGGATCAGCGACTCCAGCTCCCGCATCGAGCGCTCGATGTCCTCGCGCTGGGTCTGCAGCGTCTCGACGTGCTCGCGCGCTTCGTCGTACTCCTGCTGGGCCAGGGGGTTGACCGGCCCGATCTGCGCGCGGCGCCGCTCCAGCCGCTCCAGCCGCTTGTCGATCTCCGCCCGCGCCTGGTCGGTCAGTGCCTCCTCGGCGGGCGGGATCTCCTCGCCCAGGCGCTCGGCGATCGACGCCAGCTCGCGGGCGGCCTCGGCCCGGCGGTCGCCCAGGTGGGCGGCCTCGACCTCGGCCCGGGTCAGCTCGTCGGAGGTCTCCTTCATCTGCGCCTGCAGCTCGAACTCCTGCTGGGAGCAGGCGCGCAGCTCCTCGGCGATCTCGTCGCCGTCGTCCTTGCCGCCGACGACCTTCTGCTCGATCAGCTCGACCCGCGCCCGGATCGCGGCCCCGGCGGCTTCGGTGGCCTTCAGGGCGCTGCGGACGTCGTCGAGCAGCGCCTCGCCAGCGGCAAGCCGTGCCCGCATCCGCTCGCGGTGGCGCTCGCCGAGCAGGCCCTCGGCCCGCTTGGCGTGGCGCGTGGCTCGCTCGGCGCCGTCGCGAACGTTGCCGAGCGCCGCCTCCCGGGCCGTCTCGGCGGCGTCGGGGGAACGGGCAACGCCGAGGCCGTCCATCGCCGCCCGCAATCCAGCATCGATCTCCCCCAGCTCCTCCTCCAGCTTCCGCGCCCGGTCGCCAGGGGACGAGCCCGGCCCCACGTCAAGCGTCAGCGGGCCCATCTCAGAGCGCAGGTTCTCCAGCCCGCCCTCCAATTCGGCCTCGCGGCCGGAGAGGTTGGCGACCCGAACCGCGACCCGCTCCTGGTCGCCCCGCAGCTTGGTCAGCAGACCCCAGGCCTGGGTGCGCTCCCGGTCGCGGTCGGCGAAGCGCTCCTCAGCGGCGAGCCGGCGCTTGCTGACCTCGGCCAGCCGTTCCTCCAATTTCCCACGGACCCCACGCGCTTTCGCCGCGGCCTGTTCCGCTGCGGCCGCCCGGTCTGCACCGAACCGCAGCTCCTCGGATACGAGCTGCGCCCGCAGCCCCAGCTCCTCGCGCTCGATCCGCGCTCCCAGCTCCGCCGCCTGCGCCTGGCGCTTCAGCGGCCGCAACCGTGCCCGCGCCTCGCGTTCGACGTCGAGGGCGCGGTCGAGGTTGTCGCGTGCCGAGCGCAGCTTCAGCTCGGCCCGGCGCCGGCGCTTGCGGTGCTTGCCGAGCCCGGCTGCCTCCTCGATCAGCAGCCGCCGCTCTTTCGGCTTCGAGTGGACGATCGTCTCGACCCGGCCCTGGCTGATCACCGAATGCATCTCGCGGCCGAGGTTGGTGTCGGAGAGGACGTCGGTGACGTCGGCGAGGCGGCAGCGGGCACCATTCAGGCGGTAGCCGCTGTCGCCGGAGCGGTCGAGGCGGCGCTCGACGGCGATCTCGGAGAACTCGGTGGCCGCGCGACCGTCGGAGTTGTCGATCACGACCTCGACCTCGGCGGCGCGGCGCTGGCCGACGCCTTTGCCGCCGGCGGAGATCACGTCCTGCATCGAGGCGCCGCGGATCGCCCCCGGGCTCTGCTCGCCCAGGGCCCAGAGAACCGCATCGGTGATGTTGCTCTTGCCGGAGCCGTTGGGGCCGACGATCACGCTCACGCCGGGCGAGAACTCCAGGGCCGTCCGCTCCGGGAAGGACTTGAACCCCTTCATCGAGATCGATCTCAGATACATCCGCGCGCTCCTCGCATCACCCGAAGGCTCCCGGTCGAGTCGGACGCAATCATCGCCTGATTAACCCCCAAGATGCGCCAAAGCCTCCTCCGCGGCGATCTGCTCGGCGGCCTTCTTGCTCCGCCCTTTCCCCGTCCCGACCTGCTCGTCCTCGACGATCGCGACCACCTCGAAGGTTCGTCGGTGCGGGGGACCGGTCGCCGCGACCACCTCGTAGGTTACGCGCGCTCCCCGCCGCGCCAAAAGCTCCTGCAAAGCGGACTTGAAATCGATCCGCGTCTCCGAGGCGAGCTCGATCCGGGGCGCGAAGGCTTCGGCCACCGCCGCCGCCGTGGGCTCGAAGCCGAAGGCCACATAGCAAGCGCCGATCAGCGCCTCGGTCGCCTCCGGCAGCGGTCGCCCGCCTTCGAGCAGGATCCTGGCCGGGATCGCCCCCACCATCTCCTCGGGCTCGTTTCCGCGCAGCATCTCCGGAACGCCCAGCTGCGCCCCGATCTCGGCGCAGGAGATGCCGCTGACCGCCTGGTTGTGCACCTTGGTCAGCCCCCCGGCGGCGAGCTTCTCGAAGCTCTCGTAGACCCGGGTGGCGATCGCCAGCCCGAGAACGCTGTCGCCGAGGAAGGCAAGCCGCTCGAACGAGTCGACTCGCCGCTCGGTCCAGGAAGAGTGGGTGAGCGCCTGGCGGCGCAGGTCTTCGGGAAGGTCGTCGATCAGCGCCTTCAGCGCCGCGACGGGCGAATCCGCCTGCCGCGCCACGCTCAGGCGGGCGCGTGCTGGAGCACGAACCCGACCGCGTCTCCCACCGTCTTGATGTGAGTGGCCTGCTCCTCGGAGACGGTGACGCCGTAGCGGTCCTCGAGCTCCATCACCAGCTCGTAGAGGTCGAGCGAGTCGGCGTCGAGGTCCTCCTTGAACCGGGTCCCCTCGCCGATCCGCTCGACGTCGACTTCGAGCTCCTCGGCGAGGTGCTCGCGAACGAGGGTGAGGACTTCGTCGCGGTTCATCTGCCCGACCTGTCTATCACGCGTCCATGTCGGCAGCCAGGGCACCGCGGCCGGCGCCGCCCTCCGCCAGCAGGGCGGCGGTGCGACCGACCGCGTCGACCTCGGCGCAGCGGGCGGCCAGCCGCAAGGCGTTGGCGATCCCCTCCACACCGGAGCTGCCGTGGCCGACGACGGCGATCCCGCGCAGGCCGAGCAGGATCGCGCCGCCGGTGGCGTCGGGATGGAGCTCTCGCCGCAACCCCCCCAGGGCCGGTTTCAGCAGCAGGCCCCCGAGGGCGGAGACCGGATTGGAGCGGGCGGCCTCGCCGACGGCGGCGGCGACGGTCTTGGCGGTGCCCTCGAGCAGCTTGAGGGAGACGTTGCCGGTGAAGCCGTCGGTGACGACGACGTCGGTCACCGCGGCGGGCAGGTCGCGGCCCTCGACGTTGCCGGCGAAGCGGATGCCGGGAGCCCCGCTGAGCAGGCGGTGCGCCTCGACCACCTCCTCGCGGCCCTTGCCGGACTCCTCTCCCACCGTCAGCAGCCCGACCGAGGGGTCCTCGACGTCGAGGACGGCGGCGCTGAAGGCGGCGCCGAGGAAGGCAAACTGGACCAGGTGCTGGGCGCGGACCTCGACGTTGGCGCCGACGTCGAGGAAGAGAACCGGCTTGCCGGGGACCGGCAGCCTGACCGCGAGCGCCGGCCGCTGCACGCCCTTGAGGCGGCGCAGGCCGAAGGTGGCGGCGGCCATCGTCGCCCCGGTGGAGCTGCAGCTGACAAGCGCCGCCGAGCGGCCCTCGGCGACGTCCCGGGCGGCGCGGACGACCGAGGCGTCCTTCTTCGCCCGGACCGCCGGCACCGGGTCCTCCTCGTTGCCGACGTGGTCGGAGGTCTGGATCACCTCGATCCCCTCGGCGCCATCGAGCCCCAGCGAGCGCTCGGGTCCGAAGACACGAACCCCGATGCCGTCGGCCGCGGCCGATCGCGCGCCTTCGGCGAGCACGTCGAAGCCCTGCTCGGCCCCGAAGCCGTCGAGGGCGACAGTCACCGGGCGCTCCGGCGCCACGGCTACTCGGAGTCGGCGCTGGTGACCGTCTGGTCTTTGATGCCGCGCTGGGCGACGACCTCGCGGCCGGCGTAGGTGCCGCAGGTCGGGCAGACCCGGTGCGGCAGCCGCGGGCTGTGGCAGCGCGGGCAGCTGTTCAAATTCGGCTTCCCAGCCTTGTGCTGGGCGCGGCGCTTGTCGCGGCGGGCGCTTGAAGTTCGCTTCTTGGGGACGGCCATAGGTCGCGGGATGGTAGCGGGTTGGGAGGGGTCGGTACCCCCTCTCAAAACGCGCTTCGCGCTGGGGAGTGTCTTGAGAGGGGGTACCGACCCCTCAGTAGACGGCTCTCACGACTGCCAGGTCGTCTTTTTCCCAGGTGATTTCGCCGCCGGTCCACTCGGCCAGGTCCGCCGCCGTCTCGGGGAAGTCGTAGTCGGGATCGATCGGAGTGACCTGGGTGTCGGCTGTGACGATGTCGCCGATCACGAAGGCGCGGGCCTGGGTGCGCACCTGGCGGAAGAGGTTCTTCTTCTGGTCGCTGGTCAGGTGGTGGATCGAGAGGACGCCGATCACCAGGTCCCAGGGCCCGTCGGGCAGCGGGTCCTCGATCCGTGCCAGCTGCACGTCGTCGTAGTTCTCCCGGGCCCGAAAGACCATGTCGGCGCTGGCGTCGAGGCCGATAACCCAGGAGTCCGGATAGGCCTCGATCAGGCGGCGGGTGGTCTCCCCCGTCCCCATCCCCAGCTCCAGGACGCGCTCGGGAGCGAACGGAATCGCGGCGATCGCCTGCTCCTGCAGTTCGTCGTAGCGCGGGATCTCGGCGCGGATCCGCTCCAGGTAGTTGTCTGGCTTCCAGTTGGATTCGGGCATTCCGTAACCTCGTCGGGAGGCAGTCCATCGTAAGTCCCCGACCAGCGGAGGTGTGGAGTGGCACAGGCGCCGAAGACGATCGTCGATCTATCGCGCCTCTCGCTGGCCCACGGCGAGGGGAAGCGGCTGGACATGCCGGTGGCGCTGGAGCCCTTCGAGCTGGCCGGCCAGACCTACAAGCCCGACCCCTGGTCTCCGACCGTCCGGCTCGAGGTCTCCCGCCCCAGCAACGGCTTCGCCTTCCGGCTCAATTTCTCGGTGCACCTCGAGGGACCGTGCATGCGCTGCCTCGAACCCGGACAGCTGGACCTCGAGGTCGAGGCGCGCGAGGTCGACCAGGCCGGGACCGAAGATCCGGAGCTGACCAGCCCCTACGTCTCCGAGGACGAGCTCGACATCGGCCGCTGGGCCCACGACGCCACCGTCCTCGCCCTCCCCACCCGCATCCTCTGCCGCACCGACTGCGCCGGCCTCTGCCCCGTCTGTGGCGAGTCCCTGAACGACGCCGACCCGGCCGACCATGAACACGAAACGGCCACGGACCCCCGCTGGGCTGCACTTAAAAATCTGAAGCTCGACTAACGACGGGACGAGGGGCCGAGGTCCTCTCTCAAAACACTCCCAGTGCGAAGCGCGTTTTGAGAGAGGACCTCGGCCCCTCCCCGAAAGCTAAGGCTGCTGGTCGAGCTCGGGCTGCGGCTGCTCCTCCTCGCGGCCGGCGAGCCGGTCGCGGCCGCGCTGGACGGCGGCGAGGAACTTCTGCAGGTTCACTTCGAGGGTGTTGAGGATCTCGTCGGCGTAGTCCTCGGCGCCGAGGCGGATTTCACGCTCGCGGGTGCGAGCGTCCTCGACGATCTCGTCGGCGGCGCGCTCGGCCTGCTTGGTGACCTCCTCGTCGGAGATCAGGCGGGCCTGCTGCTCGCGGGCCTCGCGGACGATCCGCTCCGCCTCGCGTTTGGCCTCGGCCAGCATCTCCTGGCGCTCCTTGACGATCCACCGCGCCTGCTTGATCTCCTCGGGGATCGTCGCGCGCATCTGATCGAGGAGGTCGTAGATCTCCTCTCGATCCACGCGCACCTGATCCGTCAGGGGGACCGGACGGGCGTTGTGAACTACGTCATCGAGCTTGTCTATGAGGACCAGAACGTCCATATGAGGGTCGTAAGCCTACGTGTATGCGGGGGTTTTCGGGGAGATGAAGTTCAACGAGCCATTTTTTGCAAGGCGACGCCCAAGCGGACGGACTGGTGCTGCACAGCCTACCTGTCGTCCAGGCGGTCGCCCAGTGCGGCGGCGACAGCCGGTGGAACGAGGTCGGAGACGTCGCCACCGAAGGTGGCCATCTCCTTCACCCCGGTGGACGAGAGGAAGCTGTAGTGGGGAGAGGCGATCACGTAGATGCTCTCGATCCCCGGGTCGAGCTTGCGGTTCAGCTGCGCCATCTCGAACTCGTACTCGAAGTCGGAGATCGCCCGCAGGCCCTTGACGATCGCCGTCGCCTCGTTGTCGCGGGCGAAC
>DATEOT010000102.1:0-11510 GCA_035273795.1 Solirubrobacterales bacterium | reverse complement strand
AAGGCGACGTTGGCGGCGTCGAGCACGCCGGGCGGCAGCTGGCCGGCGACCGCGACCGCTCCGCCGAGCGTGTCGTGGGCCGACGCGGCCGCCTCGGCCGGAACGTCGCCGGGGATCGCCTCGCCGACCTCGTCGCGGTAGATCGCCGTGCCCAGCGTGCCGAGCAGGGCGATGCCGAGCGCGCCACCGAGCTCGTTGCCGGTCTGCGCCACGCCGGAGGCGGCGCCCTGGCTCTCGGGGGGAGCTGAGCCGACGATCAGGTTCGTGCCGAGCGTCGAGCCCGGCGCGATGCCGATGCTGGTGATCGTGCTGGCGAGGACGAGTAGCGCGAGGCCGTCGTCGGCGTCGAGCTGGGTCAGCAGCGCGAAGCCGACGGCGCAGACCGTCATCCCGCCGGCGACCAGGTACCCGGGGCGGAAGCGGGTGGCGAGCCGGGGCACGACCGCCGAGGCGACCACCATCATCGCCGCCAGGCCGGGGAGGCTCCACAGGCCCGACTCGAGCGGCGACATGCCGAGCACGAGCTGGAAGTACTGCGAGGTGAAGAAGAAGATCCCGTACATGACGAAGGCGCCGAGGACGTTGCTGCCGAGCGCCGCGCTGAAGGCGCGGGTTCCGAACAGCGAGACGTCCAGCAGCGGCTCGGCGAGCCGGCGCTGACGGGCGACGAAGGCGACGCCGAGCACCACCCCGGCGGCGGTCGCCAGCAGCGAGGTCGCGTCGGCGCCGTGCGTCGCCGCCTGCTTGATGCCGTAGATCGTCGGCAGGATCGCCGCCACCACCAGCACCCCGCTGGCGAGGTCGACGCGGCCCGCCTCCGGATTCTTGAACTCGGGCAGGAAGCGCGGCGCGAGGACCAGCAGGAGGACCGCCACCGGCACGTTGATTAGGAAGACGGAGTTCCAGTCGAAGAACTCGAGCAGGGCGCCGCCGATCAGCGGGCCCGCGGCCGCGCCGCCGACGAAGCAGCTCATGATCACCCCGAGCGCAGCCGTCCGCTTGCGCTCGTCGGGGAACATCGCGAAGACCAGCGACATCGTCGAGGGGACGAGGGTGGCGCCCGCCAGGCCCTGGATCGCGCGGGCGACGATCAGCTGCTCGGGGCTCTGCGAGAGGGCGGCGAGCAGCGAGGCGGCCCCGAACGCGCCGCCGCCGACCACCAGCACCTTGCGCCGGCCGACGCGGTCGCCGATCGAGCCCATCAAGATCAGCGCGCCGGCGATCAGGAAGCCGTAGACGTCGGTGATCCAGAGCTGCTGGGTGGCGCTCGGGTCGAGGTCGGCGACGAGCTTCGGCAGCGCGAGGAAGAGGACCGTGAGGTCCATGGTGACGAGCATGCAGGGCACGGCCAGCACCGCGAGGCCGATCCATGCGCGCCGCTCCGCGTGGTCTGCGGTAGTGGTGCCGGTGGGGGTCATTGCGTGTCCTTTCAGTCGTTCGTTTTTCGTGCTCTCGTGGAGACGACGAACGAGCCGCCGCGGAATCGACACGCTTGAGAATCTTCTTGATCCGCGTCGCCGGAGATGGCGTAGAGGTTTCGAAACGGAGCTAGTTGGTAAAACGATCGGTAGGCAGGTTGATCCATTTAGAGGTGTAGCCAAGATGTCCAACCAGCAGCACTCCAACCCGGTTCCTGCTCCTGACTGGCCCGCCAAGCAGGCGGTGCTCGCCGAGGTGAACGCGCGGCGGGTCAACGAGGCGATCGAGCGCGGCACTTCCGCCGATAATCAACCGACCTTCCTCTGCGAGTGCGGACACCTGGGGTGCACGGAGACGATCGAGTTGAAGGGGGAAGACTACGAGCGGGTCCGCAGCCGCTTCGACCGCTTCATCGTCTGCCCGGGTCATGAGCTGCCGCAGGTGGACCGCGTGATCGAGAGCCACGCCGGCTATGTGATCGTGGCCAAGCGCGAGGGAATGCCGGCGAACCTGGCACGCGCCTCCGACCCGCGGGGTGGAGCATGAGCCGGGACCCCCTTATGTCTCCCCACAATCCGGACGGGGCGTCCAATCCTGTCCTCCAGGCGCGAAGGAAGGCCACGCCCGCCGCGATCCCCGAGCTGCGCCACCAGGCGGTGGCCTTCGCCGAGGCGGCCGGTTCGGAGGACTCGCTCCGGTCCGACGTGGCGCTGGCTCTCAGCGAGGCCGTCACCAACGTCGTCCTGCACGCCTACTCCGAGCCCGGTGCCGGAGACGTCCTCGTCGAGGGCAACGTCGAAGGGGGCTGGCTCGAGTTCCGGGTCCGCGACAACGGCCTCGGCTTCCGCTCCGAGTCCAGGGGCGGGATGGGCGTCGGCCTCTCCTTGATCGCCAACGTCAGCGACTCCTTCGACGTCGAGCAGAGCTCCCAGGGGACCACGCTGGTGATCCGCTTCGCCGCGGATCGCCGCTAGGCCTCGCGCTCGCGCGGTCAAGTCGCAGCAGGGTTTTTCCCAAATCTGGAATTAATGCTGTGAAGGCAGCGACTAGCCTCTGGTCTCACAAAGAACGGCGAAAGGACATCGATGGATCTCAGCGGGAACGGGTGGAAGAAGGAAACGGCGGTCGGCCGCGGAGCGATGAGATTTCCGGGAGCGGTCGCGCTTGTCCTGCTCCTGGCGCTGGCCTGCGTGCCTTCGGCGAGCGCCGCGCCGCTCTCGATGACCTTCACCGAGGCCCGCGCCAACGTCGGGGTCCAACTCTCCGACGCCGCCCTGTTCGAGGCGCCCGACGTGGCGCCGCTCGCCGCCCAGATTGAGCCCGGGACCGGCGCGATTACCGCGGGGGCTCTCTCGGTCCCGCAGTTCTCGACCGACATCACCGAACCGATCGAGGCCACCGTCACCGTCGACTTCGACATCGGAACGATCAGCGGCAGCTTCGACCAGGCAACCGGGGCTCTCAGCCTCAGCGGTGAGGCGGGCGGGACGTTGACGGCCCTTGGCGGAGATTACGACGGGGAAGAATGCGACGTCCTCGTCCCGGAGATCCTCACCCTGACGACCGCGGCCAACTCCGGAGGAGACGATCCGCGCCCTGGCGTTCCGTTCACCGCGGGGCTCGCCGGACCCGGAGCCATCGCCGGGACGTGGGACCACATGGATGCGATCCCGGTCTCCGCAGACCCCGACAACGTCAGCTTCTGCGAAAACGTCGAGAACCGTATCGGTGGGGACGGGGGGATCTGGCTCGAGCAAAAAGGCGCCGTCGTACCGCCGGTGACGTCGCAGCCTCCGGTCACCAATCCGCCGCCGCCTCCAGCCGCTCTGTGCGTCGTCCCGAAACTGGCCGGCAAGACGCTGAAAGCGGCGAAGAGGAAGATCAGGGCCGCCAACTGCAAGCTCGGCAAGATCCGCAGGGCGAAGCGTCCGCGCGGCTTGAAAGGTCCCTGGCTCCTCGTTGTCAAGTCGCAGAGCCCGGAGTCGGGATCGAGCCCCGCCAACGGCAGGGTCCACCTCAGGCTCGGGCCGAAGTCCTGACGGTCTAGGGGATCGGCTAGCGGCGAGCCGGGATCGCCGCGCGCACGGCACGGGCGATCTCGACGTCCTCGCGGGCGGGGACGACGAGGATCGCGTCGGGGTCGATTCCCAGGAAGCCGGTCCTCTCGGCAACCGTTTCGCGGACCCGGGCGGAGTGCTCGCCGACGCCGCCGGTGAAGACGAGCGCGTCGACGCCTCCCATCGCCGCCGCCATCGCGGCGACGCCGGCGACGAGGCGGTGGACGTAGACGTCGAAGGCGAGGCGGCAGCGCTCGTCGCCCTCGTCGAGGCCGGCGATCACCTCGCGCATGTCGCCGGAGCGGCCGGAGAGGGCGGCGAGCCCCGATTCGCGGTCGAGCGCCCGCTCCATCTCCTCCGCGCCGAGGCCGTGGTGGCGCTGGGCCCAGAGCAGGAGGCCGGGGTCGACCGAGCCCGAGCGGGTCGCCATCACCAGTCCCTCCAGCGGCGTGAAGCCCATCGTCGTCTCGACCGACGCGCCGCCCTTGACGGCGCAGAGGGAGGCGCCGGAACCCAGATGCGCGGTGACGAGCCGCAGCTCCGCCAGCTCGCGTTCCAGCAGCTCGGCGGCGCGGCGGCTGGCGTAGGAGTGGGAGAGGCCGTGGAAGCCGTAGCGGCGCAGCGGCACCGGCCCCGACCAGGCGGAGGGGATCCCGTAGGTCGAGGCTGCGGCCGGGATCGTCGCGTGGAAGGCGGTGTCGAAGCAGGCGACCGAGGGCAGCCCCGGTCGCAGCCGCCGCAGCGCCTCGATCGCCGCCACCGCGGGCGGGTTGTGCAGGGGTGCAAGGTCGGCGAGTTCCTCGAGAGCGGCCTCGGCTTGGTCGTCGATCGGCGTCGGGGCGATGAAGCGGTCGCCGCCGTGGACGACGCGGTGGCCGGCGGCGGCGAGCCCCGGGGCCTCGGCCAGGAGCGCCTCGAAGGCCGCCTCCAGCTCTCCGCCTTGGCCGGCGAACTCAGAGTCGCGCTTGAAGAGGACCCGGTCCTCGTCGTCGAGCACGCTCAGCTTCAGGCTCGAGGAGCCGATGTTCACCGTCAGGATCGGCCCGGCAACCGCCGCCATCGGCTCAGCTCTCCCAGGTCCAGTCCCGGATCTCGGGCATGTCCTCCAGGTGCTCGCGCACGTAGGAGTGGTGGCGTTCCAGCATCTCCTCGCAGTGCGCTTCCAGCTCGGCGGCGCCGCCGGGGACGCGTCTGGCCCGTCGCAGCGCCTCGAGCGCCAGGTGGTAGCGGCTCATCCGGTTGATCACGACCATGTCGAAGGGCGTGGTCGTCGTCCCCTGCTCGTTGAAGCCGCGGACGTGGAAGCGGCCGGGGTGGGGGCGTCCGTGCAGCAGCTGGTGGAGGGCGCGGGCGTAGCCGTGGAAGGCCATCACCACCTCGTCGTCGCTGCCGAAGAGCTCGACGAAGTGCTCCTCCGGCAGGCCGTGCGGATGGGCTTCGCGGGGGAAGAGGGCCATCAGGTCGATCACGTTGACGACCCGCACCCGCAGCTCCGGGGTGTGGCGTCGCAGCAGCGAGGCGGCGGCCAGCGTCTCCATCGTCGGCACGTCGCCGGCGCAGCCGAGGACGACGTCGGCGCCCTCGCCGTCGTCGCTGCTGGCCCACTCCCAGCGCGAGGCGCCGGCGGCGGCATGGGCCAGCGCCTCCTGGTAGCTCAGGTACTGCAGCTGGGGCTGCTTGTCCTGGACGATCAGGTTGACGTAGTTGCGGCTGCGCAGGGTGTGGTCGGCGATCGCCAGCAGGGAGTTGGCGTCGGGCGGGAAGTAGATGCGGACGACCTCGCCGCGGAGGGAGATCATCGTGTCGATCAGCCCCGGCCCCTGGTGGCTGAACCCGTTGTGGTCGTTGCGCCAGCAGGTCGAGGTGAGGAGGACGTTCAGCGAGGCGACCGGCGCGCGCCAGTCGAGCCGGCGCCCCTCCTCCAGCCACTTGGCGTGCTGGATCGCCATCGAGGCGGAGACCATCGCGAAGGCCTCGTAGGTGGCGAAGAGGCCGTGGCGGCCGCTCAGCAGGTAGCCCTCGAGCCAGCCCTGGCAGTTGTGCTCGGAGAGGACCTCCATCACCCGCCCGTCGGGGGAGACGTCGACGTCCTCGGGGCGGGCGTCCATCAGGCAGCGGTCGGAGACCTCGAAGACGGCGCCGAGCCGGTTGGAGTCGGTCTCGTCGGGGCAGAAGAGGCGGAAGTTCTCCGGGTTGGCGGCGTAGAGGTCGCGCAGCAGCTCGCCCAGCCGCCGGGTCGATTCGGCCAGCTCGCGGCCGGGGCTCGCCACCTCGATCGCGTAGGCGGAGGGGTCGGGGATCTCCAGCGGGACGAGGCGGCGGCCGCCGTTGGCCTGCGGGTTCGCGCCCATGCGCCGATCCCCTTCCGGTGCGAGCGCGGCCAGAACCGGGACCAGGCGCCCCCGCTCGTCGAAGCGCTCCTCGGGTCGGTAGCCGCGCAACCAGCGCTCCAGCATCGCCAGGTGCTCGGGGTTTTCGCGCACGCCTTTCAGCGGGACCTGGTGGGCGCGGAAAGTGCCCTCGATCGGGACGCCGTCGACCTCCTTCGGCCCGGTCCAGCCCTTCGGCGTGCGCAGCACGATCGCCGGCCAGCGCGGGCGCCGCGCCATCGCCGCCGGGCGCCGCGCCTGCGCCTGGATCGCGGCGATCCGCTGACGTGACTCCCCGAGGGCCGCGGCGAACTCGCGGTGGACACCTCGCGGGTCGTCGCCGGAGACGAAGTGGCATTCGTAACCCTGGCCTGCCAGCAGATCGGCGATCTCGCCCTGGCGCGCCCGTCCCAGCACCGTCGGCCCGGAGATCTTATTCTCGTTGAGGTGGAGGATCGGCAGCACCGCGCCGTCGCGGGCCGGGTTGAGGAAGCGCACCCCCTTCCAGGATCCCTCCAGCGGCGCCGTCTCCGCCTCGCCGTCGCCGACGACGCAGGCGACCAGCAGGTCCGGGTTGTCGAAGGCCGCCCCGAAGGCGTGGACCAGGGCGTAGCCGAGCTCGCCGCCCTCGTGGATCGAGCCCGGGGTCGGGACGCTGACGTGGCTGGGGACGCCGCCGGGGGTCGAGAATTGCCGCACCAGCCGCAGCAGCCCCTCCTCGTCCCGGGAGACGCGCGGGTAGACCTCGGAGTAGGTGCCCTCGAGGTAGACGTTGGCGAGCACCGCCGGCCCGCCGTGGCCGGGCCCGGCCACGTAGAGGACGTCCTGGCCGGTCGCGCGGATAAGCCGGTTGAGGTGGGCGTAGACGAGGTTCAGGCCGGGCGACGTCCCCCAGTGACCGAGCAGCCGCGGCTTGATGTGCTCGGGGCGCAGCGGCTCGCGGAGCAGCGGGTTCGCCTGCAGGTAGATCTGGGCCGCGGTTAGGTAGTTGGCCGTCTCCCAGTAGGCGAGCAGGCCGTCGAGCTCGTCGTCGCTCAGCTCAACCATGTCCCCCGAGTAAAGCAGCAGGGGACGCCGTGGGGTGGGACAGAATCCTTGTCATGCCCGAGCTCGCCGTCCTGTTCCTGGCCGCCTGTGCGACCACGCTGGCCACCGGTCTCGGCGCGATCCCGGTCTTCCTGCTCGGCACCCGGGCAAAGGGGCTGACCCCGTTGCTGTTGGGCTTCGCGGCCGGCGTGATGGGGGTCGCCGCCGTCGTCGGCCTGCTGATCCCGGCGAGCGAGGAAGGGTCGGCCGCCGAGGTGCTCGCCGGGCTGGCGGTCGGCATCGGCTTCCTCCTGATGGTGCGCAGGAGCTTCGGCCCCGACCACGGCTTCATGGGGCGGACCGGGCCCGGTGCCCGCACCTCGGCCCTCGTCTTCCTCGTCCTCTTCGTCCACAGCCTTCCCGAGGGGCTGGCGGTCGGCACCGCATTCGCCTCCGATCGCGCCGGGCTCAGCCTGTTCGTGATCCTCGCGATCGCGATCCAGAACGTCCCCGAGGGGACCACCGTCGCGATCCCGATGGCCGAGGCGGGCTTCGGGCGGGGGCGACAGTTCTGGGCCGCCGTCGCGACCAGCGCCCCGCAGCCGGTCGGCGCGGTCGTCGCCTACCTCGCGGTCGAGGAGGTGAGCGGTCTGCTTCCTCTCTCCTTCGCCTTCGCGGCCGGCGCGATGCTGGCGCTGATCGTCGTCGAGATGCTGCCGAAGGCCTACGCGGCCCGGCGGCCGCTGCAGCCGAGCGCCGGCATCGCGATCGGGGCCGCGATCATGCTGGGGCTGAGCTTCGCGCTTGGAGTCGAGTAGGGGAGATTGGCGAAACCCGCCCGCAGCCGGCGAGCCTCGGGTGCCAGGACGCGCCGACTCAATTCCGCATCCGGCTTTGAACACACTCCGCTGTGTTCCACATCGGATGCGGCGCGTGGCTGTGGGTCTGCCGATCCCTCCCCAGGGAGGGGGCTACGAGGGGGACCCGAACCACCTGGTCAGCGCGTCGGCGAGGCCCGCAGGGGCGCCCTCGCCAACCCAGGCGACGTAGCCGTCGGGTCGGACCAGGACGGCGGTGGGAGCGGAGACGGCGCCGAGGACAGGCAGCTCCCATTCGCCCGCGTGGCTTGCGTGGACCGACTGAACTTGATCTGCCCACGGGGTGGCGTCGAAGCCGTCGGGCTCGCCTAGGTTGAGCAGCACCGGCCGGGCGTCGTGCAGCAGCTCGAAGAGGCGGAGGGGGCCGGTGGCGGTGGTCAGGTCGAGGTCGGGCATCCGGCGCCCGAGCAGGGGGTGGCCCTCGCCGAGGTCGTAGTGGACGTCCAGGCCGGAGCTGATCCCGGCGAGGTGCTTGCGGGGCTCGTCCATGATCGCGAGCTCGGAGATGAGATCGACCACCGGCTGCATCCGCTCGTCGCGGCGCTGCAGCGTGCCCAGAGCCATCGTGTGCTGGAGAACGCGGGAGACGACCGGATGGCGCTCCTCCTGGTAGGTGTCGAGGAGGCTCTCCGGGGAGATCTCATCAACCACCTGCGCGAGCTTCCAGCCCAGGTTGACGGCGTCCTGCAGCCCGAGGTTGAGGCCCTGGCCGCCGGCCGGGTAGTGCACGTGCGCCGCGTCGCCGGCGAGGAGGACGCGCCCCGCCCGGTAGGACGCCGCCTGCCGGGTCATGTCGGTGAACCTGGAGATCCAGGTGGGTTCGTGGGCTCCGAAGTCGGTACCGAACACGGCGCTCAGCGCCGCGCTGAGGTCGCGCAGGGTGGGCTCGCTGCTCGGGCCGATCTCCTGCTCGGTGACGACCACCCGGAAGGTCTCGCTGTCTCCCATCCGGCTGAGGCCGTGGACGCCGACGGCGTCGTGGCGGACGCCCGGCGGCGGCTCCTCGGTCAGCTCGACCTCGGCGATCAGGTTGCTCTTGGTCGGGTCCCAGCCCGGGAACTCGATGCCGGCCGTTTTGCGGATGAGGCTACGTCCACCGTCGCAGCCGACGAGGTACTCCGCCCGCATCGACCGGCCGCCGGCGAGCTGGACGTCGACCTCGTCGTCGTCCTGGGCGAAGCCCACCACCTCGCTGCCGTAGTAGACGCGCACCGGCAGCTCGGCGATCCACTTGGCCATGATCCGCTCGATCTGGTTCTGGAAGATCCCCAGGTAGTACGGATGGCGCGTGGGGAAGTCGCCGATGTCCAGCACGGTGGAGCCGAAGGGCATCGCCTCATGCGTCTGGCCCTCGGCGAGGAACCGGCCGGCGACGCCGCGCTGGTCCAGCACCTCGATCGTGCGCGAGAGAAAGCCGCCGGCGCGCGAGCCGGCGAGCTCGTGGTCGGGGCGCCGCTCGACGACCGCGACGTCGGCCCCCGCCAGGGCCAGCTCGGCCGCCAGCATCATCCCCACCGGACCTCCTCCGGCAACCACCACCGCGTGCTCTCTTGCGCCCAAATCCACCACTTCCTCTCCGTCGCCTGCCGCTTGCGGCCGGCGTTTATACAGACGAGCCGGGCCTTGTTACAAGCCCTCGGTGCGGTATAAATTGAGGGTGGAAAGGGGCCTCGGGCCCCTTTTTTTTTATTTGGCTTCACCTCGGAGGCGCCCATGGCAACGACGGTCTACTACTGCGCCTGTTCGCTGGACGGCTACATCGCCGACCCCGAAGACGGCCTCGACTGGCTGACCGGATACGAGGGCAGCTTCGAGGGCGAGGCCGCCGAGACCGACCCGATGAGCGAGGGCGGCGTCTACGAAGTTTTCTATGCGGAAGTGCGAGCGCTGGTGATGGGCTCCGCCACCTACGAGTGGATCCTCGACCACCTCGACCTCGCCGGTGGGGGAGCGTGGCCGTACCGGGGCAAGCCGTGCTGGGTGCCGAGCTCGCGCGAGTTGCGCCTGCCGGAGGGGGATGGGGTGGACGTGCGGGTCGCGGACGCCCCGGTCGGCGAGCTCTACGAGAAGATGGCAGCCGCGGCCGGCAACGGAGTGCTCTGGATCGTCGGCGGCGGCGGGGTCGCCTCTCAGTTCGCCAACGAGGATCGCCTCGACGAGGTGCATCTGACCGTCGTCCCCGTCGTGCTGGGCACCGGCAAGCCGCTCTTCGAGCGCCCGCTTCCGAGGGGCTCGATGCAGCTGGCCGGCACCCGCACCTTCCGCAACGGCATGGTGGAGCTGCGCTATGGGGTGACGACGTCGGTAGGTGAGTAGGGAGGATCGGTCTTCACCCGACAGGGCTCGTGATAAAGATTATTTGAGCAAAGTCCGAATGACTGGATCTCCCTTCTCAAATAAAGGAGCCTCACCATGCCTAGCTTCAAGAAGTTCGGCCTGTTCGCCGCCGCTGTCTTCGCGCTCAGCGCGATCGGCGCCGCGAACGCCTCAGCAGCTCAGTTCACAGCCAGCGCCACCGGAACGCTTTCCGGTAAAGCCACGGCTACCCAGGTCTTCACGACCAACGGCGGCCAGGTCAAATGCACCACCGCCGCTTCCTCGGGCGAAATCAAAAGCACCGCGTCCGCGGAACAGACAGTTGAAGTCAAATACAGCGGCTGCACCGCTTTCGGCTTCGTGAACACGCACATCACGCCCGCTCAGTACAACTTCACAGCCAGCGGACAGGCTCACGTCGAGAACACCATCACGATCACCCCGACAGGGGCCGGATGCTCGATCACCATCCACCCGCAGACAGACACAATCACCAAATTCACATCTATATTCCCCGTAGTCATTTATCACACACAAAAACACCTCATTGCATACACATCGAGTGGCGGCCTCTGCGGCTCCTCGGGTAACAACGGAACGTTCACTGGGACCGGCGAATGGTCACGAGTGGGAGGAGGAAGCCTCTCCTACGATCCCTGATGGTTTGGCAGGCCGATGTTCCCGAGTAGAGATCCGAGGCGGGCGCCACAGCGCCCGCCTCGATCGCGCCACGGCCACCCGCGCTCAAGTCGCCGGAAGGTAGGTGAGCAGCACCACTCCTGAGTCGAACCGCCTGACGTCGTCGAGCTGCATCCGCACGGTCCCCCGGTCGCCGAGCACGTGGACGTTGCCCCCGCCCCAGACGAGTGGGTTGAGGTAGACCTCGTAGACGTCGATCAGGCCGCGCTCGGCGAGCGCGTAGGCGAACTCGCCGCTGCCGTGCATGAAGAGGTCGCCGTCGACCTCGTCCTTCAGCTTCGGGACCGAGTCCTCCAGCTCCCCTTCGAGCGCGGTCGCGTTCCACTCGAGCTCGCCGGAGAGGGTTGTGGACCCGACCCACTTCGGCATCGGGTTGACCATGTCCGCCCATTTGCCCGACTCGTTCGGCCAGTATCCCGCCAGCCCCTCGTAGGTCTTGCGGCCCAGGACCAGCCCGGCGGACTTCGACTGGCGCTCGAACGAGTGGTGGCCATGGTCCCCGTCCGGCTGCACCCACGGGCCGACCGGGTCGATGACGCCGTCGACGGTGGCTTGGGTCGTCGCGATCAGCTTGCCCATCTCGGTTCTCCTTCGGTCATTGGGGCTCTCTCTGAGCACCCTCTACCCATATGACGAACGAGGGCGCCCGGAATCGACAGCCGGGACCCCGGCCCTAATTAGGTTCGCGCAGTCCTTTGGCGGGTGCCTGCGGTGGCGGTTCGGCCGGGGGAGGGGCCTTTTCAGGG
>DATEOT010000101.1:0-2392 GCA_035273795.1 Solirubrobacterales bacterium | reverse complement strand
CCGGTGCGGCCGACCTCGCCGTGGCAGAGCGGGTCGTCGGAGTCGCGGCCGAGCTGGGTCGGCAGGTCGAAGGCCATCGAGAGCCCGGTCGAGCCGTGCTCGATCAGGTAGCGGTAGCGCTCGTTGGTGTCCTCGGGGGAGGCGAAGCCGGCGTACTGGCGCATCGTCCAGAGCCGGTCGCGGTACATCCCGTCGTGGATGCCGCGGGTGAACGGCGGCGCGCCCGGCTCGCCGAGGCGCTCCTCGAGCCCCGGGGAGACGTCCTCCTCGGTGTAGAGCTTCTCGATCTCGATCCCGGAGTCGGTGAAGACGCGCTCGTCGTCTGGCCCGACCAGCGGGGCGATAGTGCGGTGCGCCTCCTGGGCGCCGGATCCGTCAGCAGCAGCCATGTCCGCGGAGGATATTGAGGCGGCGGTGCCCGGTGCGGGCCGGGCAGCCCGTCTCAGTCCGAGGCGCCGACGAGGCTCTCGACGCCGGCCTTGTCGATCGTCCGGCGCAGGCCCTCGGCCAGCTCGATCGTCGGTTCCCAGCCGAGCAGGTCGCGGGCGCGGGTGATGTCGGGCTGGCGCTGCTGCGGGTCGTCGGTGGGCAGCGGCTCGTAGACGATCTCCGAGCGGGACTCGGTCACCTCGATCACCGTCTTCGCCAGTTCCAGCAGCGTGAACTCGTTCGGGTTGCCGATGTTGACCGGCATGTGGATGTCCGAGTTGGCGAGGCGGACGATGCCGTCGATCAGATCATCGACGTAACAGAAGCTGCGGGTCTGGCTGCCGTCGCCGAAGACGGTGATCGGCCGGTCCTGCAGCGCCTGGCGGAAGAAGGTCGGGATCGCCCGCCCGTCCATCGCCCGCATCCGCGGCCCGTAGGTGTTGAAGATGCGGACGATCGCGGTGTCGACGCCCTGCTGGCGGTGGTAGGCCATCGTCATCGCCTCGGCGTAGCGCTTCGCCTCGTCGTAGACGCCGCGCGGGCCGATCGGGTTGACGTGGCCCCAGTAGTCCTCCTTCTGCGGGTGGACCTGGGGGTCGCCGTAGACCTCGCTGGTCGAGGCGATCAGGAAGCGGGCGCGCTTGAACTTGGCGACGCCGAGCATGTGGTGGGTGCCGTGGGAGCCGACCTTGAGCGTGTGCAGCGGTAGGCGCAGGTAGTCGATCGGGCTGGCGGGCGAGGCGAGGTGGTAGACGAAGTCGACGTCCTCGGGGATCTCGACCGGCTCGATGATGTCGACGTTGCGGAAGTCGAACCGCTCGTCGCGGATGTGGGCGATGTTCTCCAGCGACCCCGTCTCCAGGTTGTCGATGCAGATCACCCGGTGCCCGTCGCCGAGCAGCCGCTCGCAGAGGTGAGATCCGAGGAAACCGGCGCCGCCGGTGACTACGCAGGTGGCCATGGGGCGATCCTACCCGAGCAGGGACTGGTGGACGTTTTTCTGAATGGAGACGCAATTTCCGCATTTTTGAATTGGGGAATGCGTCCAAAGGGGGGAGAACGTCACCGAACTCGCACTTAACCGCTGCAAATGTCCGACGAGTTGAACTCAAGCGGCAGGGAAATCGAAACGGTGGAAACCGGTAGCGCTGAGCGGGAGCAGCCACGGCTGCCCCCGGACGACGCCGCCCGCAAGCGGATGGCCGCCGAGACCTACGCGCGCAACGAGTCGGCTTTGCGACGGACGGCGCATCGCTACTCGCTCTGCGCGGATGACGCTGACGACGCGCTGCAGCGAGGGCTGGAGATCCTGCTCCGCAAGGCGCCGAGCGACGACCCGCGCGAGCTGATCAAGTGGATGCAGACGGTCGTCAAGCACGAGGCGCTGGCTGTCCGCCGGGAGCGGGAGCGCATCCTCGCCGGCCCCGCGGGGGCTTCCGAGGCCAACGCCGACGACTGGATCGCGCACCTTCCCGCCCCCACGGACGGCCCCCCGGAAAGAGCCGAGCGCCGGGAAGAGATCGCCCGCAGCCGCGAGGCGCTGCAGGCGCTGAAGCCGCAGGAGCTGCGCGCCCTCACGCTCCTCGCCGAGGGGTACTCCTACGCGGAGATCGGCGAGATCACCGGCTACAGCCGGACGAAGATCAATCGCTGCCTGGCGGAGGGACGGGAGCGTTTCCGCAAGTCGCTCGCGCGCAGCGAGGACGGTCGCCGTTGCGCCGAGCTGCAGCCGCTGCTCTCGGCCTTCTGCGACGGCGAGGCGCAGCCCGAGGAGGTCACCCAGGTCCGCGATCACCTGCGGGCCTACCGTGCCGCCCCGGCGGCCGCGGCGGCACTGCCGCTCGACCGCTCGCTGTGGGAGCGAGCCCACGATGCCCTCGCCGGCCTCGTCGCCAGGCTGGGAGGCGGCGCCGGCGAGCCAGTCGCCCAGGTTGCCGGTGGCGGCGCCGGGGGAGCCGGCGCC
>DATEOT010000100.1:0-22500 GCA_035273795.1 Solirubrobacterales bacterium | reverse complement strand
GGGCCTCCGTCGCGGAGCCCGCCGCGCGCGAGCCGGTGCCACGCCGCTGCGCCTTCGCCTTGCCCACGCGATCACCCTACCCCCGCATCGAACGCGCTCGCGATTAACGGATGCGGAAGTACGCTCGGCAGCAGACCTTCGCTCTAACCGATCGGCTCGAGGACGACGAGGCTGGGCCGCACGGTTCTCAGCTTCCACTCGCCGAGGCCTTCGATCGTCCGCTTCAGGCCCTTCGTGCCGATCAGGTCTTCGTAGCCTTCTTCCCCGAGATCCTTCAGCAAGGTCTGCCCCAGTACCTGGAGGGTGACCTGGCCCCGGTCCTGCTGGATTCGCGCGACTGCCGACCTCACCAGCTCCCGCGGGTCCCCGCTGCCGTTGCCGGCCACCCGCTCGTCGGCACCGCTCGGCGCCCCGGCGCCTGCTTTGGGCCAGATCTCCAGGCGACCATCGACCCTCGCCATCTCCCATTCACCGAGCGCCTCCAGCGATCGCCTGGGACCGCGGGAGCCGATGAACTTGGCATAGCCTTCCGACCCGAGGGTCCTATCCAGCTCCTGCCCGAGCCCCGGGACCGTCACGTAGGGATGTTGCCCCCTGAGGCGAGCGTAGGCCGCGCGGACCGCGGCGCGCACGTCGTCCGCCGGGGCATCCGTGGTGGAGCTCGTGGAGCCGCTCGGCTCGTGGGACCGGCCCAGCGTGTCCACCAGCTCGACGACCTGATCGCCCTTCTGCCCGCGAACGACGAGCCAGGGCTTCTTTCGCAGGAAGGCGCGTAGCCCGTTCTCCCCGAGCCGGCGCTCGAGGGGGTGGGCGCCGCGGAAGGCGCGCCGAAGGTGATCTTCGAGCCTGTCGGCCTCGATGCCGGGCCGCCCCCCCGCCGCCGACCCCTCTTCGAGGATCCGGGTGATCTCCGCATCGACCAGCTGGGTCAACTCGTCCGCCCGGATGACGCGGCCTTCGAACAGGGTGGCTTCGGACAGCAGCTGGACTTCGAGCGCCTGCTCGGTGCGGCGATCGCGGCTCGGGAGGAAGCGGACCACCGCGTTGCGCTTGATCTCGGTCGGAGACTCCGGGTGGAGGTCCTCGGCGGAGAAGCGAAGAGAATCGCCCTCGTTCCGGGTGATCCGACCCAGCCCGGTGGTGGAGTCGTAGTGGGAGACGAAACCGACGACGAGCCCGTTGCCTCCCGTCGCCGCGGACTCTCTCTCACGACTGCGGGTGGCGATCAGGCCCTCCTCCCGCTCCTCGATCCGAACGCCCTCCATCACCATCACCATCCGCCGCAGGCGCTCTTCGCTGACGAGGTCCGACGAGCCCACCCCCAGCGTGGCGAGAACGCGCTCTTCGATCCACTTCAGCGCCACCGCGTCGGAGCGGCCGAGGGCAGCCTCCGCAAACGACTGCACCAGTTCCCTGACCCGGGTGGTGCGGAGGTTGCCGGTGCGCTCTCGCTGGATCTCCTCGTAGTTCGTCTCGCGGGGACGCGAGACCAAGGCGGGCATCTCCAAGGGCTTGCCGCCGCGGCTGATCGCATCCGGCGCATGGCCCCGGCGGACGTCCCAGGCGCGCAGGCCCGAGGGACTGAAACCGAGGAAGAAGTTGACCGGGACGTTCTCGTCGGCCTGCGCCATGAATCCGCCGATGCCAGGGACGAAGAAGGCCCTCACGCCCGAAGTCCCGATCAGCACCTGCCCGGCGGTGAGCCCGTCGACGAAGTCGATGACGCCGTTGACGCGTCGCAGGAGGCTGGTGTCGTGCCAGAAACGCTGGGATCGATCCCATTCGCCCAGGTCTGAGTCCGCCACCAGCGGGCACCAAGCCGGATCCTTGCCGAGCCACACGGGCGACTGGTCGAGGCGGCCCGGGACGAGCTCCACGCATTCTTCCTGAGCCTCTTCGAACGAGCTCGGGTCGTTGCTGCGCTCCAGCAGCCAGAGCATGAAGTGCAGGACGTAGCGGTAGTAGGCCGCACGCCAAGACCGCACCCGGCCGGCCCAGAGCTCGAGGTGGGCAAGCGCATCCTCCACTTCGAAGTCCGAAAGCAGCTTGCTCGCCTCAAACCAGAGCCGGAAATCCTCGTCACGGGCGGTCGAGCGACCGAGATTGTCCTTGGCCAGTTCGGCGATGCGGTTCAGCTCCGGGGTCGAAAGCGCGCGCCAGCGGCGGTTTGCCCTCATCAGGTAGGCCTGCGCCAGCGCCCGCCGCGAATACGGGGTCGCGTGCCCTTCGGCGTGCCTCTCCTCCCAGAGGTCGATGACCTCGTCGAGGTCCCCGTACAGCTCCTCGATCTGGACCAGGCACCTGTGCAGATAGTCGTCTTGGCGATCGAGCGTCCCGTACAGCTCCGAGGCATCGTCGAGCAGGGTGTTGGCGATCGTCATCTGCTCCACCGTCCAGTCGATCGCACCGGCCGGAAGCCTGGCGACGGTCTTGACGTCGGCTGCCTCCTGCAACGCCTCGGCTGCTTGGAGGATCGTCTGCACGTGGGTCGTGTAGCCGTACACGTCATCCGGGATAAGGGAGCGCGACTTGCGGAAGCAGTCGACGGTTCGCTCGAAGTGGGCCTCGATCACGGCCATGATCGCCTCCGTGCCCTGCCCCCTACCCGTCCTCAGGCCCTCTCGCAGGCGCGCGCGCCGCGCCAGCCCGAGGGTGTGGTGGTGCAGCGCGTCGTTCGGCGAAAGCAGGATCGCGTGTTCCAGGTTGTCTTCGGCTTTGTCGTAGTCACGGCGAAGCCTGTAGATCTGGTGCCGGCCGAGGTGGTTCCAGAAGTGGGGCTCGTCCGGTATCGCCATGGTCAGCTCCCTCAGCACCCCATGGCCGACCGAGTAGTCGATCGCGTCGAGGTCGTCGATCACCGGCGCGAAGGCACCGCGGTCGTCTACGCCCTCGGCACCGCCACGCGCGATGAAGATCTGCCGGAGCAGGGTGCGAACGGGATCGCTGCCGGTGTCCCCCAGGGCGGAAACGTCCTCGATGAAGTCGAGCGCGATGTGCCTCAGGTGCTCGTGCCAATCCTCCGTGCCGGTGATGTGGGCCAGGAGCTTGTCCGCCAGCAGCGGGTGGGCGATCCGGTAGCGGCCGGCGCGGCGGACCACCAACGCCGCGGCGGGACCCAGCAGGTCCTCGATAGCCAGCTGACCGGCGTCGGCGTCGAGGCGGAAGAGCCGTTGCACGAGGCCGAGCTGGAGGCCGGAATTCGAGTACTTGCTGACGAAGGCGAGGTGGGCGAGGACGTCGCGGGCCGGACCGGCGACCCCGCGCAGGTAATGGCTGACGTAGTCACCCACCTTCGTGAACTCCCGCTGGAAGGTGGTGAGGCCGTAGAAGAACGGGATCCTGTACTGCTCGAACGGGGGCATTGAAAGCATCTCGAGCTCGGCGATCCGCTTCGGATCCTCGGTCAGCTGCCGGAAGCGGGCGAGGAAGTCGGCCGCCTCGGCGTCGCTGAGGGGTTCGCTGACGGCGAGCGCCCCCTCAGGCAGCGAGAGGGAGCGGCGGACGTAGAGGAGGGTGATCCGGGCGCGCCGCGAGGCGAGCTCGCGGTACAGGCGCTCGCGGTTCGCCTCCGGGAGGTCGGCGGCGTCGGCGACGAGCAGCACCGGCTTTTCGGTCAGGACGAAGAGACGGTGGAGCCGTTCGGCGAGGAACCGGATCCGCTCGTGGTCGACCGCCTGTCCCGGCCGCAGGATCGCGACCGGAAAGTCGCGATGGACCTCCCATGCCGCCCGCAGCGCCGCCGTCGTCCCGCCCGCCCCGGGTTTGTGATGGAGGACGACCGTGTGGGTGCGATGGTTCTCGAGCGAGTCGAGGATCGCGCGGGTCAGCTCAGGGCCGACGTCCCGCGGCACGTCGCGTTCCTCTGCAAGATCGCTCCAGAGGATCTGCCCTCCGCGCCAGAAGGCGTCGTTCTCTCCCTCCTCGTCTCCGCCGACGGAGGCGACCCGGTCGTGCAGGACCTCGAAGTATTCCCGCATCGCCTGCAGGCGGTCCTGTTCGATCGCGATCGTGCCCCCGGAGCCGGATGGCAGCCGGTACTGGGTCACCGACTCCTCCGCCCCGAAGACGGTGGCCAGCTGGCGGACGCAATCGGCGGCGGCGAACGGGTGCTGGGTGAAGGGGAGTGCGTGGTGCAGTTTGGCGTCGCTCACGACATGAAGAGCGGCCGCTCCCTGCCACACTTCGTCGGCGGTTTCGAGGACCCGCACCAGCCGGTCCACATCGCCCGCGGCGTCGCCGGCGTCATGCTGGCCCGGGAGGGCTAGCACGCATACGGGGGAGTTGCCGTTTTGTTGCCGGATCGCCTCGAAGAGGTTGCGGACGTGGCGCAGCCGGGTCCTGTTCCAGGTCCGAAAGTCAACCGCCGGTTCCTGCCGCAGCCGCCACCCCGCGCTCATCAGCCAGACCGTGCCCCTCTTGTAGTCGGCGATCGGCATGTCCTGGCTGAAGACGTGGACGGCACGGGTCGAAGCCAGGACAGGGCCGGCGTGGGTGAAGAGGCCGTCGTTGTCCGAGCTGGGGTCGAGGTCCACGACGCCGCTCAGGGGGAGATTTCCGACCGCGCCGAGAGCCGCCTCGTCGCCGAGGCGCTCGGCGATCAGGATGTAGGTCCAGTCCCGGCGGGCGAAGTGGCCTGCGTCGTTCCAGAGTCCTTCCCAGGCTTCCAGGGCGGGCCCCTCCAGAGGCTGCTCGGTGGGGCCGCCGCCTCCACCCGTGACCGGCGCTGCCGCGCCCTCGCTCTGGCCCTGAAGGCGCTCGAGGTGGGCGACGTACCAGCCGGCGTAATACAGGGCCAGGTGAGATCTCTTGCGGCCGCGATGGCGGCGCGCCCAGCGCAGGGCCTCGGTGATGCGGGCGATGATCATCTGCCGTTCGAGGTCGTCCGTCCTGCCCGCGGTGGTTTCGCCGAAGGCGGTGATCGCCTTGCGGCTGCTGCGCATGATCTCGGCCAGCCACTGAAGATCGTCCGGAACGGGCCCGCGGTGCTGGGGGTCCTCGACGTGGTTGAGGACGGTCGCCAGGCTCGAACCGCTGAGGTCCCCGTAGAAGTCGCAGAGGATGCTGAGCTCGAGGTAGGCGAAGTCGAGCCCGAACATGCTCTCGCCAGCTCGGTCGAAGTCGATCAGCCAGAAGGCGTCGTTGTCGGGCGCCGGCTCCAGCGGCAGGATGAGGTTCCCGGTATGCAGATCGCCGTGCTGGAAGGCGCCGATGAAGCGCTCGTCGGCGGGCCGGCCCAGCAGGCTGGAGGGTGAGAGGAAGGTATGTCCATGTTCGCCGACGAAGCCGCCGACGCCGAAGAACTCGGCAGCGACCTCGAAGGCTTCCTCGGTGCCCTCCTTCCCCAGCGCACCGACGATGAACTCGCGGATGCTGCCGCTGCGGACGTCGCTGAGGTCCGTCCAGGCCTCGGCGAGCTCGTCGACCAGACGCTCGATGCACTTCCGCAGCGGTTCCGACCCGCTGCGGGTCGGAGTCGCGTAACGCCGCAGGCTTCCCCCCGCGATCTCGATCAGCAACGCCGATCCAGCTGCCTCTTCGGCCGCGGTCCCGCTCCAGTGCCGCAGGACCTTCGGGACGTGGAACTCCCCGAACTCCTTTGCAAAGGAGAGGGCCCGTTCCTCGCCGCTGCGGGACTGTCGAGGTCCGCCGTCGCCCCGCGCCACCTTGAGGATGTGGACGCCCGCCAGGTCGCCAGCTTCCCCGCTTATGTCGACGCGTAGAAGGGCGGCCTCCGAAAGACCCGGCCCGATCGAGGAAACATGAATGTCCGCTTCCGGCGCCCAATCTCCCAGCGCATGGGTGGCGATGTTCAGCAGGTGCGGCTCGAGGTCTTTGTTTCGAAAGTGGACCATGGGTCAGCTGAAGACCGCGCAATATATTCAGAACGAACGTTCTGTTTCCTTTGAGTATTTCTAGGATGTTTAACAGTAGGGTTTTTAAAAGGACTCAGTGCAGAGCCGGTGCTTCCTCTTTTGCACTCATCGCCGGAGGGAACCCCCCATCGCTCGGCCACGCCCGGCAAGGATAAGACCTGTCTGGCGGCCGGGCTAAAGGGACGGTCGGCTCCTACCCCTTCTGCGGGGGTTTGCGAGGTTGAGGTCATCTGCTTCGGTTTGAAAGGCCGTAGCTGAAGATCTGTGGGGATCTCTGGAGCACGGCTTAGGGCCGTATTCGCGAAACCGAACGCTGCCGAGGTCAGCTGGAATCCGTGCGGCACCTTGCCCACTCCTTGCCCCAAAGTTGAGACCAGGCGGCCGGCCTCTGGACACGGTTAGTTAGGACGGATAGTGCGGCATCAGCTCATCCGCTCGAAGCACTAGCAGTGGTCCGCCCGGCGCTCCTTGAAAAGCAACTTGAGTCTCAGAGCCACCGAGTTCAAATATCCAATCGAGACACCCTCCGCAAGGGGTAAAGCGGTTGCGCTCGGCGGCGATCAGGATGCCGATGGCCGGGCCTTCGCCCGCCGCCGCCATCGTCGTCAGGGCGTTCACCTCGGCGTGCACATCATGAGACCGGAAGATGTGCTCGATGTTGCAGCCGGAAAAGATGTTGCCCTTTTCAGAGAGAACTGCGGCCCCCACTCGCGTTTTTCCGTGCACACGGGAATGCTCCCGAACCGCCCAAGCAGCATCCGCCAGCGCTTCCCAAACTTTGCTGTTTATTTCAGTCATGTAACTAAGGGGTCCAAAGTCATGTAATTCTCTCCGCTGTGCAACAGGGGCGGGTATCCACTGGACGCATTGCAATCTTGACGATCCTCGATGAGGAGTTCGAGGCGGTCGAGCGGCAAATTGGACCGATTCGGGAGATCGAGGATGCCTACTACGAGCCGGAGGAGACTCCTCACGATGTAGTCCTCATGCAGGCGCCGGATCGCACCAACGTCGCGGCGGAGCAGGCGGTCCGCGACTTGGCGGAGGCATTTCGTCCCGAGGTCGTGATCGTGTGCGGGATTGGCGGTGGCGTTGAAGGCAAGGACGACATCGCACCCGGTGACGTCGTAGTGGCGAGCTATTTGCATTACGGCGAGTTTCGCAAGTTGAGCGAGGACGGCGACCACGATCGCTACCTTGCCTACGATCAGCCGTCCGCGATGCTGAGGCAATGGCACGTTCACCCGGTAAAGCGCTCCGGGAAATGGAGAGACAGGGTCGATGTCGAGCGCCCTGCGGAGGACGGGGAACCCAAGATCCTCTTTGGCCCGGTCCTCGCTGGCGAGAAGATTATCGGCAACCCCGATCATCAGGAGCACCAGCGGGCGCTGTCCCGGTTTACCGACGTGATCGCCGTCGACATGGAGTCCTACGGGGTGGGCCGCTCCTTGCACTGCGTAAGGACCGATGTCGACTACGACCCGCTGTTAATGGTGATCCGCGGCATCTCGGACATCGTCGTGAGGCCGAGAGAAGATCCGGGTGACTCCATGGACGAGCAGGCCGACGAGGCCAACAACGCCCAGCGCAAGCTCTGGAAGCCCTACGCTTGCGCCACGGCTGCCGCCTTCACGTCTGCCATGGTGGATCGCCTTCTCAGCCGCGCGGATCTCCGCGCGGCGATTCGGAAATAACAGGACCTAGAAGGACCGAGACCATGAGAGACGATCTGATCGAGCGCTCGGCGGCGTTGGTCGCCGAATTCGAGTTCCCCGAGCCGGAGTTCGAGTTCACGGTCGGTTTGGCGAATAGCCACTTGGATCTTCTCGATGGAACCTTCGTCGAGGAGGGCCGCCCAGAGCTGCTCCTCAAAGCGGCATGGGCACGCGGTCGCGTTCTACTACATGGCGAGGGGGGCGCCGGAAAGACCACCCTCGCCAGGCGGCTGATGGCCTCCGTGTCTGACGAGGGGCGTTTCGTTGCGCTCGTCGACCTGCGGGACTGGGACCCAGGAATGCTCAGCGCGTGGGAGGAACTCCGAGGGGAACCGGCTGCCCGGGCAGATCTGCTGCTCGAGGGCCTCAGCAGGCCCGAATTCGGTGAGAGTGACCTGGCGCTCCTCGGACCTGAGGCCCCTGCCCTTCTCGTCCTCGATGGGTTGAACGAGACGCCAGGTCCGACCGCCGACAGCATCCTTGAGGTCGCCGATGGGATCGCCGCGCGGAACCCACACGTCGGAGTGCTCGTGACCGACCGGCTCCTACGCCGCACGCTGCCCAACCGCCATTGGCAGCTCGCCGGCATCATCGACGTCCTGATTCCCGGGAGGACGGCCGTGCCAGGGCATCTCTCGCGCGGCAATGCGTTCTTCCTCGACCTTGCGATCGAGGACGGGCCTTCTAAGGCAGAGGGGGGAGCCTCGGAGACGACGCCGGCAACGGCGATTCTCGACAAGTATCTAGCCCTTCACGTTGGCTTGGATGGCATCGAGCTCTCCCAGGCGTCCACCGCAGCAGCGGACGCCTACATCCAATCAAGCTCACGCGTTTTCGAGCTGGAGAGATTCGAGTCGATTGCTGGCGCGAAAGCGGTCGAGGCGCTCATGAGCGCCGGGCTGCTCAAAGGCGACAACGGACACTCGATCTTCCGACACCATCTCTTCCATGACGACCTTGCGGCCCGTTGGCTCGCCGACGGCGGAGATGATCGATGGAACGCGGATAACTTCGCTGCGCTCACCTTCGAGGCAAATTCCTTTGACGTTCTGGCCCTCGCCCTTACGCGCGTGGGCGACGCCGATGCAGCCGACCATTTCGTTCTTTCGGTGTACGACTACAACTATTACGGGACCGCCTACGCGCTCGCAGAGGGAGATCGACTGGGTGACACCGCGGTGGGAAGCGATACGCGGCTCGCGATCATCTCGATGCTGGCGGAGCGACGATTTGACCAAATGGTTCCGACTGTCGAACAGGTAGAGGACGCCCTGCGACTCTTCGGCGACGAGACGACGGCGGCCCTGCGCCAGGCCGCCACGCTGGATCGGCTGCTGGCACTCGTTGCAGGTATCGAGATCGAGGATCCTCTAATCCGCCGGTGGCAAGCGCTTTTCATCGCGGCACCAGGATCACCGGCGCCGGATGATGCCGTCGAGCATCTTGTCGGCGACAATCCGCTTCTCGGCTGGACGGCGGCGAACGTGCTGCGCCGAACCAAGATGGATGACGAGCAAGTGGTGGCGGTCTGGGCCGCCATGAGCGACGACGTGCATCCGGTCGTACGCTGGCGCGCCGCACACGCCCTCGGCAACCAGCCGGTCGAGGAGAGCGTTGCCCGGCTCCTCGATGCGACCCATGATGAGCATGAGCTCGTGCGATACGGGGCCGTGCGTTCACTCGTGGATCTCGCCGCTGCTCACGAGGATCTCAGGGAGGGGATCCTCTCGGCGCTTGAGGGCGAAGCCGCACGCTTGATCGCCGACCCCAAACCTGCCCTTGAGCTAGAGCGGTCGCTGCAGCGAGTCGACAGCACTCCGGAGTGGATCGCTGACGTTGCGCCCTTGGTTCAAGAGCTGTGGGCAAAAGCTCCGTCGATCGAGGGTCGCGAGCATTGGCGGGTTGTGGCGCACAGGATTGGGAATCCGTCGCCGATGGATGCTGGCAGCGCTACGACTGCGGCTGCGTAGAGCATCAAAGCAATGCAGCGGGGCTCTTGGATCACTGCCGTGAGCCCGGTGGTAGACCACGCAGCTATGTGTCCTTGAAGGGCATCGCTAACCGAACTTTCGTTGGTCCTTCTCAATCGAGCCGATCTTTGGGGTAGCCGTGCGTTCGTGGACCGCAGGCACCGCGAGAGCCCAGTCCGCCGACGCTACGAGTCGGGCGAGATTGTCTGGGTCGCTCGCTTTACCGCCCCCGACGGCCGCAGGCGCATCGCCAAGCCAGCCTGGAACCGGGGCTTCGGAACCTTCAGCCGCAAACGCGACGCCCAGCGCGCAATCGAGGAGGCGTACGGGCTCCCCTCCGAACCCCGATCTCTCAGCGATTACTCTGCGACCTGGCTTGAGCGATATCCCCGCGCGGAGCGCACCAACGCCACTTACGAACACCGCGTTAGCCGGATCCTCGCGGTGGAGATCGAGGGAAAAGTCCTCGGCGAGTGGTCGCTGGCCGGGCTGCGCCGCCGCCATGCTCTAGCGCTGGTAGACCACCTGCTGCGGGTCCAAGGCAGGTCCGTGAGCGGCGCCGCCGCAATCCTGCGCGCCCTCTCGGCGATGACCGAGGACGCGATCACCGACGAGCTCGCCGAGCAAAACCCGTTCAAGGGGATCCGCGTGCGCGCCAACGACCCCCGAGCGCAAAAGGCGCAGCGCCCGGTGCGCGTCTTCGACTTCGGGGCGATGCACTACTTCGGGAGGGCCGCGGGCGCCCACGAGACGATTGTGCGCGTTTTCACCGACACCGGCCTGCGCCTCGGCGAGGTCCTGCCGCTGCGGCGCGGGGACTTCGACGGCCGCACCCTCCGCGTCTGCCGCACTGCTCATGAAGGAGCCGTTCTGGAGGGGACAAAGGTCGACCACGGCACGCGCGACCCCGGCCGGTTTGTCCCCGTGCCACCGGCGCTTGCCGAGCTACTCGCGGCGAGGATCGGGCCCGAGGGGCCGGACGAGGAGCTGATCTTTCAGACGCCGACCGGGAGGCTGTGGCGGGAGAGCGGCTTCTACCGGAGCGTCTGGGCGCCGACGCGCGAGGCAAGTGGGATCGATATCCGCCCTCACGAGTGTCGCCACAGCTACATCACCCACCTACGCCGCGCCGGGGTCGACGACGCTGACCTCGCCCGGATCGCTGGCCACCGCCTCTCGACCATGCTCGCCCGCTACTCCCATCCGGTTGGATCGAGCTTCGAGGACGTTCGCCGCGCGATCGGCTAAGCCCGAGTGCAATCGCACATTCCGCGCGTCTGGACACCTGATACGGACTGCCCTTGGGTCGTGCTCACCCTCGGCCTCTACCGATCGCGGATGGGACTAGCGGATTCAAGCGCCGTCTCGACGGATGAGGCGACCTCATGTGGATCCTCGTGCTCCCAGAACCGCAGGACCGTCCAACCGGCAGTCTCGAGTGCGACGGTCGTTCGCCGGTCCCTGGCAACGTTGGCGGCCAGCTTCGGGCCCCAGTACGACGAGTTCGCCTTCGGGTCGGTGGCATGCTGGGGGCACCTGTGCCAAAAGCAACCGTCTATGTAGATCGCGAGGCGCCTCCGCGGGAACAAGAGGTCGGGGCGAGTCCGGACCCCATCGGCAATCACCCACCGGTCGACGAAGAAGCGAAATCCTCGGCGGTGCAGCGCACTGCGGACCTGGCGCTCGGGCGTGGTATCCCGGCCCCGGTTCGCCAGCATCCTCCGCCGCGAATCCGAGGAGGAGGCCCAGGAGTCAGAGGTCACCGTAGGAACTCCAGGACGGCGCCGTAGGAGAGCTTCATCGGCGCCACATTGCCGATGATGCGAGCCCGTTGCTGGCGACCGGTTGCTAGATCGAGGCGCATGAAGTCGGGGAGGAACTGCAGGCGCGCCGCCTCATGTGCAGTCAACGTCCGTGGCTCGTCAGGATGGACATAGCGCCCCTGTCCCATGGAGCCAAATCCACTGGTCACGGTCTGGGCAGGCCGATCCCAACTCAGCCGTCCGTACATCGATTTGTAGGTGTGTCCCCCCTTTTGGTGGCAGGGGGGCCGGTGCTCGTCTGGGAGATCCTCAAGGTCCTCATCGATCAAGAGCTGCATCCTGCGCTTGTTCGTTTCGCTCGGCACCGCTGGGCGGTCGATCTCACTCTCGCCGTCACAGCCCGCGAGATCGCCGATCGCCCAACGCAGAGTCCGCCGCCCGGGGTCCGGCACCCGGTATGCCTGGACAAGGGCCGCCACCGAGATGGGGCTGATACCCGGAGCGACGGCCAAGAGCAGATGACGACGCCTTGTCTGGGGCACTCCCAACTTGTCGAGGGAAACCGTGTCGTGGTCGACTCGATAGCCAAGCCCTTCGAGCACCTCCTCGGCGCGCTCCACACTGCGCCTTTGGTCGCTCAAGATCGAAGCCACGTTCTCAATGACCACCAATTGAGGCAGGCGTAGCTCGACGAAGCGAACCGCCCGCAGATAGAGGTCGTTTCGCTCATCGTCGTGGCGAGTGTGATTGTTAAGCGAGGAGTGACCCTGGCAGGGCGGTCCGGCGACGCAAACCTCGGGACCCCCCTCGACGTCTTTCAGCAACAAGCGCTCGGCTTCGGTCTCCGGGTCGCCGATCTCGCCGTCTAGGGCGACAGCCAGATCGCGTCGCCGCATGCTCTGTTCAGCCTCGAACGAAGCACTGAGTACATCCAGTGGAGCCTGCTCGACGTCTACTGCAAGCTCAACGCGAGCAGGAAGATTCAAAGCTCGCGCCGCCTCAAGTGCTCCTAAAGAGAGCGCGCCGCAGCCGCTGAAGAGGTCGACCACCCGGATCGCCGACTCCGCCGACGAGTTCCAGTCTGGAGCCGACCGGCGACGCAGGAGTCGGCGGTCGGCCTCGGCATGCGGATCCCGCAATTGCCATCTCGCTGCCCCTAGGTCCGTCGTACTCTCTGAGCCGTCCCGGCGAACTACACGCCTTATAAGTCGCCCATCCTCGACGACATGGCGCTCGGGCCGCTCAACGTCCGTCCCCGACGACGGCTCGGCTCCTAGAGACGTCGACGGGAGTGCGGAACTGGCCATGGCGCAAGCCTAGGGGGAAGCTGAAGGCGATCCAAGTTCGAGCTTCGAGGCGTAGAGACAGGAGAGTTCGGCTTTGCGTATCACATTGGTTTCTGGAAAGTCTGGACAATCTGGCTGATCTGGACTACACTCCCCCAATGCCCGAGAAGGCCGAGACCGAACCGAACATTCGCGAGCTGCTTGCCCGCGTCGCGGCTCTCCACCAAGAAGCCGCGGAAGCGGCCGGCAAAGGCGACCTCGAGCGGGTCGATGCGCTCACCACTGAGGTGGCCGCCATCCGTCGTCAAGTCGAGCGGGTTCGCCGCCCGCCACGCCGCAGCACGACGGGGGCCGGACGCACCTCCGCACGATCGCAGGCTCTCATGGCACTCGACGACATGGGGGTCGCAGCCCCGCCGCGCGAGATCGCGCGCTTCCATGAGGTCCGCTTCGGAGTCGACCTCGACGTACGCGCGCTCGCCTCGGTGCGGCGAGATGAGCGGAAGGCCTTCGACCGCCAAGGCCCCGGTCGCGCTACTCCATATCTAGTTCCGGCGCTCGACGTCCGCCTGCTTCAGCCTGTTCGTGGACCCCTCACCCTCTCTTCCTGGCCGCTCGAGCGCCGCCTGCTCGCCCCCACCTCCCCCCGCGTCGACCATCTTCGACTGACCCGCCGCCTGGCCGAGCTTGCTCGCGATCTCGGGGGCGAGCAGGGCAACCGGGTGCTGGGACTCGCCGGAAGCTACGCCCGGAGCGTGACCGGCGCCCTCGGCCGGGCAGATCTCGACCCTGCGGCGATGATCGAGGCGGCCGATGCCGAGCTCGCCGAGATCGCTGGATTCGACGATCAAGAGCGCGCCCGCGGAGCCAAGCGCGCCCGCGCACAGCTGCGGCCCGACGAACTGCTCTGGGGTTGGGAGGATCGACCAGGCCTGCAGGTGATAGCAGGGGGAGGCGGAAGCGGATGACGCCGCCAGCCCAACGACAGGGAGCGGCCGCACCGACGGTCGCGCGACTCGCAGGCTTCGCCAACCACGGCCACTGCCCGACGGCGAGCCTCGCCTTCGTCGAGGGCTATGACCTCGATCGGGTTCTGCAGGGCACGGTCTACGGCGATCCTTTCGGGCAGTCGCAGTTCATGTTCGAGCGTGGTCGCATGTTCGAGCGCTTGGTCAAGCAGGACGCAGGCGACGGGCATTGCCGCTACGGCCCGCTTCTCGAACTCCTCCGCGACCGTCTCGGCTTCGACACCCCGGAGGCACGGATCGTCAACCTTCGCCAGGAGCTTGGCTCCGACATGGAGGCGCGAGCCCGTCGGACCCGCCTGCTCCTCCACGAGATGGCGGAGGGCCGCGAGGGCTTCGCCAACATCATCGACGGCGCGGTACTCCAGGCGACGGTCGCCGGGCATCCCGCCAACTACGAGACCGACGGGCTCGCCTTCCGGCTGGGAGGAAGCCTGCGCGTAATCGAGGTGAAGAGCTTTGCGGTGGTCGACGGCAAGGCCGATCCCACCGCCCTTGCGGCAGCCCTCGACCAGGGGGCCCTTTACATCCATCTGGTCCAACTTGCGCTTGAGGCCGAGGGCCTCGATCCTGGCCTGGTCAGTGAGGACCTCGTCCTGATTACGCCACGGAACGTGGGGCTGAGTCCGACGCTCCACGAGCATGGCGTCACTGCCCGGATCGAGCGCATCCGTCGCCTCCTTGAGGCGGTCCCCAACGCAACTCCGGGTCCGAGTAACGGCAGCGGAACGGCCCGCTTCGCCGCGGTGACCCGTGGTCACGGCCGCAACGCCGAGCAGCGGATCGATGCAGCCCTCTCGATCTGCGACGACATTGGAAATGCCTACGGTCCGGCATGCCAGGGCTGCGGCCTCTACCGCCTATGCCGAGACCGCGCCTTCCGCCTCGGCTCTCCAGAGTTGGCCGGTGAGAGGGTGGCCCGTGAGCTCGTCGGCGTCGCTAGTCTCGACCGCGCGGCCGAGCTTGCGCGGGGCGACCTGCCGACGCCGATGGAGGCGCCAGCGGCAGCGGCGCTCCGCCGAACCGCGGACCTACATGAAGAGGCGCTCACCAGGGGCCTGCCGTGAGCCTCTCGACCCTCCTCTCCGTCCGTGCACACGAGCGGGGCCGCGCCCAACGGAGCGCCCTCTGCTGCCACCGGCTCCTGCGCCCGGACCCATTTCTGGTTTGCCTCTTTGGCCTCGGTGCCGAGCCATTCTCAGCTGCCGCAATCGGATGGGGACGGGACGAGCGTCGCCTCGAGGTGGCGGTCGCCGGAGATCCTCGCGAGCGCCGTCTCCTCTTCCCAGCACTTGAGGAACTCGCAGAGGATTTCCTCCCTTATTTCGAAGGGCCTTTCGAGTCCGTCGAAGAGGTCACCGGTCCCCAGGGCGGCAATCGTCACCTCGAGGTCAACGAGCTACCTCAGATACTCGTCCCCAACAGGGAGACGCTCCTCCTGCTCGGCCTCATCGGGCGCCGAGTCCGCTACCTGCCGACCGACGGACCAACCCCCGCAAGCGAGGAGCTGATCCGCCTCGGCGCTCACCTCGACTTCCTCCGCCGGCATGCCGCCCTGCCCGGTCAGCAACTCGTCGTCATCGCCTCCGATCTCGTCGCCGATCACTGGCAGACCTCCCTCAACGAATGGGAGGCGCTGTCGCTTCCCGCCCTCGACGCGTTCGTCGAGCCTCCCGCCGGGGTCCACGGTCATGATGCCTCCGCCGAGGCCGATCGCGAGCCGCTGGGACCACGCCCCGACGCCGAGCAGGACAAGGCGGCCGCTCCGCTGATCAAAGCGCTCAACGAGGGAAGGGCAAAGAGCGTCGAGCGCGACGTCGTCGAGCCCCTGCTGGCTCCGCTTGAGCGTCATTACCGGCCAAAGCTGGAGCGCGCCGCCGAGATCAGCTGGCGCAGCTTGCGTCGAGAGGCCGGTTATCCAAGTGCGCGCCACGCCGCGCGTCGCGAGCAGGAAGATCGAGAGGCTTACGCGTGGCATATGAACATGGTCAGCGAAGGGCTCCGACGGCGCTCGCGGCTCACGCAGGCCCAGGCGATCCGCCGCGTCGGAGATCTTGAGAGGGCCGGCCAGCGCGTGGTCGCCCAGGAAGCCGTCGATGATCCCCTACGGATGGTCGAGGTGCTGCTCAGCGAACAAGCCGTCCTCGGCACCGTCACGAGTGTCGACCCCACGCACAAGGTTGGACGCAAATCGCGGCCACTGGTCGAGGTTTCCCTGGGACGACCGACGATGCTCGAGCAGGGTGAGACCGTGCATTGGGACCGCTTGCCCGACAAGGACTGGGAAGTCGCTGCGGTGCATCCCGATGCAATCGAGCTTGTCCTGCTGAATCCGCGCGCCAAGCCGCTGCCCGAAGTCGATTCCATCGCCTGCTTCACGACCCTCTCCGTCGAGGACGAGCATTTCCTCGGCACCCCCTCGCGCACGCCGCCCTGGACGCACGTCGGCAGCAGTGAGCCCGAGCAGCCAAGCTCGATCGAGGAGGCAGAGGCGGCGTGAACGTAGAGGCGATAGCTGCGGCAGAGAAGGTCGCCGGTGAAGCCCGCGAAGACGTCCGAAGCCGACTCGCAGAGGGAGGCGGCGTGGTCGTCGAGGCCATCGCCGGCGGCGGCAAGAGCACCTTCGTCGTCGACACGGTCGACGAACTCGCGGACGATGCCCGGCTCGTCGTCGCTGCCCCGACCAACGAACAGGTCTACGCGCTTGTTCGCGCGATCGCCGACAAGCGGCCGGGGCTGCCCCTGCACTACGTGCCCTCCAAAACGGCCGAGCTTCCCTTCCCCGTCCCTCCGGGCGTCGTAGTGTGCAGGCCGGCCAGCGAATCCAGGGGCTATCGAATCCTGGTCGCGACCCTGCACAAGGTTGCCGACGCCTTCGCCCGCAACGACCTTGAAGAGGCCGACCTGCTGCTCATCGACGAGGCCTTCCAAGCAAACTCGGGCATCTACTACCAGGTCGCCGAGATCGCGCCAGCGCATCTCCTGGTCGGCGACGCCGGACAGATCGATCCGTTCTCGACCGCTCCGGGAGCGGCCGAATTGCGTGGTCTCGCCGAGGATCCGATCCGAACCTCAGTCGAGGTCCTCCTTGAAAACCATCCCGAGACCCCCCGCCATCGCCTGCCGATCACCCGCCGCCTGGACGCGCGTGCCGTCCCCCCGGCACGGTCCTTCTACAGCTCCGACCACGAGTTCGAAGCCGCCGTCCCGGCCGGAGTCAGGAATCTCGAGTTCGCCACCCGTCTGCAGCACGATTCCCGACAGCGCGAGCTCGACGGGATCCTCCGTTCGGCCGCATCGTCAGGTTGGGCCCACATTGAGCTTCCAGCTGCGCCAGCGCTACCCAGCGATCCCGAGCTCGTCGAGCTCGCGGCTGATCTTGTCGCCACCGCCCTAGCCTCCAACATGCACGCGACCGTCGAGTGCGAGCGTCACGGCCGTCGGGCGCTCGGCCCCGATCGGATCGCGGTCGGCGCTTCCCATCGCGAACAGGTCCGCGCCTTGCGACGAGCGATGGCGGAACGAGGAATCGAAGGCGTAAATGTCGACACCGCTAATCGACTTCAGGGTCTCGAGTTCGACCTCGTTTTCGCGCTCCACCCTCTCGCTGGTCTGCCAAAGGCCGACACCTTCCACCTTGAGTCGGGCCGACTGTGCGTACTCACCACTCGCCATCGCCAGGCCTGCATCGTGCTCGGGCGGGCTTCGGATCGGGGCTTGCTAGATGGCCTGCCACCTTCGGGCGAGGCGTACCTCGGCCGCGATGACGAGCCGCTCCTCGAAGGATGGGAGACTCACCAGCGCTTCTTTGAGGCCCTCGCCCCGCATCGGATTCAGATCGCGGCCTGAAGTGAAAAGGTGATCGGCGCCCAAGTCCCTTTGATCTCGGCGGGATTCATGCCCCACCGTGGCTCATCGATCGGCGGAGCTGGTGAGCGCGCCTGAGTCCCTCACCCGCGACTACCTCATGGAACGCTGGCCACGGCTTTTCCACATGGCGGAAGCAGGTTCGTGGGACTCGATCAGGGAGCACGGACTCCAGTCGACCAGCGCCCTACTTGACCGCTTCGACGTCGGGGATCCGCTGCGCACCGAAATCGAATCGTGTCGGCGTCCGGAGTCTGTCGAGATCACGGACGGGCGAGGCAACAGCGCCTGGGTCCGAGACAACAAGAGGATCAATGAAACCGCGCTGATCAAGACGCTCCAAGGGATGACGCTTGGAGAGTGGTACCGAAACCTCAATAGAAGGGTCTTCTTCTGGCTGACGAGGCAGCGCCTCGACAAGCTGCGCCGAGCAGGTGCCTATAAGGATCAGAAGCACGACATCCTGACCATCCACACCAAGAGGCTTATGCACTCGTACGGAGACGTGGTTGAGCTTTCGCCACTCAACAGCGGAGCCGTTCATCCAGCCGCAAACTACCCGCGTGGCATCCTGACCTTCTCCCGCATTGCCGACTACCCATGGCAGGAGCGACTCGCGATCGCGCCGTCGGAACCGATCGTCGAGTTGACGGTCCCTTATTCAGTCAACGACATCTCGGAGTTCGTCATCGACGTGACCACTGAATGATCCAGATGGCCCGGCCGATGGCCCGGTTTATCAGCCCCTCGGCCCTTTGGGAGGTCAAGCGCCGGCGCCGTCTCACCGGGAAGCAGATGCGTGTAACGCGACAGCGTGAACGCTGGCGAGTGGTGTCCGAGCGCTCGGCTCAGCTGCACGATGTTCGTCCCGCTGCTCAGGTGCAGCGATGCGAAGGTGTGCCGAAACGTGTGAAAGCCCGCCCACGGAGCGCCGACCTCCTCGACCAGGGGCTTGAGGATGCGCCGCCGGAGGTTGTTGGGATCGACCGGCTCTCCAACACGGTTGGTGAAGACCAGGGCGGTTGAGTCGCCGCTCCGCTGGTCATGGAGATGCCTCCGGAGTTCTCCTGCGAGCGGCGGAGCCACGCAAATATCGCGGCGGCCGTACCGGGACTTCGGCGGCACGATCCGGCCCTTGACGAGGGCGCGGCGGACACAGATCTCGGGCGGCGGCTCGTCCAAGATGACGTGGAGCCGCTGCAGGCCGATTGCCTCGCTGATCCTCAGGCCGCAACCTGCGAGTACCCCGAATAGAAGCCTGTGCTGGTTAGGCGCCATCGCCAGGATGGCCGAGAGCTGCTGGCGGCTGAAGACCTTGATCGGCCCCTCATCCTCTCCCTCCCCTTGCTTTTCGCCGCGGGGCAGGGGTAGACCGTGGGACGGGTTGTGGCGGATCAATCCCTCCCGCACTGCGGTGGCGAGCGCCGAGCGCAGCGGCATCATGATGTTGGCGATCGTCGAGTCGGCAAGTCGTTTGCCCTGCTCGCCCTCGTCGGCCAGCCAATCTACGAAGCGCGCGAGCTCGTAGGTGGTGAGATCGGTCAGTTTCAGCCGCTTGGAGAAGTACCGGTGGGCATGGGTCTGGATCAGGCGCCGGTATTCCTCTCGGGTGTTCTCGCGGAAGCCGCGCCCTCGCCCTCGGTACCGCTCGACCCACTCGTCGAGGTAGCGAACGAAGGTGATCGCCGTGTTCGGCTGCAGCAAGCCTCGGTCGCGGTCGCTCTCGCTTCCCCGCTTGAGCCTTCGAGCCTCGTCGTACGTGCGAGCGCTCTTCTTCCGCTGCCTGCCC
This sequence comes from Solirubrobacterales bacterium, assembly GCA_035273795.1. Taxonomy (GTDB): domain Bacteria; phylum Actinomycetota; class Thermoleophilia; order Solirubrobacterales; family 70-9; genus VAYN01. The sequence continues at coordinate 3,212 of DATEOT010000100.1, read as the reverse complement.
GCGACTTCCATCACGGCGACGTAGCCGACGGTCTTCTCCTCGCCATCGACCCGCCTGTACACGCCCGGCGTCTTCGTCTTGAGAAGCCGCCGGCGATCACGCCGGGCTGGACGTTCCTTAAGGGCGGAACTACCCTCGGAGTTGCTCATGAGCATTCACCTCGTGAGCCGGGGGCGGGCCGTTCCAGCGGCGCCGCCCCATTTTGCAGGGACGGACAAGACGTTACATGGTGCGGGCGCCTGCACCAAGTGGAGGCGCTCACCCGGAGGTCGGGCGCGGAACGATTGGCTGCTACGCATCACTGCCCACCTTCGACGTAGAGATCTAGGGACGCCTTCCGGTAAAGGGGCCGGCGACCGTCCCGGCCGTCCGGGCGCAATGCTCGGACGCTGGTGAGTTCGTGAATCCGCCTGCGCGTCGTGCCGAGGTAGCGGGCCGCCGCGGCAGCGTCCATGTATCCCGGCTCCTCACCGAACTTTGCCTCCAAGCGCTGGGCCACCTGATCGGCAACGACCTCTGCGAGGGCGTCGATGAAACGGTCGTCCGCTCGAAGAAACGGCAGTCCAGCAGGCCGGGGTTGCTCGCTCGGTGCGGGCTGGATACTCACTGCCCACCTTCCCCCAGCCAGTCGACCGGCTTCTGCGGGGCAGCGAGAGTCCGGCAGATCGGCGCGAACGGGCCCCGCTCTGCGAGGTCTTCGAGCAGGCAGATCGAGACCTCGACCTCCGGCGTCTCCGCCAAGTCGGGATTCTGAGCGCAAAGCGCGAGCACCGTACGGCGGCGACTCTCGAGCCGATCTCTGGGCGCGCCAGCAAGGACGAGCAGCACGGCCGGGAAGACCGGATATAGCCGCGACCACAGCGCCACCGGTCCGCCATCCGACGGGACGGCGCGCCGGTAGAAGCGCGCGTAACGGCCCAGCCTCTGGGCGAGGTCGGGTGCCGAGCGGGTCGAGCGGTCTAGCTCGATGAATCGGTAGGCGATGCTGGTCGATCCGTCCACCTCGGCGAGCTGGTAGGTCAGCACCGCGTCGGAGATCAGCTGCTCAGGCATCCTCCTCCCCGGCGGCGGGCCGAGAGGGTGAGCCACCTCGTGGATCCAGGCGAACGGGCCGCACTCGTCGCCGCGGGCGCACGCTGCCCGCACGAAGGCGATCCCGACGTCGTTGACCGCGACGGTGTGCTCAAGCAGCGGGCCCGCCGCCTGCTCGGGCGGGATCACCTTCCGGCGCGTCTCGGCCCGGCTCGGGATCGCGTCTAGCGCGTCGGCGCCGCGCTCGGTCAGGTGCCAGAGCAGCCGGCCTCCTGGCGCCCGAGTGCCCGCCGCGAGGCCCGCCGACCGCAGGCGGTCGAGCCTGCTGCTGACCCACTGCCGGGAGGTTCCGGGGACGTGTAGCTCGCGCACCTGCCGGGTCAAGAGCAACCGGTGCTGGCCGAGGCTTTCCAGGATCGCGGCCGCGGTCCGTTCCGGCTCCACCATGAATCGCCTGGTCATGATCCGCTGAGCCTGGAGGCGAAAAGGACGGCGGACTCGGGGGAACGACCCAGCGAGACGCTGGGGGCAGGCATCGCCACGCGGTGATCGAGAGCCCGTCGAGTGACAACGAGGCGGGCGGCGAACATCGGGCAGGCGAAACTCAGCAGAGCCCCGGCGAGGCTGATGGCGGCGGGCTGTCCCGCGAGCCGGAGGAGCGATAGCCCCCACCAAGAAGCGGTCAGCGCCATGAGCGAGATCGCGGCGGCCGCCGCGAGGAGGGCGAGCGGGACTGCGTCCCGCCGGTCGGAGCGACTCATGATCGGACTTCCTTTGAGGAATAGATGTCAGCAACTGCCCACCGCAGCGAACTCAGTTGGCAAGCGGCCTGGCGGCGCGATCCTCCGGTCGGCGGTGCAACTGCACCGTCAACCCCAGCGACAATGGCGGCGTCAACCCCGATGCAGGCCCCGGCGCAGCACGCCAGCACTCTCATCGTTCCCTCCCCTGATCGAGGCTTAGTGGCCGAGAGGTAGACCGACAGGAAGAGCTGGACGAACTCGGTGATTGCCCCTGAGTCAGGGCCGGCAAGGCGCCCGGGGCTCGGTGAGGCCGCCGGAGATGCCCCGCAGGAGCAGGCGTCCACAGCGCCACCCGACCCGAAGCCCGGGGCACCGAGCCGGCCGAGTGGCGGTCACCTTCGCGCCGCTTGGGTTGAGTATCGATTCCTACTGACACTTCGAAAGCACCTCCGCTGTCGTTCTTGGCGCCAGTCGATTTGCTGGCTCACGACAACGGGGAGCCGAAGTGCCGAAGTGGTCATAGCCGCATAGGCATGTGGTTATGTAGGTGTGATTTAGGAGTTCTGCTTGCCGAGCAGGCGAGATGGGCTTTCGGGCGGTCGAGAGACGTGCTGAGGGGATCGTGATCGAGCACTGCTTTTTGGCCGACACCGCCCCCCACAAGCTCGCTGCCTTGATCAACTGCTTGGCCGACACGGCGATACGACTTCGGGCAGACCTTGGGCGGATGGGAGCTCTAACCCTGTTTGAGGGACCGCCTTCTAAGGAGGGTAGAAAAAATTGAGGAAGGGTTTGACCGTTACAGGCGAGATCAAGTCGAGCCGGGTCCTTCCGGAAGTTCAGGCTCCTCGCGCCAAGTGCCTGGTTCGCATAAGACCGGAACTACTCCACCAGTCGTTCCAAGACTTTGCGGTCCTCCTCCATCTGCTCCTTGAGACGAGCCTGGAAGTCCTCGTCGGCGCGGCGGGTCGCGATGTGCTTGCTGATGGCCTCCCGGACCACATCCGAGATCGGCACTCCGTCAGCGCGGGCGACCGCGCTCAGTTCGGCCGCCAGTTCCGGAGAGAGGCGAAGGCTCGTCGCCTTCGTCGGCGTTGCTTTTTTCCTGCCCATCGCTCAGCCCTCCTGCATCCCGAGCGCCGCTCGTCCCCAGGGCACTTCGTCAACCAGGTCCGTCGCCTCGTAGAAGTGCTCGACTGAGCCGCGACGCGGCTGGGTTTCGACCAACTCCACCGCGCCCTTCTCCGCGAGGACGCGGACGTGGTAGCCGACGTTCGAGATCTTTGGGTCGTTGGTGAGGAGCGTGAGTTCCTTCGGGCTCAGCGTCGCTTCGGTTTCGATGTAGAACCTGAGCAGCCGCTTTCGCAGCGGGTGCTGGAGGATGGACAGCAACATCTCTTCGGGGCCGGTGGGCTTCTGCTTGGCCGGCATCGGTCA
>DATEOT010000099.1:0-5548 GCA_035273795.1 Solirubrobacterales bacterium | reverse complement strand
GCCGGCGCCGGCGCGGCTAGCGGCCGCGCGAGCTGAGCAGTCTTCCCCGCAGCCGCCGCAGGAGGCCGGTGAAGCCGGAGCGCAGCCGGGCCACTTCGGCGCTCAGCTCATGCTCCCGCCGGGCGAGGTGGTCGCGCTCGGGGCGCAGGGCCTCGACTTCCGCCTCGACCGCCGCGAGCCGCTCCCGCAGCGCGTCGCGTTCGTCGATCAGCGTCGCCAGGCGCCGCGAGGTCGGCATCGGCGCCGAGCGGGGGGCGTCGGCGCGGCCGAGGGCGAGGTTGCGAACCTCGGCGGCAAGCTCCGCGTTGACCCGCAGCAGCTCCTCGACCCGGGGGTCCTCGTTGCGACCGCCGTCGTTCAACCCGCCTCCTCGGCGGTCCAGCGGACCCCCCGCAGGTCGTTCCACACGTCGAGCTCTTCCCAGCCTCGCCGCAGGACGTCGACCCGGCCGTGGGACAGCGAACCCGGCACAACGCGGTAGCGCGCCAGCGGCTCGGGGATCACCGTGCCCAGCAGGCCCGCCTCCCTGAACGCTCGGTAGAGACCCCAGTCGTTGTGCATCGCGCCATGGGGCTCATAGCGGAACTCGGCCAGGAGCGAGCGCGGCAGCAGCGCCAGGGTGTCGCCGTCCCAGTTCTCCTCGTTCTCTTCGGGCAGGGCGCCATTGCCGAGGGCAGCGTAGCCGCGCAGGCCCGGCAACTCGTCGCCATCGCCGTTCACCTTGCACAACCAGCAGCCGACGTAGGCAAGGCCGGGCTGACGGCGGTAAGTGGCGAGGGCCCGCTCGACGAAGGTCGGCTCGAGCATGTTGTCGGCGTCCAGCATCGCGACGTACTCGCCCCGCGCCAGCAGCACGCCGAGGTTGCGCGCCGCCGACTCTCCCTTGTTCGCCTGCGTCACCACCGTCACCCGCGGCAGCTCCGCCAGCCCGGCGAGGATCGAGTCGGCCGGCTCGAAGGAGCCGTCGTTGACGATCGTCACCTCGAGGTTGCGGTGGGTTTGACCGAGGAGGGAATCGACGGCCTCGCGCACGTGGGCGGAGGCGCGGAAGTACGGAATCACCCCGGTTACCAGCGGCTCCTCCGCGGCGGTCGCCGGCCGCACCGAGGTCCGCTCCTCGCCGAGCAGTTCGCGGTACCCCTCGCGTACGCGCTCCGGGGCGGCCAGCCGCTCGGCGCGCCGCGCCGGTGCCGCCGATGCACGGACCCGCTCCAGCTCGCTTCGATCCGCCAGGAGCCGGGAGAGGGAGCGACGCAGCGGCCCCGCCCCGACCCCGTCCGTGCGCCAGCCGTCGACGCCGTCCTCGACCAGCTCGTCGAGGACTCCCACCGGCGTCGCCAGCAGCGGCAGCCCGTTGGCCATCGCGGTCAGGACCGCGCGGCTCGCGACCAGAAAGCGGGCGGGCGCGACCAGCAGGTCGAACTCGCCGGCGCGCCGCTCCAGCTCCTCCTCCCCGATCGGCCCGCGCAGCCGGATCCGCTCGTCGTCGGCGCCCATCGCCTCGATGACCAGGCGCGCCGACTGGCCCATCCCGCCGGTCGCGGTGTCGTCGCCGCACATCGTCAGCTCCCACTCGTCGCCCGGCAACCCGAGGCACGCTTCGACGAGATCGAGGGCGCCGAGGCTGCGCTGCAGCGAGCCCAGGTAGAGGAGGCGGAGGGGCCCGCCGGCCTCCCGGGGCTTGCCTGGCGCAGCCGCCGGAGCGGGGACCGGGATCCGCACCGGCGGCGGCAGGACAAGGTCGGGGCGGTGGCGCCGCTGCACGTCGAGCGAGTCGCCGCCGGGCCAGACGACGCGGTCGGCGAGGCGCAGCTGCTCCCGCTCCAGGGCGGCGACCCGGCGCCTGCCCGGTTCGCGCAGGGTGCCGTCGTGGAGGCAGATCGGCCCCGTCGGCGCGATCGTCCGCACCGCGATCGTCGTCTCGCTCAGCAACGGGTCGCCGCCGAGTCGGGCCTGCAAGGCGACGAGGCCGTGGGCGCGAAAGTCGGGGACCTCGAGGTAGTCGGGCCCCGCGTCGCCGTAGAGCGCGCGGACCTCCTCCATCGCCACCGCCGCGTGGCGGTGATCGGGGCAGGCGAAGTCGAAGGGGGGCGGATCGGCGGGCTCGACTCCGGTCCGCACCAGGGCCACCTCGTGCTCGGCGGCCAGCGCCTCGGCCAAGGCCTCGACCTCCGGCCGCACGTCGGCCCATTCCGTCGGCTCGGGGCAGAGCAGGCAGACCTTCACCGCTCCACCGGCCCCTTCCCCAGCCACGCCCGCGCCGCCGCGAGGTCCCCCTCGCGCCGCAGCCGGCGGCGCTCCCGCAGCAGCGCCGGCAACCAGCGCAGGGCGGCGAGCTTGCCGCGCAGGGTGGCGGCGAAGCGGCGCTGGCGGGCCGCGCGCAGGAGCGCCCCCGTCTCGACGGCGGCGACCAGCGGCAGCCTCGTCGCCGGCATGAACTTGAGCTGGGTCGCAATCCGGTTGCGGGCGACGAGGCGCGCGTTCCAGGCGCTCGGACGCGGCGCCTGCGCCGACCAGGAGGCGTTGCCGACGTGCCAGACGACCGCGCCGGGGACGTAGCCGAAGCGCCAGCCGGCGATCCGCCCCCGAACGTTGAGGTCGACGTCCTCGTAGAAGGCGAAGTAGCGCTCGTCGTATCCGCCGAGCCGCTCGAACGCGCTCCGGCGCAACAGGCAGGCGGCGCCGCAGACGCCGAAGACCTCGGCCGGCCGCAGGCGCTCGGGAGCCTGCCTCTCCCCCGCCCCCAGCTCCAGCGCCCGCCCGTCGGCCGTCAGCGCCTGACCGACGCTGTAGAGCTCCGCCTCGTCCGCGTCAGCCGCCTCCCCCTGACGCAGCTGCAGGATCCGCGGCTGCACCCCGCCCAGCCCCTCGTCGGCCTCGAGCGCCTCCAGCAGGGCCGCGACCGCCCCGGGCTCCAGCACCGTGTCGGCGTTGAGGACGAGCACCGCGGCGGCGCCGGTGCGGCGCACGCCGAGGTTGACCGCGGCCGCGAAGCCGACGTTTCGCGGCAGGTCGACATGGGGCACCCCCTCCCGCTCCAGGTAGGCGGGGGAGCCGTCCTCGGAGCCGTTGTCGACCACCAGCAGCTCCAGCTCCACATCCTGCGCGCGCAGCGAGGCGAGGCAGCGCGGCAACAGGTCGAGCGAGTTCCAGCTCGGGATGACGACGGCGACGGTGCGACCGAGGGCCATGGCCGAACCCTTGCACGCCGGTAGCGGTAGCGTTTCGGCGACGTGGACCGGCCGGCTGATCCAGAGGTGCGGCGCCTTCCGGCGCTCAAGGTCGAAGACCTCCACAAGACCTTCCGGATTCCCAAGAACCGCGTCACCTCGCTGAAAGAGCGGGTGGTGAGGCCCCTCTCCGCGCGCGAGTACGACGAGCTGCACGCGCTCGACGGCGTCTCCTTCGAGATCGGCCAGGGAGAGTTCTTCGGCATCGTCGGCCGCAACGGCTCCGGCAAGAGCACGCTGCTGAAGCTGCTGGCCAGCATCTACCGCGCCGACTCGGGGACGATCCGGATGGCCGGCCGCCTCGCGCCCTTCATCGAGCTCGGCGTCGGCTTCAACGAGGAGCTGACCGCGCGCGAGAACGTCGTCCTCAACGGCGTGATGATGGGGCTGACGCCGCAGGAGACGCGCAGCCGGCTCGGCGCGATCCTCGAGTTCGCCGAACTGGGCGAGTTCGTCGACCTGAAACTGAAGAACTACTCCTCCGGGATGCTGGTGCGGCTCGCCTTCTCGGTGATGATGCAAGCCGACGCCGACATCCTCCTCGTCGACGAGGTGCTGGCCGTCGGCGACGCGGCCTTCCAGCAGAAGTGCGCCGACGCCTTCCACGAGATGAAAGCGATGGGCAAGACGATCATCCTCGTCACCCACGAGATGTCCGCGGTCGAGGCCTACTGCCACCGGGCGATGCTGATCGACGGCGGCAAGATCCAGTACCTCGGCGATCCGGCCGAGGTCGGGCGGCGCTACCTGCGGCTCAACTTCGAGCGTGGCGCGGCGGCGGCGAGCGGCGCCGCGCCCGAGCAGAGCAAAGAGGTGCGGCTGGTCTCGGCCACGCTCGAGGGCCCGGCCGGCGAGGAGGAGGCCAACGTCGAGCTCGGCGAGAAGATCCGCCTCCGGGCCGAGTTCGAAGCCCTCGAGGACGCCGCCGGCTACGGGGTCGGGTTCATGCTCGTCAACGCCGACGGCGTCGGCGTCTTCCACTTCGGCGAGGGGCGGGTGCGCAAGGAGGACGGCTCCTCGGCGCTGCGGGCGGGGGAGCGCTTCCGGATCGAGATCGAGATCGACAACCTGCTCGTCCCCGGCCGCTACTCCGTCCACTGCGGCGTCAACCGCGCCGAGAACGGCAGCGTCGCCCTCTACGTCCACGACGCCTTCGGCTTCGTCGTCTACGGCGGCGACCCACAGCTGCCCGGGATCGTCCGCCTCCCGCACGAGGTCAGCTCCGAAGTGAGAAGCGAGGAGCGGGCGTGAGCGCGCGCGAGGCGGCTCTGCGCGTGGTCCGCGGCCCGTCCGCCCTCGGCGGCGGCTCCCGGCGCTTCTTCGACCTGCTCTGGCTGATCTCCACGACCGAGTTCAAGCGGGTCTACTTCGGCACCGTGCTCGGCTACCTCTGGTCGCTGATCCGCCCCTTGATGCTGTTCGCGGTGCTGCTGTTCGTCTTCACCAAGGTCTTCCGCGTCGGCGCCGACCTTCCCTACTACCCGGTGCTGCTGCTGCTCGGGATCGTCCTCTTCACCTTCTTCCAGGAATCGACCACCAACGCCGTCACCTCGGTGGTCAACAGCGAGGGGGTCGTCCGCAAGACCCAGTTCCCGCGCCTCGTGATCCCGCTCTCGACGGTCCTCACCGGCGCCTTCAACCTCGCCCTCAACCTGATCGTCGTCTTCGTCTTCATCTTCGCCTGGGGGGTCGACCCGACCTGGACCTGGCTGCTCTTCCCGTTCGCGGTGGCGGCGCTGGTCGTCCTCACGGCGGCGACGAGCATGGCCCTCTCGGTCCTCTACGTCCGCTTCCGGGACGTCGCGATCATCTGGCTCGTCCTCGCCCAGGTCCTCTTCTACGCGACGCCGATCCTCTACCCGCTCGGGCCCGGCGGGTTCGACGAACCCGAGGTCGAAAAGTTCCTGATGATCAACCCGCTGGCGGTGATCTTCGAGCAGATCCGGGTCTGGATGATCGAACCGAGCGCCCCCAGCGCCGCGGCGGCGGCCGGCGGCAAACTGAACCTGCTGCCGGCGGTGGCGATCTACGTCGCGATCTGCGTCTTCTCCGTCTGGATCTTCCGCCGCCTGGCGCCGAAAGTCGCGGAGGAGCTGTAGCTCGGAGCCCCGCCTAGGCGGGGCAGACGCTGGCGCCCTGGGCGACCTCGACCCGCAGCCGCCAGGGTTGCGAGGCGAGGTCGCGGGGCACCCTCAGGACCATCACCGAGCCGCCGGGGGCGGCTGCGGTGGAGACGGGGAACTCGCCGGTGGCGAAGCGGCGCAGCGAGAGCGCGGCCGGCGGCCCCGGCGGCACTTCGATCCGGGTCGGCCCCGGCC
>DATEOT010000098.1:0-14148 GCA_035273795.1 Solirubrobacterales bacterium | reverse complement strand
TGGGAGGGTCCTCCAGACACCTCTCTCTATGGCTCGAGGTTGAGTGTCTGGAGGACCCTCCCAGGCCCCCCTTGTGACAGCTAGGGCCGCCCCTGAGGGCGGCCCTTTCTCGTTCCCGCCAGAGGGAGGGTTAGCTGCCGGTGCGGGTGCGGGTCTGGCCCGTGCCGGTGTCGTCGTTGCCACCGGTGTTCGTGCCGGTGCTGGTGCCCGTGTTCGTGTTGGTGTCGTTGTCGTTGGTCGTACCGCGGGTGTCGGCGTTGTTGCGGCTGGTGTCGTCGGTGCCCAGGCGCGTGCCGGTGTCGTCGTCGTTGGTGGTGCCGCGGGTCGAGTTGCCGTTCTGGCTGGTGTCGTCGGTCGCCCCTTCCGCGCCGGTCCGCGTGTGGGTGCCGGTCCCGGTGCCGCTGTCGTCGTCGTCACCGTCGTCGCCGCTGCCCGAGCCCGACGAATCGTCGTCGTCGCTGCCGGGGCCGCTGTTGCTGCTCTTGGCGATCGCGGTCGGCGTGTCGCCGATCACCCCTGCCGCGTAGGCGGCGAAGAAGAGCGGGACCGCGCTGACGAAGAGGAGGACGAGGAAAAGCGCGCCCCCCCGGCGCATGGCCGAGACGCCGCCGGGCGTGAGCGCGTCCCCCGCCTGAAGGTCTCCGAAGACCCGGGCCGCGGCCGGGATCTTGCTCCTGTTGTTGGCTCGCTGGGACATCTTTCCCTCCTGGCTGGTTCGTGTTTCTTGGTCGGTTTACCCCGTTGCTACAGCTGAGAACACGCCCTGGACGCGAAGATCACGCGCTTTTGAAGCGGATTTCCTTACCGCAGGGGGCCGCGCCGCGAGAGGGTCATCTTGCGCGGCAGGGCGGCGACCAGCGGTTGCAGCCGCTCGACGACCTCGGCGCAGTTGGGGCGGCCGGCGGGATCGCGAGCGAGCATCTCGCCGATCAGCCGGCCCAGCTCCTCGGGCACCCGGGAAGAAAGCGGTTTCGGATCTTCGACCAGCTGCGGGAAGCGGCCCGCCCCGTCCTTGCCGGTGCCGGGGAGGAAGGGCTTCTCGCCGCTGACCGCGTGGAAGAGGGTGGCGCCCAGGCCCCAGACGTCGGTCCTCGGGTCGATCGGCGCCAGCGCTTCCTCGCGGGGCACGCACTGCTCGGGCGCCATGTAGGGGTCGGTGCCGAGGGGACCGTCCGTCCGCTCGGCGCGCTCGAGGGTACGGGCGATGCTGAGGTCGAGCAGGCGCGGCGGCAGCCCCATGACGATGTTGTCGGGCTTGACGTCGAGGTGGACGTAGCCCGCCTGCGCCATGTACTGGAGGGCGCCGGCGACGTGTGCGGCGAGCGGCAGCAGCTGCTCGACCGGGATCGTCCCGTCGCGCTTGATCAGCCGCCGCAGCGAGGGCCCCTCCAGGTGCTCGAGCAGGACGTGGGGGCGGGGCCCGTCGAGAACCGCGTCGAAGCTGCGGACCAGGGTGGGGTGCGCGAGGGCGCCCAGCGCCTCGACCTCGTGCCCGAGGTCGCGCAGCGCCTTCGAGTCCTCGGCCTGGTCGGGGCGCAGGACCTTGGCGATGCCGAGCGCGTAGAGCGCCTCGTCCCAGACCAGGCAGACCTCGTAGCGGTTGCCGCCGCCGACCGGCTTCAGCACGATCCGCCCGGTGACGAGCTCCTCGCCTTCCTCGAATTCCCAGCTCGCGTAGTCGCCCATCGGTCGTCTAAGGGTAAGAGCACGGGACGTGGGCTAGCATCACGCGATGGCTTCGACTTCCGATCTGATCCGTACCGCCGTCGAGCGCTTCCAGGCCGAAGTCCCCGCCCTGCAGAACCTGAAGCTGGTCTTTGGCCTGCAGCTGAAAGCCAAACACGACGTCCAGCTCTACCGGGTCGAGCTGCCGGGGCCGAAGATCTCCAAGGACCTGGCGCAGGACGAGCGGATCCTGGTCGAAATCGACCGCCCGCAGTTCAACGAGCTGGCCGAGAAAGGAACGCTGAAGAGCTACCGGCGTGCGGCGGAGACCGGGCACATCAAGGCGACCGGCGACTCCAACGTGGTCAAGCTGATCTCCCAGGTGGTGGAGAAGCAGGAGGAACGCAACCGCCTGCGCAAAGTGCACTAGGGCGCCACGCCCTAGAGGCGGACGATGTTCTCCGCCTCGATGCCGCGGGTGACGCCGCGGAAGTCGATCACCATCGGCGCCGCCTTGGCCACGGCCTCGTAGTCGACGTCGGGGTGGGCGGTGACGATCGCGACGACGTCGGCATCGCGCAAGCCCTCCTCGAGGGGGACGGAGGCGAGCCCGTGGCCGGGCAGCTCGGCCACGAAGGAGTCGTGGTAGGAGAGCTCGGCGCCGAGGTCCTGGAGGCGGCCGATGATCTTCAGCGCCGGCGATTCGCGGGTGTCGCCGACGCCGCCCTTGTAGGCGACGCCGAGGACGAGGACGCGGGAGCCGTTGACCGGCTTGCGAACGCCGTTCAGCGCCCGCTCGATCCGTTCCACGCAGAAGCTCGGCTGCGCCTGGTTGACTTTCCCCGCCAGCTCGATGAACTCGGGGTAGAAGTCGTGCTGGCGGGCCTTGAAGGCGAGGTAGAAGGGGTCGACCGGTAGGCAGTGGCCGCCCATTCCCGGCCCCGGGTCGAAGCGCATGAACCCGAAAGGCTTGCTGGCGGCGGCGTCGATCACCTCCCAGACGTCGATCTCGAGCCGGTCGCAGAGCTGCGCCAGCTCGTTGACCAGGGCGATGTTGACCGAGCGGAAGATGTTCTCGAGGAGCTTCGCCAGCTCGGCCGCCTCGGGGCTGGAGAGGACGATCACGGTGTCGCAGATCTCCGCGTAGAGCTCGCGCGCGCGCTCGGTCGAGGCCGCGGTGACGCCGCCGACCAGCTTCGGAGTCGTCTTCACGGTGAAGTCGGTGCGGCCGGGGTCGATCCGCTCCGGCGAGAAGGCGAGGTGGAAGTCGCTGCCGGCGGTGAGCCCGGATTGCTCCAGGATCGGCAGCAGGCGGTCGCGGGTGGTGCCCGGGTAGGTGGTCGACTCGAGCACGACCAGCTGGCCCGAGCGCAGCACCAGGGCCAGCGCCTCCCCCGATTCGACCAGGTAGGTGAGGTCGGGCTCGCGCGAGTCCGAGAGCGGGGTGGGGACGCAGAGGATCACCGCGTCGCAAGCGGCGAGCTCCTCGTACTCGGCGGTCGCCCGCAGGCGCCCACCAAGCGGCCCCAAAGACGCGCTCGGCACGTCCTCGATGTAGCTGCGGCCGGCGTTCAGCGCCTCGACCTTGGTGGGGTCGACGTCGAGGCCGACCACTTCGCACCCGGATTCGGCGAAGGCGACGGCGAGCGGCAGCCCCACGTAGCCGAGGCCGATGATCCCGATCTGCATCGCGAGGAGTCTAGACGGGCTCGGCGACACCCCCGCGCACGCCTGGCGGCGGCGGACACTTCGCGGTGCGGCGTCCTCAGTCGGCCGAATAGCGCTGCTATTCGGCCTCCCTGCGTCCTTGCCCCGCTCGGTCCGGCGCTCGCCAGCCGCACACGCGGGTGTCGCCGAGCCCGTCACGGGAGCGGCAGATAGCATCCGGCGCCGCCCAAACTTCGAAGGAGACGAAAGCGAGCATGACCGAGTCCTACGAGCTGACCACCGACCAGGCCGAGCGCGAGGCGACCGGAGCCCACAGCTACGGCCGCTACCTCGAGGAGTTCGAGGTCGGCGCCGTCTACAAACACTGGCCGGCGAAGACCGTGACCGAGGCCGATGACCACCTCTTCTGCCTGATCACGATGAACCACCACCCGCTGCACATCAACGACGTCTACGCCAGCGGCTCCCAGCAGGGCAAGAACGTCGTCGTCGGGCCGCTGGTCTACTCGCTGGCGCTCGGCATGTCCGTCTCCGACGTCTCGGGCAAGGCGATCGCCAACCTGGCGACCGAAGAACTGAGCCACCCGAACCCCGTCTTCCACGGCGACACCCTCTTCTGCGAGACCGAGGTGCTCGACGTGAAGCCCTCGAAATCGAAGCCCGACCGCGGCATCGTCAAGGTCCACACCCGCGTCCTCAACCAGGACGGCGTCCTCGTCGCCGAGTTCAAGCGCCTGGTCCTGGTCCCGAAGAAGAACCCGGGTACCTCACCCGAACCGGCCGCCGACAACGTCGAGTAGGCGCGTCCGCCCGGCCGGGGACACTGTCGCCGTGAGTGACGCCAAGGCACGCCTGAAAGATGCCGTCGGGCCGCAGTGGCAGGCCCGCGCGCGGGCGCTCAGCCGCCTGCGCTGGTTTGCCAAGTACCGGCTGATGCGCCGCACCGGCGTCCGCCTTCGCGACGACTTCGGGCGCAACCTCGCCTACGTCCTCTGGGACCCCGAGCTGGAGAGCCACACCTACGACGTCGAGAACCTCGACGAGCTCGCCGACTTCCTCGCCGCCGAGCTCGGCGGCGACCGCGACCGCATTCTCGGCTACCTGCGCGAGCCCGAGACCGATCCGGTGTTCAACGAAGAATGGAAGCGGCGGATGCGCTTCCGCTTCGACGTCAAGCACCGCGCGCAGCTGGCGAGCCGGCTGCTCTGGTGGGGCATCGTGCGAACCCTGCGTCCTCGGCTCGTGGTCGAGTGCGGCATCTTCAACGGGGTCGGTTCGCTCGTTCTGCTGCGGGCGCTGGAGCGCAACCGCGCCGAAGGATCGCCCGGTGAGCTGATCGGCATCGACTCCGACCCGACGATGGGCTGGGCGGTGCCGCATGCGCTGACGGAGCACTGGACCACGGTCGAAGGGTTCACCAGCGACGTGCTGGAGGACACGCTCGAGGGCCGGGAGGTAGGGATGCTGATCCACGACACGCCGCACACCTACGAGAACCAGATGCTCGAGTTCTCGGCGGCCCTGCGGCGCCGGGCCGAGCGGCTGGTGCTGATCGACGCCAGCGGCGGGCAGACTCCGGCCTTGGAGCAGATCTGCGAGCGCGAGGGAGGCCGCTACCGTTACTTCCGTGAGCGGCCCAAGGACCACTTCTATCCTGGCAACGGCACCGGAATCGGCATCTTCGAGCGCAACGGCGGCTCAGCCGCGCCGGACGGCGGAGACCGGTAGCGACTCGACCGTCCGGGTCCCCTCCGGACCCTGAGGCGTCAGCCCGGGGCAGTAGCTGCCCATCAGCACGTAGATCTTGCCGCCCACCGTCGCCGCACCCATGCCGCGGCGCTCGACGTTGAGGTCGGGGAGCCGCTGCCAGCGGTTGGTCTTCGGGTCGAAGGCCCAGGCGCTCGGGGTAGCCCAGCCGCCGCCGTCCTCCCACTGCTGCTGGTCCTCGCCGCCGACGATCACGACCTTGCCGGCCGCGGTGGTGATCCCCATGAAGCCGGCGCCGAGCGGCAGCGGCGGCAGCCGTTCCCACTCTTCGGCGACGGGGTCGTAGCGGTCGAACTCGTCGGAGGGCGGCGTGTCGTTGTTGGTGTCGAGCAGGCCGGCGCGACCGCCGGCGACGTAGAGCTCGCCGCCGAGGTCGACCGCGACGGTGTGGTGGCGGGGCACCGGCATGTCCGGGCCGGTCTCCCAGGTTTCGTCCTCGAAGTCGTAGATTTCCAGCCGGTCGTAGGCGCTGCCCTCGAGGCTGACGCCGAAGGTCTGCACGGCGCCGCCGGCGACGTAGAGCTTGTCGCCGATCACGGCGTTTCCGGCGCCGCCGCGCGCCAGGCCCATCGACGGCAGCTCGCGCCAGCGATCGGCCCGGGGCTCGTAGCGCCAGAGGCCGGCGGTCGGCGTGTCCCCGTCCAGGTAGCCGCCGGGAAGGTAGAGATCGCCGCGGTAGGTGACCGGCTGGGTGTGGTTGAGGCCGACCGGCGAGCGGGTCGGTTCGCTCCACTTCCGGGTGCGGGTGTCGTAGGCGAGGACGGTGTGGAGGTTGCCGGGCTTTTCGCCGTTGGTCGCGTAGATCACCGGCCCGATCGCCACGGCCCCGCCCTCGACCGGCGCTCGCGGCGCCGGGGGCTCGAAGCTCCAGCGGACGTCGCGCGGCGGCGGCGGCGAGGCAGGGCTGTTGCGGTACATGCCGAGCTCGCAGGGCGGGTAGTTCGGGCCCTTTTCGTCGAGCCCGAGCTCCTCCCGCCAGTTCCCGGGCAGTTCGAGCGGACCGGTGGCGGCGAGCGCCCCCAGCACGAGGACGACGCACATCGCCCCCAGCAGGACTTTGAGGACCTTCATCGTCCGGGGGCGAAGGAGACGGCCAGCGACTCGACCGTGTGGGTGGGGACGGGGCCGTTGGGCTTCAGCCCGGGGCAGATCGTGCCGGTGATCGCGTAGATCCGGTCGCCGACGGTCGCCGCGGTGAAGGCGTGGCGTTCGACGTGGAGGTCGGGCAAGCGGGTCCATTCCCTGGTGCGTGGGTCGTAGGCCCAGGCCATCGGCGAGACGAAGCCGCCTCCGTCTTCCCAGCCCTCCTCGTCGTCGCCGCCGATGACCACGACCCTGCCGTCGGCCGTCACGGTGCTGAGCGAGGAGATCTTTCCCTGCGGCAGGTCCGGCAGCCGCGTCCAGCGGTCGCGCGCCGGGTCGTAGCTGCTGAAGGCGGCGGTGGAGACTTCGTCGCCGAAGCGGCCGCCGGTGAGGTAGATCTTGCCGTCGACGACCGCGGCGCCGGTGTGGTGGACGCCGACCGGCGGCGCCGCCGCCACCGACCAGGTCTGCTTGCGGAAGTCGAAGACTTCGAGGCGCGGGATCGGCGGCTTGGGTTCCTCGACCCCGTAGGGGTTGGGGCCGCCGCCGATCACGTAGAGATTCTTGCCGATCGTCACCGCCGCACCGCCGCCGCGCGCCAGCTTCATCGGCGGCAGCTTCGACCACTCCTTCGTGGCCGGGTCGTAGCTGAAGAAGAGGTCAGTCTCCTCGTTGCCCTCGAGGAAGCCGCCGGCGACATAGAGCTTGCCGCCGTGGGCTGCGACCATCGCGTGGTTCAACCCGACGGGCAGCTTCGTCGGCTCCGACCAGCGGCGGCTGCGGGTGTCGAAGGCGAGGAGGGTGTGCAGGTTCCCCGGACGGGCGCCGCCGGCGACGTAGATCGTCTCGCCGATCGCGGCACCGCCGCTCTCGATCTGCGCTTTCGGCGCTTCCGGCTCGAACTGCCACTGCCCGGGCACGGGTTTTGGCGACGCCAGCGACCTGCGGTAGAGGCCGGGGCGGCAGTCCGGGTTGGGGGTGCTCTCCGCCAGCCCCAGCTTGACCCGCCATTCGCCCGGCAGGTCGATTACGTCGGCATAGGCGAGTACCGCGACGCCGAGCAGGATCGACATCGCGGCCAGCAGACTGGCTAGGACCTTCATCCCGCCTCCAACGGTACTCCGCGGGTTTTGTCAGGTCTTTGTTCTTGCGGTGTCGCGCTAGCTGGTCGGGGCGCGGGCGACGTCCAGGGACTCGACCGTGTGGGTGCCGACCGGGCCGCCCGGCTTCAGGCCGGGGCAGTAGCTGCCGCCGATCGCGTATACGCGGTCGCCGACAGCGGCGATGCCGCCGCCGCGGCGCTCGTACTTCATGTTCGGCAGCCTCGACCAGCGTTCGGTCCGCGGGTCGAACTCCCAGGCGCTGGGGGTGACCCAGCCCTCCCCGTCCTCCCACTGGTCCTGGTCCTCGCCGCCGACGACGACCAGCTTGCCGTCGGCGGCGACCAGCGCCGGCGAGGCGACGCCGAGCGGCATCTCCGGCAGGGTCTCCCACTCTTCGGTGGCCGGGTCGTAGCGTTCGAAGGTGGCGAGGGAGTGGTCCTGCTCGCCGCGGCCGCCGGCGACGTAGAGGTCGCCGCCGAGGGTGGCGGCGCCGACGTGGTGGCGCGGGCTCGGCATATCCGGCCCGAGCGACCACTCGCCGCTGCCGAAGTCGTAGACCTGCAGCTCGGGGTAGGGGGCGACCGAGCCCACGTTGAAGGTCTGGGGGGCGCCGCCGGCGACGTAGAGCTTGTCGCCGATCGCCACCGTCGCCCCGCCCGCGGTCGGACGCAGCAGCGGCGCCAGCTTCGTCCACTCCCTGCTCGCCGGGTCGTACTCCCAGAAGTTGCCGGTCGGGTCCTCGCCGTCGAGGTAGCCGCCCGCCAGGTAGAGCTTGCCGTCCCGATTTGCCGCCTGGGAGTGGTTGAGCCCGGTCGGCAGCTGCGTGGGCTCGCTGAACTTCCGGGTCCGGGTGTCGTAGGCGACGAGCCGGTGCAGGTTGCCTGGGGGCGAGCCGCCGACGACGTAGATCGTGTCCCCGATCGCGGTTGCGCTCGCCTCGATCTGGTTGCGCGGCGTTTCCGGTTCGAGGCGCCAGCGGCCCGCCGGGGCCGGGGGCGAGGCCGGGTCGTTGCGGTAGATGCCGAGGCGGCAGGGCGGGTTCGGGGTCGGCTCCTGGAAGCCGAGCTTCGTCCGCCAGCTTCCCGGCAGGTCGACCACGTTCGCAGCGGCGAGCACGCCGCCGACGAAGACGGCGACCATCGCGGCGCCAAACACGCCGAGGACCTTCATTCCTCTGCTCTGAATCAAGTGACTGGTGGTGGGGCGACTGGTGTTCTGAACTGGACACATCGTATGAACCATGTTTGTTATCGGCACCAATCGAGCCGATCTGCAGGGAATGACCCCGCACTGGTTGAATCAAGCGCCGATGCCTTCCGAGGACCTGACCCCGATCCCCGTCTTCGACGTCCAGCTCGACGAGCGGCACGTCGAGGCGGTTGCGGAGACGCTGCACTCCGGCTGGCTGACGATGGGGCCGCGGATCCAGCAGTTCGAGGCCGAGTTCGCCGAGCACCTCGGGGTGCCGCACGCGATCGCCGTCTCCAGCTGTACCTCGGCGCTGCACCTGGCCTACCTCGCCGCCGGGATCGGGCCGGGGGACGAGGTGATCGTCCCCGGCATCACCTTCGTCGCCTCCGCCGCGGCGGTCCGCTACTGCGGCGGCGTGCCGGTGCTGGCGGAGATCGCCGGCCAGCACGACCTCGGGCTCGACCCCGATGACGTCGCCGCCCGGATCACGCCGAAGACCAAGGCCGTCTGCGCGGTCCACTACGGCGGCTACGCGGCGCCGCTGGAGCCGCTGCGAGCGCTCTGCGAGACCCGCGGGCTGGCGTTGATCGAGGACGCGGCGCACAGCCCGGAGGCAACTCCGGTCGGCGGTGGTGGGAAGCTCGGGACCTTCGGTCTCGCCGGCACCTTCAGCTTCTTCTCCAACAAGATCCTCTCCTGCGGCGAGGGCGGGCTCCTGGCGACGAGCGACGACGGCGTCGCCGAGCTGGCGCGGAGCCGCCGCTCGCACGCGATGACCTCGGGCACCTGGGACCGCCATCGCGGCCACGCGATGGGCTACGACGTGGTCGAGGTGGGCTACAACTACCGCATGGACGAGCCGCGGGCGGCGCTGCTCTCGGCGCGCCTGGCGGACCTGGGCGAGGACATCGCCCGGCGCCGGGCAGTGACCCACCGCTACCGCGAGCTGCTCGGCGAGCTCGAGGGGATCGTCCTGCCGTATCGGGACGAGGAGGTGGACGTCAGCTCCTGCTACGTGATGCCGGTGATGCTCAAGGACCCGGACCTGCGCGACCCGGTGCGGAAACTGCTCTCCGAGAAGCACAAGGTGCAGACCAGCGTCCTCTACCCCTCGATCAACGAATTCACCGCCTACGGCGCGGGGGAGGCCGAGCTTCCCCGCTGCGAACGGGCGGCGCGGACGCAGCTGACCCTGCCGCTCTACCCGCACCTGGGCGAGGAGCGCCTCGTGCGGGTGGTCCAGGCGCTGCGCGCGAGCCTGGCGGAGGCGGCCGCTTAGCTCCCTCGCGAGTCCGCGAAAAGTCGTGCTCTACGCGCTTTTTTGCGGACTCGGCGAGCTCAGGCCTATCGGGTCGCTGCGACGGCGGCGAGGAACTCGGTCCAGTCGGCGGCGATGCCCTGCAGGAGGCCGCAGAGGCGGCGCAGGGAGGCGAAGTCGTCTTCCAGCTCCCAACCCCAGTGCAGCGTCACCGGGGCCCAGATTCCCGCTTCGAGCTCGAGGAGGCGTTCGACCCCCGCCGCGGCCTCGGCCGAGGTGCCGTAGATCGGGGCGTAGGAGGGGAGGTAGACGGCTTCGCGCTGCCAGACCGGGGTCGGTTGCCAGCCGAGCAGGCGGACGCTCTCGGGGCCGCCGCAGACGACCTCGAAGCGCTTGGCCAGCAGGCGGTAGTGGCTGCGATCGAAGCGGTTGAAGGGGGGGACGAAGACGGGGGTCGGGTGGCCGAGGGCGTCGAAGACGGCGCGGGCCCCGTCGATCCGGAGCGCCGCCTCGTTGGTGCCGAGGCCGAGGAACTCGGAGTGGCGGCGCGGGTTGGCGTGGCGGGTGCGGTGGTCGGCGCCGTGGAGGCCGAAGACCACGCGGTCGGCGGCGACGTCGCCGATGGTCTCCACCTCGCCGGCGTCGAGGCGGCGGCGCTCCTCCACCTCGGGGTCGAGGTAGTCGCGGGAGACGTTCGGCGTGATCGCCAGCAGGTAGGGGATCCCGGCCTCGGCGAGGACCGCGTGGAAGCGGCGGAAGCTCTCGGTCCCGAACCTGCCTGCTGGGTCGAAGGCGCGGGCGTGGGGGAACTCGTCGACCCGGACCAGCACCCGCGGCGGGCCGGCCGCCTCGGCGCCGAGCGCCGCGCGGCGGAAGCGCAGCAGCGGCTCGACCACGTTCCGCTCCCAGTCAAGCTGCCCTTTCTTCACCGCCACCGCCTGGGCGAAACGCCGCGGCTGGCGGGTCGGCAGGCGCGGCGCCAGCCCGCGTCCCACCCTGGCGGTGGGGGAGAGCCGGTGCGGCCAGAGGTGGAGGGCCGCGCTGCGCTGTGCGTCGTTCACGCGCGCATGATCCCTTAGGCGCCGGACCCGTGGTTAGGCTCCCCGGCGTGAAGCGTGCCGTCGTACTCGCGGGAGGGCTGGGGATGCGACTGCGCCCCTACACCACCGTGCTGCCGAAGCCGCTGATGCCGGTCGGCGACCGTCCGATCCTCGACGTGATCGTGCGCCAGCTCGCCCACCACGGGTTCGAGCGGCTGACGATCGTCACCGGCCACCTGGCGGAGCTGATCGAGGCCTTCTTCGGCGACGGCTCGAAATACGGGATCGCGATCGACTACTACCGCGAGGAGGAGCCGCTGGGGACGGTCGGGGCGCTGGCCCTGCTCGACGATCTCGACGACGACTTCCTGGTGATGAACGGCGACGTCCTCACCGACCTCTCTTACAGCGAGTTCCTCGCGGGCCACAGCGCCTCCGGCGCCGCCGCCAGCATCGCCGCCCACCAGCGCGAGGTCCAGGTCTCCCTCGGCGTGCTCAAGTTCGACGACGGCGACGATCCGGACCGTCTGACCGGCTACATCGAGAAGCCGACCTACCACTACGAGGTCAGCATGGGCGTCTACGCCTTCGCGCCCCGCGCCCTGGAGCTGATCGAGCCGCAGCAGCGGCTCGATTTCCCCGACCTGGTGCTGCGGCTGCTCGACAAGGGAGAGGCGGTGCGGGCGCAGCGCACCGCGGACTACTGGCTCGACATCGGCCGCCACGACGACTACGAGACGGCGATGGACGAGTTCGAGCGCCTGCGGGATCGGCTCTTGCCCGAGTCCCCCGCCGGATGAGGCTGAGCGGGCAGCAGATCGTCTGCATCGGCTCCGCGGACTGGGCGACGGAGCTGCCCATCAACCAGCACCAGCTGATGGGCCGGCTGGCGGCGAAGAACGAGGTGCTCTTCGTCGAGTCCCTGGGACTGCGGCGGCCGCAGCTGGCCGGGCGGGACCTGAGCCGCCTCTGGCGGCGGCTGAAGCGGGGCCTGCGCGGGGCGCGGCCGGCGCCGGAGGGCCTGCACGTGCTCTCGCCGCTGGTCCTGCCGCTGCACGGCAAGGAGGCGGTGCGGAGGCTGAACCGCTGGCTGCTGCGGTTCCAGGTGAAGCGGGCGGCGCGCAAGCTGGGGATGAAGCGCCCGATCCTGTGGGCCTACGTCCCCCAGGCCGAGACCGTGGTCGACGTGCTCGACCCCGAGCTGGTCGTCTACCACTGCGTCGACGACGTCGCGGCGCAGAAAGGGGTCGACGCGGAGAGCTTCCGCGAGGCGGAGGAGCGTTTCGCAGGGCGGACGGACCTGGTCCTGGCCTCGGCGCCGGCGCTGGCGGAGCGCATGCGCACCCTCTCCGACCACGTCCTCTACGCACCCAACGTCGCCGACACGGCGACCTTCGCCACCGCCCTGGAGCCAGGCCCGGTGGACGAGGCGATCGAGAACCTGCCGCGCCCGCGGCTCGTCTTCCAGGGCGCCATAGTCGCCACCAAGCTGGACGTCCAGCTGCTGGCTGAGGTGGCGAAGCTCCGCCCCGACTGGAGCATCGTCCTGGTCGGCCCCCCCGGCGCCGGCGACCCCACCGGAGACCTCTCACCCCTGGACCAAGCCCCCAACATCCACCAGATCGGGCCCCGCCAAGCCGACGACCTCCCCCAGGTCCTCCGCGGCGCCGACATAGGCCTGATCCCCTACGCGATCAACGACCTGACGAGAAGCGTCTTCCCGATGAAGGTCTACGAGTACCTCGCGGCGGGGTTGCCGGTGCTGGCGACGCCGCTGCCGGCGCTCGAGGGGGTGGAGGGGATCGAGACGGTCGCTTCCGCCGGGGATGTGGTGGCTGCCTGCGAGCGCGAGCTGGCGGCGGACTCCCCAAAGGCGCGGCAGGCTCGGTCCAAGGATGCCGCCTCGCATTCATGGGAGGCGCGGCTCGAGGAGATCGAGGAGAGGTTGCCATGAAGGCAGACCGGAATTCGAGCTTCGACCCCTTGCCTTTGCTCGAAGCAGCCGAGGAAGGCAAGAGCGGCTCTTCCACTGCGAAAAAAGCCATGGCGATGCTGACCAGTGGAGACTTGACCTTTCGAAGCCCGGCTAGGTCTCAGCGTCGCAATTTGGCGATGGCGTTTGCCGGATTACCTAATCAATCTCACGGCAACTCGTGCTTCTGGAAGCTTGGTCCAGGCTCTATCCGCAGTCAGCACCGGGACTTCCAGGCGTGAGGCGAGAGCGAGGCAGGAGCGATCGGCGAGGGATAAGCCGTGGACTTTGGTCGCTGGGCGCAGGCGGGCGGCTTCGATGGCGTCTTCTGGGGCGACCGGCTCGACTTTAACGACGGTTTCGACCTCGCCGGTTGCGGTTACTTCCGCGCTGGCCAGCTCAGGATCTTTGCCGCGCTCGGCGAGCTTGGTGAGGACCTCGATCCAGTTGACGACGCTTATCACGGCTCCGTTCACTATTGCTTCGCGTACGACCTCGGCGCCTGGCTCGCCATCGATATGAGCCAGCAGGGCGGAAGCGTCTAGAACTATTTCTGGCTGTCTGGGGTCAGTTTTTTTCACGGCGCCGACGCTTGGCTTCTTCCAGCTCTTCCAGGTCTTCTGCTCGTGCTTCGGCGCGGCGGTCGGCGATTAGCTCGTCAACCATGCTTCGGCCCTGAACGAGATGAGCGAACATACCCGCGGTTTTCTCTATCGCCTCTTTTCGAGCGGCGATCAGACCGTCGTCCGTGATCATTTGGCCATGGTCGCGCCGGCTTTTGCGTGCATCTGCACTTTTCCATTTCAGCAACATCAGCTGGAGCCGATGATACAGATTGTCTGCGGCGGAAACGTGCGGCGGACGCCGGCTACGGAACGACTTTCGCGTTCATGTCCGAGGCGATTTCGGCGGCCGTGAGCGCTCGGTTGTAGACCCGGACCTCGTCGATCAGGCCGGCGAAGTACTCGCCCCAGAGGATGTTGCCGCCGATGCGGAGGGGGTTGGCGGTGTTGGGCAGGGAGCCGGTGACGGTGGTGACTTTGACCTGGGTGCCGTTGAGGTAGAAGCGCTGGTTTTTGCCGTCGTAGGTGGAGGCGATATGGCTCCAGGCGTTGAGGGCCAGCCCGGTGGTGCCGGCGGCGGTGTTGTAGGCGGTGGTGCGGATTTCGCCTCTCGGTTTGGCGCCGTCTGAGGCGTAGAGCGCGTAGGCGAGGTCTTCGCTGCCCATCTCCTTGAGGATCGCCGTGCGCCAGCCGCTGTTGGTCGTCGGCCTGACCCAGGCCTCGAGCGTCATCCCGGTGGTCAGGTCGAGGCTGGCCGCGTCGGGGACGTCGACCCGGTCGTTGACGCCGTCGAAGCTGAGCGCGCGGCCGAATTTGCCGCTGGCCGTGCTCGTCGGCC
>DATEOT010000097.1:0-21571 GCA_035273795.1 Solirubrobacterales bacterium | reverse complement strand
TTGAGCACGTCGTTGCCGGCCGAGCCCCTGAGCAGGTCCGGCCCGCCGCGACCGAGCAGCCGGTCAGGGCCCGCTCCGGCGAAGACGCGGTCGGCCGCCGTGCCGGCGCCTATGTAGTCGGCACCGCCGCCGGCGCAGACGAGGTCGCGGCCTGCCTGGGCGACGACGCGGTCGTTGCCACCGAAGGCGGCGATCACGTCGGGTCCCGCGGTTCCTATGAGGAGGTCGTCGCCGGCCGTGCCGCTGACGGTCGCGGCGACACCGCGGCAGAGCGGTGCGGCGAGAACCTGGGTGGAGGCCGTCGCTTTGTTGTTGCCGTTGGCCGGATCTTTCTGGTCGCCCTTGACCGTGACCGTGTTGCGGAGCGTGCCGGTGCGCCTTGGGACGACGACGATCGTCACCGTCGCCGGCGAGCCTCCGTAGTTGACGCCGATCGGGTTCAGCGACCCGATCGCGCAGGTGACTTTCCCTCCCTGCACCGCGCAGTTGCCGCCGGGGCCGGTGGCGGAGACGAGATCGACGCCCTTGGGCAGGTTGTCGGTCACGGTCACGCCCGTGGCCGGCGAGGCCCCGAGGTTTTCTACGCCGATCGCGTAGGTCAGGCTCTCTCCCACCCGCACCGGATCGGGACTGTCGCTCTTGGTGACTTTCAGGTTCGCGGTCCCTGGCTGGGCCGCAGACCCGACGCTCGCGAAGACAAAGGCGGCGAGCAGCAGCGCCCCCATCGCTGGCCATCTCATCTCAACGTCCTTTCGTTGCTTGCTTCCCTACCTGGAACGAGCCCACGGCGCACGCGTCAGGGAGAAGGCTCGGCAATTCAGGCCGCCCTCGGGCGCGGAAAAGCCCCCGAGGCCTCTCGAACCTCGGGGGCTCTTCCAGCCGGCGGGAGAGCGCGGCTTAGTTGAACGCGTACTGCTCGTATTCGTCGACGTTCTCTTTCGTCACCACCGCGGCGGGGACGATCAGCTGGCGCGGAACCTCCGGCGGCACCAGCTGCGGGAACCCTTCGCCGCGGGCGAGCAGGCGGGCCATGGTCACGGCCGAGGCCGCCATGTTCGGGTTGTAGAGGAAGGTCGCCCGGTAGAGGCCGCCCTCCTTGATCTGTTCCATCGCCGCCTCGGAACCGCCGACGCCGGTGAGGAACATTTCGTCGTCGCGACCCGAGTTGCGGATCGCCTGGACGACACCCTGGGCCATGTCGTCGTCGTGGGTGTAGACGGCGTCGATTTCGTCCTCGGACTGGAGGATGTTCTCCATCACCGTCAGGCCTTTGTCCGGGTTGAAGTCGCCCGGCTGCTGGGCGACGACTTCGATGCCGCCGTCGGGGCACTGCTTCTTCAGCTGTTCCTCGAACCCTTCGGTCCGTTCCTGGGTGACCGAGATCCCGGCCAGCCCCTGGATTTCGACGACCTTGCCTTTGCATTTGAGCTCTTCGCCGATGTATTCGGCCGCCAGCACGCCGATCTGGCGGTTGTCGCCGAGGATCGTCGCCGTCGCCGCATCGGGCTGGGTGAAGAGGCGGTCGATGTTGACCACCGGGATCCCGGCGTTCTCGGCTTTCTGGGCCACCGGCGTCAGCGATTCGCCGTCCTGCGGCAGGACCACCAGCACGTCGGGTTTTTCCGAGATCACCTGCTCGATCTGCTGCGCCTGCGAATCGGCGTCAGCCGCCTCGAGCAGTTTGAAATCGACGTCGTCGTACTCGTCGGCCTGCGCCTGGGCGTTCTTGGAGATCGCCCCCAGCCAGCCGTGGTCGGTCGGCGGCACGCTGGCGACGATGCTCACCGTTTCGTTTTTGCCGCCGCCGGAGCCGACTTCCTCTTCGGACGCAGCACCGCCTCCTTCGACGGTAACCGTCTCGGTATCGCCGCCGCCGCAGGCTGACACCCCAAACACAATCAGGCCCGCGATCCCGATCGCGAGCATCAGTCGCTTCAGCGACATGATCTCTCCTCCTCTTTCTTCTCGTTTGTTGACCGTTTCCATCATGAGAAGTCTCAGTACCTCGCCTCGGGGCGCTGGAGCAGCACCGCGCCGAGGACGATCGCCCCTTTCGTCACCTGCTGGATCTCGGTCGAGAGATCGAGCTGGGTCATCAGGCTGAAGATCAGGGCGAAGGTGAGGACGCCGAGGAAGGTCCCGACCATCGACGCCCGTCCGCCGGCCAGGCTGGTGCCGCCGATCACCACCGCCCCGATCGCGTCGAGCTCGTAGAGGTTGCCGCTGACCGGCGAGGCGCTGCCGAGCCGGGCGCAGAGCAGCACCGCGGCGATCCCCGCCATCAGTCCCGAGAGCACGTAGACGCTGAAGATCACTTTGCGGACCGGCACGCCGGCGATCCGGGCCGCCTCGCGGTTGCCGCCGACGGCGACCACGTAGCGGCCAAAGCGGGTCCGGTTGAGGACGACCCAGCCGCCGATCACGATCCCGAGGAAGACCCAGACCGAGACCGGGATGCCGATGATTTTCCCGGTCCCGAACCAGAGCAGCGAGAACGCCGCCGGCTCGCCGAAGGAGCCGCCGTTCAGGTCGAGCAACCCGACCGGGAGCTTGTCGTTCAAAAGCAGTGCCAACCCCCGGGCGATGGAGAGCATCGCCAGGGTGGCGATGAAGGGGACGACGCGGCCGTAGGTGATCGCGAGCGCGTTGATCCCGCCCAGCAGCGTTGCGAACCCGATGCAGGCGAGGACGAAGACGAGGGTGGTGCCGCTGGGGTCGACCATGATCCCGCCGAAGACACCGGCCGCCGCCACGATCGAGCCGACGGAGAGGTCGATCCCCGAGGTGGCGATGACGAAGGTCATGCCTACCGCGAGGATCCCGATGATGCTCGCCTGGGTCAGCATGTTGCGGACGTTGTCCCAGGTCGGGAAGGTGTCCGGCTTGAGGATCGCGCCGGTGACGAAGAGCGCGACGACGACGAGCGCCAGCGCGTACTCCTGGAACTGCAGCGCCCCCACCCGGTTGCGCAGTGCGGCTGCCTGATTCATGCGACCTCCTCGATCAAGTCGGGCCCGGCGGTCGGGACCACGGCGTGGGAAAGCAGCTCGCGCTCGCTGGCGCGGGCGCCGTCGAGCTCGGCGACCAGCTCGCCCTCGCGCATGACGAGGACGCGGGTGCATATGCCGGCCAGCTCCTCGAGCTCCGAGGAGACGAGGACGACACCGAGCCCGCGTCCGGCGAGCTCGGTGACGATCCGGTAGATCTCGGCCTTGCTCGGGATGTCGACGCCCCGGGTCGGCTCGTCCAGCAGCAGCACCCGGCATTCCCGCAGGAGCCAGCGGGAGAGAACCACCTTCTGCTGGTTGCCGCCGGAGAGCTCGCGGGCACGCCGCCCGGGGTCGTCGGGCACGGTGTTGAGCGCTCGCAGTTGCTCCCGTGCCGCCTTGCGTTCGCCGCGGACGTCGAGCAGGCCGCGGCTGAAGCGGCCGAGGTCGGCGAGCGTGATGTTCTTGGTCAGATCCCAGTCGAGCAGGAGCCCCTGGGACTTGCGGTCCTCCGGGGCGAGCCCGAGGCCGGCGGCGATCGCGCGGTCGGGCCGGTTCGGGACCAGCCGCCGGCCGTCGACGATCACTTCTCCGGCTTCGCGGCGATCGATCCCGCAGATCAGCCGCAGCAGCTCGCTGCGCCCGGAGCCGACGAGGCCTCCGATCCCGAGCACCTCCCCCGCCCGCACCTCGAAGCTGACGCCGCGCACCGCCGGCAGCGAGCGCACGTCGAGCACCTCGAGCAGGACGTCGGTGCCGCCGCGCGGCCGCTCCGGGTAGAGGCGCTCGACCTTGCGCCCGATCATCAGCCGCACCAGCTCTTCGGGCGGCGTGTCGGCGGCGATTCCGTCGGCGGCGGTGGCGCCGTCGGCGAGGACGGTGACGCGGTCGCCGATGCGCCGGATCTCGTCGAGCCGGTGGGAGATGTAGACGACCCCGACCCCCTCGGCGGTGAGCCGGCGCACGACCTCGAAGAGGGTCTCGACCTCGCCGGCGTCGAGGATCGCCGAGGGCTCGTCCATGATCAGGACGCGGGCGTCGTAGGAGAGCGCGCGGGCGACCGAGACGATCTGCTTCGCCGCCGGCCGCAGCGCCCGCACCGGCGTGCGCGGGTTGATCTTCTCGTGGCCGAGCCGGGCGAGCAGCGCCGCCGCCTCGGCGCGCATCTTCCCCAGGTCGAGCAGCGGGCCCCGCCGCGGCTCGTGGCCGAGGAAGACGTTCTGGGCGACGCTCAGGTCCTCGACCAGGTCGAGCTCCTGGTAGATCGTCGCGACGCCCCGGCCGAGCGCCGCCGCCGGGTCGCGCTCGGGCAGCGGCTCGCCGTCGACGAGGATCTCCCCCGCCGTCGGCTCGACCGCGCCGGAGACGCACTTGATCAGCGTCGACTTGCCGGCTCCGTTGGGACCGAGCAGGCAGTGCACCTCTCCCTGGCGGACGTTGAAGTCGACCCCGCGCAGCGCCTGCACGCCGGGGTAGGTTTTGACCAGGCCGCGGACCTCGAGCACGGTCGGTCCCGTCGCCTCGCCGGTCCGCTCGTCCACGGCGCCGTTCATCCGACCACCAGCGGCCTCAGGTTGCCGTAGCCGATTTCGAGGCCGCGCAGGACCTTCTCCTCGCTGCCGCCCCAGATCGGGTCCTCGTGCTCGACCGAGAGCACCCCCTCGAAGCCTCCCTCGTAGAGGGTGTCGACGTAGCGGCGGAAGTCGACTTCGCCGCTGCCCGGAAGCCGGTAGCGCCACCAGCCCATGTCCCAGGGGTCCCACTCGCGGTCGGAGAGCTTGCCGAAGAAGCCGAAGCGGTTGCGCTCGGCGGGAAAGACCTCGGCGTCCTTGGCGTGGGCGTGGACGACGCGATCGACGTAGGGCCGCAGCGCCTCGACCGGGTCGATCCCGAGCCAGAGCAGGTGCGAGGGGTCGAAGTTGAGGTAGAAGCCGAGCGCGAACATCCACTCCCACAGCTCCGGCGAGTAGGCGAGGTTGCCGGGGGCGCCGTCGGGATGCCAGCCCTCCATCACGCAGTTCTCGATCATCAGCTTCACCCCGCGCTCGCCGGCGTAGTCGACAAGCGGCGGCAGCACCCGCTCGGCCAGGCGCAGGTTTTCGGTCACGGTGCAGTTGGGGTCGCGGCCGATGAAGGTGCCGACCGGGACGCCGCCGAGCTCGGCGGCGGCGTCGACGCAGGCGCGGACGTGGGCGTGGATCTCCTCGCGCACGGCCTCGTCGGGGTGCAGGTTGTTGTCGTAGTAGGCGAGGGCCGAGAGCCCGAGCCCGTTCTGCCCCAGCGCGTCGCGGACGCGGTCGGCCTCGGCCGCGTCGAAGGAGTCGGCGGCGAGGTGGGAGGCGGTGAACGGCCGGTTGCCGAGCGTCGGCCAGGCGGCGATCTCGAGCGTCTCGTAGCCGTGCTCCCCCGCCCACTCGGCGATCCGCTCGAGCGGCCAGTCGGGCAGGCAGGCGGTGAGCAGGCCGAGCTTCATCGCGCCACCTTCACCCACTCGTTGCGGCGGGCCGACTCGAGCACCGCCTCGGTGATGCGGACGGCGCGGGTGCCGTCGGCGAGGCCGGGCAACCCGTCGGCCGGCGCCTCGCCGGCGAAGGCGGCGTAGCTCTCGGCGACGAACGCGTCGAAGCAGTCCTGGTAGCCCTGCGGGTGCCCGGCTGGAAGGGTCACGTAGCGGGCCGCTTCCGGGTGGAGGGTGGCGACGTCGCGCGGGATCGATTCGGCCGCGTCGCGGTGCAGCACGGCGAGCTCGTCGGGGCGCTCCTGGTCGAAGGCGAAGGTTTCCGCGCCAGCCGAGATTTCGACCCAGAGCCGGTTCTTGCGGCCGGCCGAGACCTGGGAGACGACCAGCGAGCCGGTCGCGCCGGAGCCGGTCTCGAACAGCAGCGCGGCGAGGTCCTCGGTCTGCACCCGCGCGACCTCCCCGCCTTCGGCGCGCTCGAACGACGGCGCCTCGGCGGCGCGCCGACTCTCGTGGGCGATCGCGGTGCGCGCGACCAGCGAGGTGATCCGCTGGCCGGAGACGAACTCGACCAGGTCGCACCAGTGGGAGCCGATGTCGGCGAAGGCGCGCGAAGCGCCGCCGAGCTCGGGGTCGACCCGCCAGTTCCAGTCTTCGCCGTCGACCAGCCAGTCCTGCAGATAGCCGCCGGTGAGCAGCCGCGCCGGCACCACGCAGGCGCCGAGGCGCGCCCTCAGCTCACGCACGATCGGGTAGTAGCGGTAGACGAAGGGGACGGTGACGAGGACCCCGGCGGCCGCGGCGGCGGCGGTCAGCTGCTCGGCTTCGGCGCTGCCAAGCGCGATCGGCTTCTCGCAGATCACGTGCTTGCCGGCCTCGACCGCGGCCAGCGCGAGCGGGACGTGAAGGTTGTTGGGAGTGCAGACGTGGACGACGTCGACCTCGTCGGAGCGGATCAGCTCCTCGGCGGTGGCGAAGCCCTGTTCTGCACCGAGCTCAGCGCGCGCCGCGCCGGCCCGGTCGGGCACGGAGGCGGCGACGCCGGCGATCCGGGCGCCGGCCAGACGCGCGGCATGGGCATGGACCCGGCCGACGAAACCGGCGCCGACGATGCCCGCTCCGAAGTCGTGGGCGGTTGCCAACGGGCTGCGAGGCCCCGCTTGAACGGTGCTCTCCTCCACTGAAGCGAACGTAACTCGCTTTTGTAGGAGTGTCAAGCAAAAGTTTGCTTCTTAACCATCAGAAGTGGTTTGATGGCACGGCAATAGGTGCAACCCTGATTCACTCCCGCCCCCGATGGACGCCAAGCCACAGCGAGCAGACGGCCCGACCGGTCCCGACTACCTGTTGCGGCTGATCCGCGACGGCGACGGCATCACCCGCGCCGACCTGGCCAGGCGCACCGGCCTCGCGCGCTCGACGATCACGCAGCGGCTGGAGCGATTGCAGTCCCTCGGCCTGCTGAAGGAGATCGGCGGCAGCGCGTCGACCGGCGGGCGCCCGCCGCGGCGGCTCGCCTTCAACGAGGACGCGGCGCTGGTCCTCGCCGGCGATCTCGGCGCCACCCACTCCCGGCTCGCCGTGACCAACCTCGGCGGCCGGGTCCTGGCCGAGGATCGCAGCGAAATCGAGATCGCCGACGGGCCCGAACCCGTGCTCGACTGGGTCGAAGGGCGCTTCAACGCGCTGCTGGACGGACTCGGCGGCAAGCGCGCCCCGGTGGCGGGGATCGGGATCGGGGTCCCGGGCCCGGTCGAGCACTCGACCGGCCTCCCACGCAACCCGCCGATCATGCCGGGCTGGGACGGCTTCCCGATCCCGGAGCGCCTCGCCGCGCCCTTCGGCGCCCCGGTGCTGGTCGACAACGACGTCAACATCATGGCCCTGGGGGAGCACTGGAGCCACTGGCGCGAGGTCGAGCACCTGCTCTTCGTCAAGGTCGGGACCGGGATCGGCTGCGGGATCGTCGTCGACGGCCGCATCCACCGCGGTGCCGACGGCGCCGCCGGCGACCTCGGCCACGTCCGCATCCCGGTCGACGAGGACCACGAGGACGTGATCTGCAGCTGCGGCAACGTCAACTGCCTCGAGGCGCTGGCCGGCGGCGGCGCCATGGCGAGGAAGCTGAGCGCCGAGGGGGTCGAGGTCCGCGACTCCCGCACCCTGGTCGAGCTGACTCGCGCCGGCCTCCCCGCCGCGGTCCAGCTAGTCCGCCACTCCGGCCGCCTGATCGGCGAGGTCCTCGCCGCCGCGGTCAACTTTTACAACCCCTCGGTGATCGTGATCGGCGGCGACGTCGCCGACGCCCAGGAGCAGCTTCTCGCCAGCATCCGCGAGGTCGTCTACCAGCGCTCCCTCCCGCTCGCGACCCGCCACCTCCGCATCGTCCGCAGCCCGCTCGAGGACCGCGCCGGCGTGATCGGCGCCGCCGCGATGGTCACCGAGCGCGTGCTGGCGCTCGATTCGGAGTTCGGGCGCTTCGCGGTGCAGTAGGGCCGGTCAGTCCCAGGTCAAGCCGGACAACCGGCCGCCAACCGCAGATCGAAGACGTTCCCCTTCGCCTTTCCGGAAACGACGTGAACGTGCGCGTCGGTGTAGAAGCGGCCGGACAGGCAGCCCCCACGCCGGAGCCGGCCCAAGCCGACAATCACTCGACCGGCGTATTCGGGGTGGTCGAAGAACTGGATGATCCCCCGACCACGCGTCCGAGGCTTGCCCCAATCGCTCCACTTCATCGAGGTCAGGAACGTCGTCGCCGAACTCCCATGCTCATAAATGGGGCAATAGCTCGGCTTCACCCTGTAGGTCTGCCTGCCTTTGATAAGGCACTCGACACGGGGCTTGACGGGCGCGCGCTTGGACAGCGCTTCCGCTCCCTCCCCAACCGAGAAACCTCCGAGAACGAGGAGAAGAGAGACGACGGCAAGGACGAACGATCTGCGCACCTTAGCTGCAGTACTCCACGTAGTTGAAGAACCGATTTCTCCCCGTCGTCAGCTGGGTGATTCGCCCGCCGCGGACTGCGGCAAGAAGACCGATTCGACCTTTGTTGACGACGAAGTGCCGGGTCCCGTAGATAGAGGGACCAGGGTGCGCGCGTGGGAACAGGCGCTTCAACCTGTTCACTCCATCCCCAACGCGGATTCCCCGTGGTCCCGTTACCGCACTCGAACTCGTGAAGATCAGATCCACCCTGCTGCTCCGGTCAAGTCGGTAAACGAAGACGACAGCGCGTTCCCCCACTTCGACGGAGGCGCAGACACACGATCCCGAGAGCTGGTGGCAGGGTTCCAGTCCCGGCACCTTCCTCCGCACCTCAGCGGGGGTGTCACCCACCCGAGCGTCGCCATAGACGCCAAACCCCATCCGCTCCGGCGCCGCGGCGTCCCCCGCCGGGGCGATCGCCGCCAGGAGCAATGCCGATGCCAGCAACGCGGTGAGTCGTCTCATCGAACCCGTTCAAGCCTTCCCGTGCTGACTGACACGTCCGTGGTCTCGCGGTAGCTCAAGCCCCCGGAAGAGTCGGGCATCAGCTGCACCTCGCTGTAGTCGATGCATTCGGAAGCGTTCTGCTCTTCGGCGCTGAACCGGTACCACCCCTCTGACACGCCCTCGTAAGTGAGCGGCCCGTGGCAGGTCGTGTTCCCCTGGTGGGCTTCCGAATAGCCGGACACCGCGCCAGGCGTGAGCGACTCGATCTCGATCGTCTGTTCGAACGGATCCGACTCGCCGCTGTCGTAGCGAATCACCGCGTCGCCCCGCCATAGCCCGGCGAGTGGCTCCTCGGCGTCCACCGGGACACCGACACCGGGTTCGGTATCGGCGGGCCTCGGGTCGGCGGGTCGGCGATTGGCCCTCTTCACCTCGCGTTCGAGTTCGGCGATCCGCGCGCTCTGCCTCGCGTCCTGCGCCGCCTCTTCCCGCGCGGCTCGCAGTTCCTCTTGCTTGGCAAGCTGCTCGGCACCGCTGTCCTCTGACCCACCACAGCCATAAATGGCCATTCCCGCCAGCAGTAGCACGAACAGCGCAGCCGTCGGGCGAGCGATCGAACCCCTTCGTCCCGTCATCGGTACGGAACCTTATTAATTTAGGCATCTACCAGGTACTCAAAGTGAATTTGGGTGCGCCTGCTCACAGTCGCGGCGGCATCGAAAGGGCTACGTTCGTAAAGAACTCTCGAACGGCAGGAGGCCGCACCATGAGTCCACGTTCCGCCCTACCGCCCGGGCCGTCGCTGCCGGCGGCGCTGCAGATGGTCGGCTTCTGGACCAGGCCGCTGGCCTTCATGGACCGCTGCCGGGAGCGTTACGGCAAGCGGTTCACGATCCGGCTGCCGTTTACGCCGCCGTTCGTGATGATCGCCGACCCCGAGCAGGTGAAGCAGATCTTCACCGCCCCACCCGACGTCCTCCACCCCGGCGAAGGGGCGAAAGTGCTGGAACCGATCATCGGCCGCAACTCGGTGATCCTGCTCGACGAGGACGCCCACATGGCACAGCGCAAGCTGATGCTGCCCGCCTTCCACGGCGAGCGGATGGAGCGCCTGACGGGGCTGGTCGAGGAGGTGACGGCCGAGGAGGTGGCGGCGATCCCGCGCGAGGTCCCGCTCTCCCTCCATCCCCGCATGCAGGACCTGACCCTGAAGATCATCCTCCGCGCGGTCTTCGGCCTCGACCCGGGAACCCGCTTCGACGCGCTGCGGGAGCGGCTGCAGGCGATGCTCGCGTTCGGCGACAAGCCGATCAGCCTGATGCCGCCCAAGCCCGACACCGCCGTGGCACGGATCGCCGAACGCGCCGGGCCCTTCGCGCAGTTCGTGCGGATGCAGGAGGAAATAGACGAGATCCTCTTCGCCCTGATCGCCGAGCGGCGGGCCGAGGCGGCCGACCGCGCCGACGTCCTCGCGATGCTGCTCGAAGCGCGGCACGAGGACGGCTCGCCGATGAGCGCTCAAGAGGTCCGCGACGAGCTCCTCACCCTGCTGGTCGCAGGCCACGAGACGACCGCGACCACCCTCGCCTGGGCCTTCGCTCGGCTCACCCATGAGCCCACCGTGCGCGAGCGCCTGGTGGCGGAGATCGACGCCGGCGAGGACGCCTACGTGACCGCCACGATCCAGGAGACCCTCCGCGACCGCCCTGTCCTCCCCACCGCGGCCCCCCGCTACGTGGTGCGGGAGGTGACGGTCGGCGACTGGACCTACCAGCCGGGCTGCTGCCTCGTCGCCCACAGCTACCTGCTCCACCACGACCCGGAGATCTACCCCGACCCCCACGCCTTCCGCCCCGAGCGCTTCCTCGACCGGAACCCCGGCACCTACACCTGGATTCCCTTCGGCGGCGGCCGCCGCCGCTGCCTCGGCGCCAGCTTCGCGATGCTCGAGATGAAGGCCGTCCTCAAGGAGCTCTTCAGCAGCTGCGAGCTCGGCGACGCCGGCGACGGCGTCGAGGTCGCCCAGCGCCGCAACATCACCGTGCGCCCCGTGCGCGGCGCCCGGGTGGTGGTCGCGGAGCGGGAGCGGGTGCTGGCGGGCTAGCTCACTCGCATACCGGCTGCTTCAAGCGAAACACGGAAACGCTCCCGTCGTGGAAGTTGGGGACGTAAGCCTTTCCGCGAAGGACGGTGACGTCGAAGGGTGACTCTCCCGTGCGCCGGCCCCCGATCACCCGGAAATCACATTCGGCGATCGCGAATACCTTGTTCGAGCCGGACAGAGCCGCCCAGATGGTCTCGTCGCCGGCGTCGATGCCGCCGAACGGCGTAATCCCCTTCAACGCGCGAGGACCGGGGACCTCCTTGCCGTAGGGACCAAGGCCAGGGTCGATCTGAGTGATCATCCGATCGTTCGAGTGAGCCACATAGACATGGCGGTCGCCGGCGACGAGATCCTGGGGATCATCCGGCACGTCGATCGCGCCCAGCACGTCTCCATCGGGATCGAGGCGAACCACCACGGGTTCCTCCCGCTCGTCGCTGCTGCTGATCCAAACCGAGCCGAGCCCGACCGCGATGGCGACGGCTTCCTGGCCGATGCTGACCGGGCGGCGAAGCCGGCGCCCGGACGCCGGGTCGACCACGTAGATCTTGCCGGTATCGGTCTCCTTGAACCAGACCCTCCCGAAACGAACATCCACCTCGTTTTCGCCGCCGTCGCCGAATTCCCGTCGCCAGACCTCATCGCCGTTCAAGCTGAGCTTGATCAGGAGATTTCGGTCAGTCACCCAAACGGCTTCGTCGTTGACGGCGATGTCGTATGGGTTCCGGGCTTTGAACGAGGAGATCTCAACGGCAGCCAAGCCCAGGTTCTTCGTGTCGATACGCCACAGGATCCCTTGCGTCGTGCCCGTCTTCAGGCCCACCAACCAGACGTAGCGGCCGTCCGCAGCGATCGCACGCGGCCGATGACCGGTGGGAACGGTCCCCACCTCCACCGGAGCGTGGTCCGTTCGCCAGGTTGCAGTCGACGACGGCGGCGGGTCAAACGCTTCGATCAGCAGCGCCGCGAGAGACATGCTCACCCCGATCGCCAGCACCACCCAAAAAGCCTTGTCGGGGAAGTACCAATGGACCAGCCACATCAGCAGCCATGCCGCCACGGCGCCACTGACCAGGACGATTACCAATGGCTCAGGATCAGCGAGCGCCGTGAAGAGGGCCACCAGCGCGAGCGCCGCCGAAACAACACCCCCGATTGCCGTGAGCAGCCGCTCCCGCCGCGCTGCCTGCCGACCCCGGCGCTCTTCCCCGCCCTTTCTCTCTGACTCCGCCTCCGCTGACCCCTTCGGGCCCCTTGCCTTCTTATCTGAGGCGGAAGCCTTCCTCCTCCGCGACTCTTTCGTCCCCACGGTTTGGGGGAACATAGCGTTCCTAAGTAAGACCTGCTTTGACGGCCAGGAGGCCGGAAGGGGGGCTCGACTCAAAATAAGGGAGGATGCCCGGATGCCCGCGCCGCGCCGCTCGAAAAAACGCACTGATGCCGAGGACTATGGCTGGGTGATCTCGTTTGGCTGCAAAACCACCGGCCAGTTGCGCCGGCTCAAAGTCGACGCCGACCCGGCCAGCGACACGAGCCCGGTCGAGGTCCCCTGCCCCTGCGGCGAAACCCACCGGGTGACCGTCTCGCCTTACCGCCGCCGCCGCTCCGCCGACGAGGCCTTCGACGTCGAGGTCAAATCGCTCGACGAGCTCCGCGGTTAGAGCTGGATCCAATCGAGCACTAAGAGGTTTTTTTTGTAAACAGGTAGGTTCCGCGCCCCATGCGAGCCACCTTCAGCCTTCTTCTAGCCATTTTGGCCGGCGCGCTGCTTCCGGGGGCCGCTTACGGGGCGGCCTCCACCGGGTTCGACTTTCCGCTTGGAAACCCAGACTCACCGAACTCGTATCCCATCTCGCAGGGGTGGTGCGAAAACAACCACCTGGCGATCGACTGGGCAGCCCCAGGCGGCACTCCCGTCTTCGCCTCTTCGAGAGGAACGGCGGTGGTCTCCGGTTGGTCGAACAGCTACGGGTACTGGGTCATCCTTCGTCACGACCTACCAAACGGGGAGGTGTGGCGGACGCTCTACGCGCATTTCGCCAGCCCGCCGTTTGTTGGCGTCGGCGCGGTAGTCGAGCGCAGGCAGCAGATCGGCGTCGTCGGCAGCACGGGCAACTCGACCGGGAACCACCTCCACTTCGCGGTAACCAGCAGCAGCGGCATCCCGCGGGGATACGGCCCGTGCGGAGCGGACGGGACCGTCAACCCAATCGCGTTCATCCAAAGCCACCGCTCGTTCGGATTCCCCGATGGAAGCCTCGTCCGGACTCCCGACGGCAGGGTGTTTCGCATCGTCGGCGGCGCGCCGATATGGATCTCCCGCTGCGACTACACGAACGGCTGCGCGGGGGTGGTCAACGTCTCCGACCTCGCGCCTTTCCGGGCCTACCCGCACGACGGCGCCCTCATGGCGAACGTCGACGACGGAGGCATCTACCGTTTCGCGGGAGGGGCTCCTCTGTGGATATCGAGCTGCGGCTACCTACCTGGCTGTAACGGCGTCGTTCAAGTGGACGGGTACTCGATGGCGGTCAATGACCACATGCGGCCGTTCCCGGCCGACGGGACCCTGGTCAGCAACCACAGCGACGGTGGGATCTACCGCTTCGCGGGCGGTGCGCCGCTGTGGCTGTCGAGCTGTGCGTACCCGCCGGGGTGCGCAGGGGTCGTCACCGTCGACGGCGGCACGTTCCTGCGTGACGGCTCGATCTCCGGCGCGAAGCGGATGCAAGCGGTCCCGGCCGACGGCACCTACCTTCGGATCGGCGGCAGCGAGACCTTCATGCGTGTCGCGGGAGGTGCGGCGCTGCGGCTGTCCGACTGCACGGTGCTCGACGGCAAATGCGAGGGTGCGGTCGCGATCGACAACGGAACCCTGGAGCGCCTGGGGTCCATATCGGGGGCGTCTCGATTGCTAAGACTCCCCCGCGACGGAACTGTCCTGCACGGCCGGCCGTCCGACCAGAGATGGCAACTGACCGGCGGCGTAAGGGTTCCAAGCGTGGAGGGCGGGACTCAGGTGAACGATTCGACCGTCTTTCTCTTCCCCACCCCGGCCGCGACCGCCACTCCCCGGCTCTCCTCCTGCTTTGGCGCCAAGAAAAGGCTGAAACACATGCGCAACCTGTTGCGTAAGGCGAAAAAGAGGATGGCGAAGGCGAGATCGAGGAGCGCCAGGAAAGCAGCTCGAGCGCTTGTAGGGAAACGAAAGAAGCAGCTGCGCAAGTTCGGTCGCTCCACGCAAATCTCCTGCCCTGGGACTCGCTGACTTCGTCCTCCCGCATCTACCCGCGGGAGGGCGACGTATCGGAAAATAGGGCCTCCCGCTCCCGCACCCGTTCCGCCGCGCGCCTTTTCCACCCGCGCGGGACGAAGCGGGAGATGCCGATGCGGTGGGTGGCGACCCAGCGGTAGGCCCGATCCGTGAAGCGCGGGAAGCGCCCGAGGACCGCGGCCGGGAGCCGCCCGCCCGACAGCAGCCCGAGCAGGGCCGGCAGCGCCTCCCCGCCCGAGGTGCGGGCGCCGCCCGGGGAGACGAGGTGCATCGACGCCATTCGCTCGACCGGGTCGAGATCGGCGAGAAGAGCCTCGGCCTCGGGCCGCTGCAGCGCGACGGGCCGCAGGCACCGCGCGCGGTCGAAGCGCAGCAGTCCCGCGAGCAGCCATTTGCACAGGCCGCAATCGCCGTCGTAGAGGACGAGCCAGGGGTCGGTCATAGCTCCACCTAGGTATACCCCCATCAAGGCTCATGCGGTTCGACGTCGAAACCGATAGGGAGAGGCATGGAAGCGACCGGATCATCGCCAATCGATCTCACGCCCAAGGACGAGCGGCCGGTGCGGCTGCTCCTCGGCGATGACCTCGACCGCAGCCGCCTCACCGTCTTCTTCCGCCTCATCCTTTCGATCCCGTTCCTGATCTGGCTCGTCGTCTGGGCGATCGGAGCGCTGTTCGTCGCCTTCGCCAACTGGGTGGCGACGCTGTTCGGGGGGAAGTCCCCCGCCCCGCTGCACGGCTTCCTCGCCAGGTTCGTCCGTTACGCGACCCAGGTCTACGCCTACGTCAACCTCGCCGCCGAGCCGTTTCCGGGCTTCCTCGGCAAGCCGGGCTACCCCGTCGACGTCGCGATCGATCCCCCCGTCCGCCAGAACCGCTGGACCGTCGCCTTCCGCCTCGTCCTCGCCTTCCCCGCCCTCCTGCTCGCCAGCTTCCTGGCCGGCAACGGACTCTTCGAAGGCCTTTCCAGCTCCGAAGAATTCGCCCCCTTCACCGCGGTCACCGTCGCTGCGATCCTCGGCTGGTTCTACGCGATGGCGCGGGGGCGGATGGCGCATGGCCTCCGCGACCTGATCGCCTACGCGCTCTCCTACGCGGCGCAGGCCTGGTCCTACCTGCTGCTGCTGACCGATCGCTACCCCTCGAGCGACCCCCTGACCGCGATCGGCCCGCTTCCGACCCGGTCCGACCCGGTCCGGGCGGAGGTCACCGACGAGCTGCGGCGCAGCCGCCTCACCGTCTTCTTCCGCCTCGCGCTCGCCTTCCCCCACCTCGTCTGGCTCACGCTCTGGGGCATCGTGGCGCTGCTCGTCGCGATCGTCAGCTGGGTCGCCACCCTCGTCGCCGGCGCCTCGCCGCGGTGGGCGCACCGCTTCCTCTCCCGCTACCTGCGCTACCAGTTCCACGTCGGGGCCTTCCTCTACCTCGTCGGCAACCCGTTCCCGGGCTTCGTCGGCGCCCCCGGCAAATACCCGGTCGAACTCCACCTCGCCGACCGGGCGCGCCAGAACCGCTGGACCGTCGCCTTCCGCCTCGTCCTCGCCTTCCCGGCGCTGCTCCTCAGCGCCGTCTTCGGGCAGCTGCTCGGGGTCGTCGCCTTCCTCGGCTGGTTCGCCTCGCTCTTCACCGGCCGGATGCCGCTCGGCCTGCGCAACCTCGGCGCCTACGCCCTCCGCTACACCTCCCAGGCCTACGCCTACGTCTTCCTCGTCACCGGCGCCTACCCCTACAGCGGGCCCTGCCTCGAACAGCCGCCGGCGCCCGGGGCCGAGGTGGCCGTGCCGCCCCAGCTGCCGGCCTGAGATGCGCCTGCCGCGCCCGACGACGCTCGCGGTGCTCGTCGCCGCCGCGCTCTGGGTCTGGGCGGCAACGGCACTCTGGAGCTCGACCGAGCTCCCCTCCCTCGACCTCCCGCGGCTCGATCCCGACCGCTTCTTCAGCGACTCGTTCCTCGAGCGGAGCGCCTCCTACGAGCGCTTCCTGGCGATCGTCGGGGTGCTCGCCTCGCTCGTCCTGGTCGCCGTGCTCGCGGTCTACGCACGCCGTGGCCAGCAGCTGGCCCGGGAGTCGGCTGCGGGGCGGGTGGGGACGGGAATGCTGCTGGCGATGCTCGGCTTCGCCCTCGTCTGGATCGCGCAGGCGCCGTTCGGCCTGCTCGGGCTGTGGTGGGAACGGCGCTACGACGTCGCCGACGAGGGGTACGTCTCCTACCTGCTCGAAAGCTTCCTCGGGCTCGGCTCGCAGTTCGTCTTCCTCTGCGTCGGGATCGGGATCATGATGGGCCTCGCCGGGGTCATGCGGCGCTGGTGGTGGCTGGTGGCGGCGCCCGCCTTCCTCGGCCTGGCGCTGCTCTTCGCCTTCCTCACGCCCTATCTGATTCCCGACAACTCACCGGTCCGCAGCCCGGCGCTGCAGGCCGAAGCGAGGGCGCTCGAGCGGATCCAGGAGACCGAGGAGGCGAGGCTGCGGGTGCAGGACGCCGACCGCTTCACCGAGGCGCCCAACGCGCTCGCGGCCGGCTTCGGGCCGACCAGCACCGTGATCCTCTGGGACACGCTGCTGGAGAACGACTTCAGCCAGGCCGAAGTCCGCTTCGTCCTCGCCCACGAGATCGCCCACCTCGCCCACGAGGACACCCTCAAGCGGGTCGGCTGGCTGGCGCTGTTCCTGGTCCCCGCCCTCGCCGTCACCGCCCTCCTCACCCGCCGCCGCGGCGGCCTCGCCCAGCCCGAGGCCGTGCCGATCGCCCTGCTCGTCCTCGTGGTCCTGCAGCTGGCGGCCACGCCGCTGCTCAACCTCTCCTCCCGCCGCCAGGAGGCGTCGGCCGACTGGGCGGCGCTCGAGGCGACCCGGGACCCGGCCGCCGCCCGAGGGCTGATCCGCCAGCTGTCGACCGAGAGCCTCAGCGACCCCGACCCGGCGTTCTGGGTCTCCGCCCTCTACGGCAGCCACCCGACGATGATCGACCGGATCGGGATGGCCTACGCGTGGGAAGAAGGGCAGCGGTAGGACCGCGCTGTCGATCCCCTCGACCGGCGCGAGGCGAGCACCTAATGTCTTGCCGATGAGCGATCAGCTTCCGATCCGGCGCCGCGAGATGATGGCCCTGTCGGCCGGGGCGCTGGCGAGCGTCGCCCTCTACGGCTGCGGGACCGACGAGGACGAGGCCGCCACGTCCGTCGCGGGCGGCGCCAAGCCCAGGCCTGACTGCGTGCTGACGCCCGCGCAGGAGGAAGGCCCCTTCTACATCGACCTGGCGCGGGTCCGGCGGGACATCGCCGAGGACCGGGACGGGGTGCCGCTCGCGCTCGCGGTGACGGTCGTCGACGCGAGCACCTGCGAGCCGATCCGCGACGCCGCCGTCGACGTCTGGCACTGCGACGCGCTCGGCGTCTACTCGGGCGAGCCGCCGAAGGGCAGCGGAGGGTCGGCCTGGTTGCGCGGGATCCAGCTGACCGACCGCGACGGCCTGGCCGAGTTCGCGACGATCTACCCCGGCCAGTACCCGGGGCGGACGACCCACGTCCACCTCAAGGTCCACACCGGCGGGCGCCGCGGCGACGGCACCTACTCCGGCGGCCACACCGCCCACACCGGCCAGCTCTTCACCACCGACGAGGACGACGCCGAGGTCTTCGCCCTCGCTCCCTACGACGGCAACCCGGCTGAGATAACGCCCCGCGAAGCCGACTTCATCTTCCGCGAACAGGGCGGCTCGAGCGCGGCGCTCGCCCTCGCACCGGCCGGCAACAGCCTCGCCCGGGACGGCTTCACGGGCAAAGTGACGCTCGGCGTCGATCCCGCTTGAAAGACCCCCACTAATTCCTAGATCAGTGTTGGGTTTTTAGGTACGAATCAATTTCTTATCGAAAATCCGTTGATACCGTCCCCGCCATGCCGAGGATCGTGCAAGGGAGCCGAGCGGGGATTTTCGTTGCCGTACTGCTCGCCGCCGTCGCCGCCGTGACCGCCCTCCCGGCGTCCGGAATCGCCTCGACCGCGCTCGATCTCCCGGGGTGCCGGGAAAACACGCTTCACCGCAACGACGACGAGTCCTCCGGGTCGATCGAACTCCCCTTCGAGGTCGACTTCTACGGCAGCTCGTACGAGTCGCTGTACTTGAACAACAACGGCAACGTCACCTTCGACTCACCCCTCGGGACGTACATCCCGTTCGACCTGACGCAGACCGACCGCGTGATAATCGCCCCCTTCTTCGCCGACGTCGACACCCGGCCCGCCGACGGGGGCACGGTCACCTACGGCGAAACGACCTACGAAGGCCGGCCCGCCTTCTGCGCCCTCTGGGACGAAGTCGGCTACTACCCGAACGGGACCGACCGGCGCAACACCTTTCAGCTTCTGCTCGTCAGGGGTACGCCCGGCACCGGTGACTTCAACATCGTCTTCCGCTACGCGAGCATCCAGTGGGAGCTGGGCTCGGCGAGCAACGGGGTCGCCGCCCGCGTCGGCTTCTCCAACGGGGACCCGGCCCGGTCGGCCGAACTCGGGGGGTCGGCCCAGAGCGGCGCCTTTCTCGACGGCGGGCCCCATGCGCTGACGCGGGGCTCGGTGGGAAGCTCGACCCCGGGGACCTGGATCTTCAGCGTCCGCGACGGCGCCGTCGGCAACGATCCGCGCAACGTCCCGCCGGGCTTCTCCCGCGAGTCGCCGTGGTGGACCTGGCCCGACCAGGACGGCGACGGCCTCCCGAGCTACTGGGAGAGCAACGGCGTCTGGGTCGACGACCGGCTCGTCAATCTCGCCGGCCACGGCGCGGACCCGGCCCAGAAGGACGCCTTCGTCTACGTCGACGTGGTCAGCGGCGAGCGCTGGAACTCGACGATCGAAGGCCTGCTCCGCTCGAGCTTCGGCAGCTCACCGCTCAACATCAGGCTGCACATCATCCGCGGCCCGCGGGTCCTGGGGCGGTCGGAGGTCCCTCCCGTCGACAACAGCGACGCATTCTTCTCGCAGATGGTGCGGCTCGGCTTCACCGGCACCGGCCTGAGCGGCAGCCCGGGCTCGGTCCCGGCCCTCGCCAAGTACGTCTGCGTCTGCCCCGATCACAGAGAACGCGACACCATCGGTGGAGTGGCCAACGGGATCAAGGCGGATCACCTCATCGTCACGGTCTACGAGGCGCGCTGGCTAGCCGAAATCAAACGCCAGACCGGGATCTCCTTCAGCAACAACGACCTCGTCGGCGACCAGCTGAACGCGGTGACGACGATGCACGAGCTCGGCCACCTGTACGGCCTCCGGCACCACGGCAAGGAGCACACCCCCGTCGTGGATCACGAATACCTGAGCATCATGAGCTACGCGTACAGCGCGTTCGGGGTGCCGCGCACGCCCGAGGAAGTGCTCGCCGGCAAACTGTTGCCGAGAATCGACTACAGCCGGCGCAACGTCAAGAACCTCGACTGGCGGATGGGCGGCACGTTCGGTGCGCTGTCGCTGGTCTACGGCCAGCATGGCGAACGCGGCAACTTCTACTCGACCATCGAGGAAATCCCCAGCGGCGCCGAGGAGGCTCCGGCCGAGGCCGGGATCGACGAGCTCCTCGCCGATCCGGCGATCGCCGAGCAGATCGCGAAGGCCGCTCGCGACATCGAGGCGGCATCGCGCGGCCCCGCCGGCCCGGCCTCGAATCCCCCCGCCGTGCGGGGACGGGTCGCCCTCGGCAGGCCCCGGGTCAAGGGCGGTCGCGTCCTCGTCAGGGTGAGCTGCGATTCGAGTGGGCCCTGCGCCGGCAAGCTAGAGGTCACCGTCGCTCGACCCCGCCCGGCACGGGCGGGCGGGCAGCGTCGCGGGGGGCGGCCCCAGGTCATCGCCAAGGCGACCTTCTCCCTGGCGCCGGCAAGCGCCCGGACGGCGTCGATGAAGCTCACGCCCGCCGGCCTTCGACGCCTCCGCCAGGCCGGCAGGGGCGGCCTCCGGGCGACCTTGAAGCTCGACGGCAGGATTGACCGCCGCTTTCGCCTCGTGCGCGTCGCCTAGGATTGCCGGGTCAGAAGAACCGCTCCGGACCCAATGCCGGGGCACGCACGGGAAGGGGTACTTCCCATGCACGACGACCAGCGACCCGGCTCACCCGAAGCCGAGGACCGCCAAGACCAGATCGCCACACTCAGGCACCTGATGGCGACCCATCCGGACACGCTCCGGCTCCCGGACCTGATCCGGGACCTGGGAGACCCGGATGATTTCGCCCACCGCGACCGGATCGAAAGAGCGGTGACCGTCCTGGTCCGAGACGGGCTCCTCTACGAAGCCGAAGGCGACGCGGTCCTCCCCACCAGAGCGGCCGTCCACGCCTTCGAGGCGTTCGGCTCCTAGCCAGGCAGAGCGGGCGTGCGCGTTCGCGTGCGCCCGCCTTAGCATTGCGCCGTGGACCTCTTCGAGCGACGGGGAGAGCTCGACCAGCTCGACGCGCAGATAACGCAGGCCGCCGGCGGGCAGGGATGCCTGGCGGTGGTCGAAGGTCCGGCCGGGATCGGAAAGAGCCGCCTGCTGGCCGAGGCCCGCAGCCGCGCCGAGGGATCGATGCGGGTGCTCTCGGCCCGGGGCAGCGAGCTGGAGGGCGAGTTCCCCTTCGGCGTGGTCCGCCAGCTGTTCGATCCCGAGCTGGCGCTCCCCGGCCGCAAGGAGGCGCTGCTGGGCGGCGCCGCGGGGTCGGCCGCGGCCGTCTTCGGCGAGCTGGACGGCGCCGACGGGGCCGAGGGCGCTTCGTTCGCGGCCCTTCACGGCCTCTACTGGCTCGTCCTCGGGCTGGCCGAGGAGGGCCCGCTGCTGATCTCGGTCGACG
This sequence comes from Solirubrobacterales bacterium, assembly GCA_035273795.1. Taxonomy (GTDB): domain Bacteria; phylum Actinomycetota; class Thermoleophilia; order Solirubrobacterales; family 70-9; genus VAYN01. The sequence continues at coordinate 503 of DATEOT010000097.1, read as the reverse complement.
ACCTCCACTGGTGCGACCGGCCCTCGCTGATGTTCCTCACCTACCTGGCGCGCCGGCTCGATGACCGGCCGATCCTCCTCCTGACCGGCCTGCGGGAGGCCGAGCCCGGAAACGACCCCGCCCTGCTCGGCGAGCTCGTGCACGACCCGGCGGCGACCCTCGTCCGCCCCGGCCCGCTCGGCGAGGCCGGCGTCGCGGCCCTGATCGAGGAACGCCTGGCGACCGCGCCCGAGCAGGGATTCGTCGCCGCCTGCGTGGAGTCCACCGGCGGCAACCCGCTGCTGCTCACCCAGCTGGTGATGGCGCTCGGCAGCGAAGGCGTCAGCCCGGACGGCGAGCACGTCTCCCACGTCGCCGCGATCGGCCCCCGGGCCGTCTCCCGCACGGTTCTGGTGCGGCTGGCGCGGCTGGAGGACGAGCCGCGGGCCGTGGCGAGGGCGGCCGCCGTCCTCGGCGACGGGGCGGCGCTGCCGGCGGTGGCCGAGCTGGCGGGAGTCGAGGGC
>DATEOT010000096.1:0-15864 GCA_035273795.1 Solirubrobacterales bacterium | reverse complement strand
CCCTCGCGGTCACCGCGGCGCTGGAGCTGCTGCCGGCGGCGACCGGCTCTGAGCGGCGAGCGGCGACCGTCTGGGCGGCGGCGGGAGCGACCGGCGCCGCCCTCGGCCCGGCCGTCGGCGGGTTCTTCACCGAGCTCGTCTCCTGGCAGTCGATCTTCCTGCTGCAGGTGCCTGTGGCGCTGGCCGCCGCGGTGCCGATCCTCGCCGTCGCCAGGCACGAGGCAGCGACCGGGGTGATCGAACCGGAGCTGCGGCGCACGGGCCGGCCCCACCTCTGGGCGAACCTGGCCCTGGCGATGGTTTCGGCTGCGATCATGGCGGCGCTCTTCCTGCTGGTCCTGCTGCTGATCGAAGGCTGGCGGCTGAGCCCGATCGAAGCGGCGCTGGTCGTGTCGGTGATGCCGCTGGCGGCGATCCTCGGCGGCAAGCTGGCCGATTTCGTCCCCGACGCCCGCTCCCGCGCCGCCGCCGGCGCGATCCTCGTCTCCGGGGGGCTCGCGGCGCTGGCATTTCTGCCGAAGGCGACGATCGTGCTGACGCTGCCGCCGCAGGTGCTGGTCGGCATCGGGCTCTCGCTGGTGCTCTCGGCGCTGACCGAGACCGCGCTCGGGGGGCGGGCGCCGCAGGCGATCCACGGCGGCTGGACGATATCCTCGCGTCACGCCGGGGTCGTCATCGGCCTCCTGGCGCTGACGCCGATCTTCACCGCCGACATCGAACAGCAGCGCCGCGACGCGATCGACGCTGGCACCGCGGTGATCCTCGACTCGACCGTCAACCCGCTGCTGAAGCTGGATCTGGCCGAAAAGGTCAGCGGGCAGTTGGACGAGGAGCGGGGGAAGGTGCCGGTGATCGAGCCGGCCTTCGAACCCCTGCCCGAAGATCCCACCGAGCGGGCCGAAGTCGAGCAGCTGCAGTCCGAACTCCAGGATCAGCTCGATCGCGGGGCGACCCACGCCTTCAGCACCTCGTTCATCCTCGCGGCGCTGCTGGGCCTGATCGCGCTGGCGCCGATCGCGCTGGCGCGGAGGGTCGACCTGTGAGCGGGGAGAGCCGCTCGCGCGGGGTCGTGCTGATCGCCGGCTCGGTCCTCGCCTCCCTGGTGCTGGTTGGTGCCTATCTCGCCGCCGGGGGCTCGACGTACGAGCCCGAGCAGGTGCGGGACCCCTGCAAGCCTCGCGAGTGGAGCGACCCCCAGAACCTCGCCCAGATCGCCAACCAGTTCACGAACTCGGCCCTCGACGGCGCCGCCTGCCAGCTCGGGGTCTCCCGTGAGGTCCTGGCGCGGGCGCTGGCGACGCCGGAGGGGCGGGAACGGTTCAGCGAGCGCTACGGGATCGACGACGAAAAGCTGACCAAGGCGATCCGCGCCGGCCTCCTGCGCGCCGTCGACGACGCCGAAGAAGCCGGCGCCCTCAGCCCGTTCCTCGCGGGTCCCCTGCGCGCGACCCTGGAACGGATCCCGCTCGAACAGGCGATCGAAATCCTCAACGACGCCGAATCGCTGCTCGGTGACGTTGACGGCTTCTTAGGCCCGGCCGCGGACCTACTAGAAGAATTCTTGCCGTAGGGGGCTGGCGATAGGGGGCGTGCCGATGGGGGTCTCTCGGCACCACTCGCTATGGCTCGTGGTTGAGTGCCGCGAGACCCCCATCGACCCGCCCCACGATCGAGCTCCGGCAGACGCAGCAAGGTGCGGTCTCTCTTTTTAAAGAGAGGATTGACCTTGGGCCGGCCTGTGAGTGCGTGTCGTAGAGGGGGCGGGTGTACCTCCTCCAGACACTCAACCACGAGCCATAGCGAGTGGTGTCTGGAGGGGGTACACCCGCCCCTCCTAACCTCAAGCCCTAGTCAGCGGGTTCGTCGATCTTGTAGTCGCGGGCCTTGGCGTCCCAGCCGATCCCGGCGCAGAGCGCTTCGGCATCGGTCCCGAGGGCAGTCGCGAGCTTGATCAGGGTTCCCAGGCGCGGTTCGCGGCCGCCGCGCTCCAGCAGCGAGACCTCGGTGCGGTGTAGTTCGCAGCGCTCGGCGAGCTCTTCCTGGGAGATGCCGGCGGCCTGGCGGGCCTGGCGCAGATTTACGGCGAAACGGTCACGTTTGTCCATGAATTGGTGAAGCTACTGTCATAGAAGACAGAAGCTCTACAGACAAAAACGTTATTTATAAGCCTTGTCTGGTTATTGACCGGGGCTATTGGAGGTCGCCCGCCAGACCCAGAGCATCGCCAGCGGCTGCAGCGGCAGGCGCGCCCAGAGCGCCCAGCGCGGGATCTTCCGCAGGTCGAGGCCGCGGATCTGCTCCGGGTTGACCGCCATGTGGACGTTGGCCGGGAAGACGGAGACGAGCAGCGCCAGCAGCCACCAGCGCCCGAGCCGGCGGGTGGCTGGATGGAGGACCATCGCCGCGCCGGCGATCTCGGCGACGCCGCTGACGGCGACCGCCTCCCGCTTGTGCGACTCGATCGACTTCGGGACGATCGCCTCGAAGCTGCGCCGGGCGACGAAGTGCATCGTCCCCATGAAGGTGAAGAAGGCGGCGAGAGCGAGGCGCGAGCGGTTCATCGGTGCCCAGCATATGCGCCAGCTATGTTCTGACCGTGCCGGATTTCAAGCTGAACCCCGCCTACTCTCCGACGGCGGACCAACCGAAGGCGATCGCCGGCCTGGCCGAGGGTCTTGGAGCCGGCGAACGCTTCCAGACCCTGCTCGGCGCCACCGGCACCGGCAAGACCTTCACGATGGCGGCGACGATCGCCGAGGTGCAGCGGCCGAGCCTGGTGATCGCCCACAACAAGACCCTGGCGGCGCAGCTCTGCAACGAGTTCCGCGAGTTCTTCCCCGAGAACACGGTCGAGTACTTCGTCTCCTACTACGACTACTACCAGCCGGAGGCCTACGTCCCGGCCCAGGACCTCTACATCGAGAAGGACTCTTCGATCAACGACGAGATCGACCGCCTGCGGCATGCCGCCACCGCGGCGCTGTTCGCCCGCCGCGACGTGATCATCGTCGCCTCGGTCTCCTGCATCTACGGGATCGGCTCGCCCCAGGTCTACAACGAAAAAATGCAGCTCTTCCAGGTCGGCAAGGAGATCGACCGCGACGACGTCCTCCGCAAGCTGGTGAAGATGCAGTACCAGCGCAACGACCAGGTGCTGGGCCGCGGCGCCTTCCGGGTCCGCGGCGAGGTGCTGGAGATCATGCCCTCCTATGCGGAGTCGGCCTACCGGATCGCCCTCTTCGGCGACGAGATCGAGGGGATCCAGCACTTCGACCCGCTGACCGGGGAAGTGCTCGACGTGATCGACCACGTCTCGGTCTGGCCGGCCTCCCACTACGTGACCAAAGACGAGACCGTCGACCGTGCCGTCGACGAGATCCGCGCCGAACTGGAATCGCGAACCGCCGAGCTGGAAGGCGAAGGCAAGCAGCTGGAGGCGCACCGGCTGCGGCAGCGGACGATGTACGACCTCGAGATGATCAAGGAGCTCGGCTTCACCTCGGGGATCGAGAACTACTCGCGGATCCTCGACGGCCGCCCTCCTGGGAGCCCTCCCCACACCCTCATTGATTACTTCCCCGACGACTTCGTCGTCTTCGTCGACGAGTCCCACCAGACGATCCCGCAGATCGGCGGCATGTACGAGGGCGACCGCTCGCGGAAGACGAGCCTGGTCGACTACGGCTTCCGACTTCCCTCGGCGATGGACAACCGGCCGCTCAAGTTCGACGAGTTCCTCGCCCGGGTAAACCAGCTGGTGATGGTCTCGGCGACGCCGGGGCCGTTCGAGAGGGCCGAAGCGACGCGCACCGTCGAGCAGATCGTCCGCCCGACCGGGATCGTCGACCCCGAGATCGAGCTGCGCGAGACCAGGAACCAGATCGACGACCTGATGAACGAGGTGAAGAAGGTGGCCGAGAGCGGCGACCGCACCCTGGTCACGACCCTGACCAAGAAGATGGCCGAGGACCTGACCGCCTACCTCCTCGAGTACGGGGTAAAAGTCCGGTACCTGCACTCCGAGGTCGACACCCTGGAACGGATCCAGATCATCCGCGACCTGCGCCTCGGCGAGTACGACGTCCTCGTCGGCGTCAACCTCCTGCGCGAGGGTCTCGACCTGCCCGAGGTCTCGCTGGTGGCGATCCTCGACGCCGACAAGGAGGGCTTCCTCCGCGGCGAGACCAGCCTCGTGCAGACGATCGGGCGCGCGGCGCGCAACGTCAACGGGCGGGTGCTGATGTACGCCGACAAGCAGACCGACGCGATGCGGGCGGCGATGCGCGAGACCGACCGCCGCCGGGCGATCCAGCTCGCTTACAACGAGGAGCACGGGATCACGCCGGAGACCGTGCGCAAAGGCATCTCCGAGATGAGCGAGTTCCTGGCGATGGAGGACCGGGCGCCGCGCAAGCGCCGGCGCAAACGGGCCGAGGAGTTCGCCAGCCCCGAGGAGCTGGAGAAGACGATCGTCGCCCTCGAGGAGGAGATGCTGGCCGCCGCCGACGACCTCCGCTTCGAGGAGGCGGGCCGGATTCGTGACGAGCTGCGCGAGCTGCGCCGCGACTTGGACGGGATGACCGCGGGAACCTGATGGCGGTCGACGTCACCGAGGCGACCTTCGAGGCGGAGGTTCTGGAGCGCTCCCGGCAGGTCCCGGTCGTCGTCGACTTCTGGGCCGACTGGTGCGGGCCCTGCAAAGCGCTGAGCCCGGCGCTTGAGAAAGCCGAGGCTTCGCGCCAGGGGGAGGTCGTCCTGGCCAAGGTCGACGTCGACTCCAACCAGCCCTTGGCGGCGCGGTTCCAGGTGCAGGGGATCCCGGCGGTGAAGGCCTTTCGCGACGGCGCCGTGGTCGACCAGTTCGTCGGGGCGCTCCCGCCGGCGAAAGTCGAAGCCTTCTTCGACTCGCTGGCGCCATCGAAAGCGGACGAGCTGTTGGCCAAGGGCGACGAGCTCTCTCTGCGCGAGGCGGCCGAACTGGAGCCGCGGCGCGCGGACGTCGCCGTTGCCCTGGCGAAAGCTCGACTCGAGCGCGGCGCTGAGGACGAGGCGCTGGAAGCGGTCGAGGGGCACGAGGCCGACTTCGCCGCCGCCGGAATCACCGCCCGCGTCCGCCTCGCCAAGCTGGGAATCGGGGCCGACGGCTTCGCCGCCCTCGACCGCGGTGACCGCGAGGCTGCCCTCGACGCCCTGCTCGGGGAGATCCAGCAGATCGGAGGCGACAACTGGAGCGCCGGCGGCCTCTCCGCCGGGGACCTACGGGACCTCCTGCGCCGCGCCGTCGTCGGCATTCTCGCCGACCTCGACCCCGGCGATCCAACCGCCCGCACCTACCGCCGCAAACTTGCGGCGGCTCTCGGATAACCGCAATTTGCGCCTGCGTGAAGGGAACATCTGTTCGCCTGTCTAGAATCGACGTGAGTGGCTGCCTCTGAGCGAATCGTCATTTCCGGCGCCCGCGAGCACAACCTCAAGGACATTGACGTTGAGCTGCCCCGCGACGCACTGATCGTCATCACCGGCCTCTCCGGCTCCGGCAAGTCGAGCCTTGCCTTCGACACGATCTACGCCGAGGGACAGCGGCGCTACGTCGAGTCGCTGTCAGCCTACGCGCGGCAGTTCCTCGGGCTGATGGAGAAGCCCGACGTCGACTCGATCGAGGGCCTCTCGCCGGCGATCTCGATCGACCAGAAGACGACCTCGCGCAATCCGCGCTCTACCGTCGGCACCGTGACCGAGATATACGACTACCTGCGGCTGCTCTGGGCCCGGATCGGGACCCCGCACTGTCCCGAGTGCGGCGAGGAGATCACCGGCCAGACCCAGGAGCAGATCGTCGACCGGCTGATGACTTTGGAGGACGGAACCAAATTCATGGTCATGGCCCCGGTCGTCCGCGGCCGCAAAGGCGAGTACGGGAAACTGCTCGACCAGATGCGGCTCGAGGGCTACTCGCGGGCCAAGGTCAACGGCGAGCTGCGCCGCCTCGACGAGGACATCTCCCTCGACAAGAAGTACAAACACGACGTCGCGATCGTCGTCGACCGGCTGGTTATGAAATCGGAGCTGCGGCGGCGGCTCTCGGAGTCGGTCGAAGCGGCGGCCGGGCTCGCGGCGGGGCTGATCGAAGTCGAGATCGTCGACGGCAAGCAGGAGGGCGAGATCCTGCTCTTCTCGGAGCAGTTCGCCTGCCTCAACTGCGGCACCTCGATCCCCGAGCTGGAGCCGCGGATCTTCTCCTTCAACTCCCCCCACGGCGCCTGCGACCGCTGCCACGGGCTCGGCTTCCAGCGGGTGATCGACCCCGAGTTGGTCGTCCCCGATCCGACCCTCTCGCTCGGCGAGGGGGCGCTGCAGCCCTGGAACCGCGGCATCAGCGCCTACTGGCGGCGGTTGATCGCCGCCGTCGCCGAGGCGAACGACGTCGACCTCGACAAGCCCTGGTCGCAGTTGACCCAGGACGAGAAGGAGATCTTCCTCTACGGCACCGGCGGCGAACGCCACCACGTCTCCTACACCAACCGCTTCGGCCGCCGCCGCTCCTACAAGGTCCGCTTCGAGGGGATCGTCAACAACCTGCAACGGCGCTACGAAGAGACTGATTCGGAGACCAACCGTGAGCGGATCGAGGGCTACATGGCCGAGCAGCCGTGTCCCGCCTGCAAGGGCGCCCGCTTGCGCCCCGAGAGCCTCGCGGTCAAGGTCGGCGGCTGCAGCATCGCCGAGTACAGCGACCTCTCCGCCCACGCCGCCGCCAAGTGGATCCGCGAGCTGGAGATGACCGAGACCGAGCGGGCGATCGCGCGGCTGATCGTGCGCGAGATCACCGAGCGGCTCTCCTTCCTCGAGAACGTCGGCATCGGCTACCTCTCGCTGGCGCGCTCGGCCCGCACCCTCTCCGGCGGCGAGGCGCAGAGGATCCGGCTCGCGACTCAGATCGGCTCGCACCTGGTCGGGGTGATGTACGTGCTCGACGAGCCCTCGATCGGCCTCCACCAGCGCGACAACGAGAAGCTGATCGCGACCCTGGACCGCCTCCGCGACCTCGGCAACACGGTGATCGTGGTCGAGCACGACGAGGGGACGATGATGGCGGCCGACCACCTCGTCGACCTCGGCCCGGGCGCCGGCGAACACGGCGGCCACGTGATCGCCGCCGGCACGCCGAAGCAGGTGGCGAAGAACTCGGCTTCGCTGACCGGCCAGTACCTCTCCGGCAAGCGCCAGATCGAGGTGCCCGAGGAGCGGCGCGAGCCGACCGGCACCCTCGTCGTCCGCGGCGCCCGCGAACACAACCTCAAGGACGTCGACGTGATGATCCCGCTCGGGGTCTTCTGCTGCGTCACCGGCGTCTCCGGCTCCGGCAAGTCGACCCTGGTCAACGAGACCCTGCACCACGCGGTCGCCAACCGCCTCCACCAGGCGAAGCTGCGCCCCGGCTCTCACGACGGCATCGACGGCCTCGATCAGATCGACAAGATCATCAACATCGACCAGTCGCCGATCGGCCGCACGCCGCGCTCCAACCCGGCCACCTACACCGGCCTCTTCGACCACATCCGCCAGATCTTCACCCAGACCCAGGAGTCGCGGGCGCGCGGCTACAAACCCGGCCGCTTCAGCTTCAACGTCAAGGGCGGTCGCTGTGAGGTCTGCAAGGGAGACGGCCAGATCAAGATCGAGATGCACTTCCTGCCCGACGTCTACGTGCCCTGCGAGCAGTGCCACGGCAAGCGCTACAACCGCGAGACGCTAGAGGTCCGCTTCAAGGGCAAAAACATCGCCGACGTGCTGGAGATGTCGGTCGAGGAGGCGGTCGAGTTCTTCGAGAACGTGCCGAAGATCGCCCGTCGCCTGCGCACGCTCAACGACGTCGGCCTCGGCTACATCCGCCTCGGCCAGCCGGCGACGACGCTCTCCGGCGGCGAGGCGCAGCGGATCAAGCTCGCGACCGAGCTTTCGAAAGTCGCCACCGGCGACACCCTCTACATCCTCGACGAGCCGACCACCGGGCTGCACTTCGCCGACGTCCAGCGCCTGCTCGACGTGCTCGGCCGCCTCGTCGACGCCGGCAACTCAGTGGTCGTGATCGAGCACAACCTCGACGTGATCAAGACCGCCGACTGGCTGGTTGACCTCGGCCCCGAGGGCGGTGAAGGGGGCGGCGAGATCGTCGCCACCGGCACGCCAGAGGAGGTCGCCGCGGTCGCCGGCTCCTACACCGGCAGCTTCCTCGCCGAGCTGGTCGAGCCGGCGAAGCCGAAACGGCGCTCGCGCAGGCGTGAGCCTGTGGCCGCCTAGGCCAACCAGTCGCCCTCGCCTACTGCTGCTTGGCCCATCTTCTACCCCGGTGCCGCCCGGGGTGAATGAAACGTCTGCATAGGGGTACTCACCGAGTGACGATCCCCTGAGGAGGAGGGTGTATGTCTCATCCAGCGCTGTTGCGACGTCTCGCTGTCATCGGGTGCGCACTGTTCACGGTAGGTCTGATCGCTGCCGGCTGCGGCAGCAGCGACGACGACACCACCGGCGGTGGTGGCGGTGGAGGAGGCGGCGGCAGCGCGACGATCGCCCTCCTGCTCCCGGAAAACGAAACGCCCCGTTACGAAACCAACGACAGGCCGGACTTCGAAAGCTCGGTCGAAGAACTGTGTCCCGATTGCGAGGTCATCTACTTCAACGCCGGTGGCGACGCCGAAAAACAGCAATCCCAGGGCGAAGCCGCGCTGACCAAAGGCGCTGAGGTCCTCGTCCTCGATCCGATGGACTCGAAATCGGCCGCTTCGATCGCCGAACGCGCCAACGCCCAGGGCGTGCCGGTGGTCAGCTACGACCGGCTGATCGAAAACAGCGAAATCGACGCCTACATCTCCTTCGACAACGAACGGGTGGGCGAACTGCAGGGCGAAACGCTGGCGAAAAAACTGAAAGAAGACGGGAGCCCGAAAGGCCCGATCATCATGATCAGCGGCGACCCCGCCGATCCCAACGCGGCGCTGTTCAAGAAAGGCGCGCAGAAGGCGTTCGAGGAAGCGGGCGTCGAGATCGCCAAGGAATACGACACGCCCGGCTGGACCGCTGAAAACGCCCAGCGCGAGGCCCAGCAGGCGATCACCGCGCTCGGCAAAGACGGCTTCGCGGGCATCTACGCCGCCAACGACGACACCGGCGGCGGCGCGATCGCGGCGCTGAAAGGCGTGGGCCTCAATCCCGAAGACATACCGGTCACCGGTCAGGACGCGACCGTCGCCGGCCTGCAGCGGATCCTCGCCGGTCAGCAGTACATGACGATCTACAAGGCGATTCCGCCGCAGGCGAAAGTCAGCGCCGAAATCGCGATCGCGCTCGCCAACGGCGAAGAAGTCCCGCAGGACAAAATCACCGAAGAAGTCAACAACGGCAAAACCGACGTCCCGTCGGTGCTGCTGGAACCGATCGCGGTGACCAAAGACAACGTCAAAGACACGGTGGTCAAAGACGGCTTCGTCGAAGCCTCCGAACTCTGCACCGGTCCCTACACGGCCGCCTGCAAAGAAGCGGGAATCTCCGGTTGAGATGGCGACCGGCACTCCGCTCCTCGAGCTGGAGGGAGTAAGCAAGCGATTCGGCCCGGTCCAGGCTCTGGACCGGGTCGACTTCGCGGTCAGCGCCGGCGAGGTGGTCGGGCTGGTCGGCGACAACGGGGCCGGCAAGTCGACCTTGGTCAAGGCGATAGCCGGCATCAACCCGCCGGATGCCGGCATGATCCGCTTCGAGGGCGAAGAGGTGCGGATCTCCAAACCGCAGGACGCGACGGCGCTGGGGATCGCGACCGTCTACCAGGACCTCGCGCTCTGCGACAACCTCGACGTCGTCGCCAACCTCTTCCTCGGTCGCGAGCAGATTTCACCCGGGCCGGGCCGGGCCTCACGCCAGCTCGACGAGGTGAAGATGGAGCACGAGACCGCCGACCTGCTCTCCAACCTCGCGGTGACGATCCCGAGCCTGCGCAGCGAGGTCGGGACGCTCTCCGGGGGCCAGCGCCAGCAGGTCGCGGTCGCTCGCTCCCTCTTGGGCGATCCGAAGGTCGTGCTGCTCGACGAGCCAACCGCCGCGCTCGGGGTGCCGCAGACCAAGCAGGTGCTGGAGCTGATCCGACGCCTGCGGGAGCGCAAACTCGGCGTCGTCGTCATCAGCCACAACCTGGCCGACGTCTTCGCGATCGCCGATCGCGTTTTCGTCCTCCGCCTCGGCCAGGCCGCCGGCGAGTTCCAGGCAGAGGAAGCGACCGAGGAGCACGTGATCGCCGCGATCACCGGCATCGGTGAGGGTCGCGACAAGAACCACGAGAACCAGCAGTCAGAGGAGGGGGAGAAAGCATGAGCGCGAGCGAGGCAGCGACCGCCGACGAGGCGGCCGAGCGCCGTCCGACCACCTCGGAGACCCTGCGTCGCATCGTCCAGGGCGACCTCTCCTCGGTCCGGGTCGTGCTCGGCTTGGTCCTGATCGCGGTCATCTTCCAGATCCAGGAAGACCGCTTCCTCTCGGCGCAGAACCTGACCAACCTGATGCTGCAGATCACCACGATCGGGTTGATCTCCGTCGGCATCGTCTATGTCCTGCTGCTCGGCGAGATCGACCTCTCGGTCGGTGCGGTCAGCGGCCTCTCGGCCGCCGTGATGGCCGTGCTGAGCGTCAAACACGGCTGGAACGCCTACCTGGCGATCGCGGCGGCGGTCGCGGTCGGCGCCGCGATCGGCTGCTTGCAGGGCTCGCTGTTCAGTCGCTTCGTCGTGCCGTCTTTCGTCGTCACCCTTGCGGGCTTGTTGGCCTGGGAAGGTGCGCTCCTGCAGGTGCTCGGGCAGACGGGCTCGCTCAACATCACCGACCCGAAGATCACCGGTCTCGCCAACATCTTCTACTCGGACACGGTCGGCTGGATCTTCGCCGCGGTGATCATCGCCGCCTACGGCGCCGCGCTCGCGCTCGGCTACCGCCGTCGAGTCGCCGCCGGCTTCGACAACACCAGCCCGCTGCCGCAGATCGTCCGCTTCGTCTTCGTCGCCGCGATCGTGCTCGTCGCCGTCGCGATCCTCAACTCCGACCGCGGCGTGCCGCTGGCGGTGATGATCCTGCTCGCCTTCGTCGTCGGCATGGAGTACGTCGCCAAGCAGACCAGCTTCGGCCGCCACGTGTTCGCCGTCGGCGGCAACGCCGAGGCGGCGCGGCGGGCCGGCATCCGCGTCAACCGGGTCCGGGTCGCGGTCTTCACGATCGCCGGCACGATGGCGGCGATCGGCGGCGTGATGGCCGCCTCCCGGCTCTTCGCGGTCAACCAGAACTCCGGCGGGAACGAACTCCTGCTGCTGGCGATCGCCGGGCCGGTGATCGCCGGAACCAGCCTCTTCGGCGGCCGCGGCTCGGTCTGGACGGCCCTGCTCGGAGCCCTCGTGATCGGCTCGATCTCGAACGGAATGGACCTGCTCTCGCTCTCCTCCGCGGTCAAACTGATGGTCACCGGCGGGGTGCTGCTGCTGGCGGTGCTCGTCGACGCCGTCGCACGGCAGCAGCGCCAGACGTCAGGCCGCGTCTAGAACCGCCTTCACGTTCTCGCGGTGGACGCGCTCGTAGGGCTCGAAGTGGCGGACGTCGCCAGCGGCGAGCTGGGGCGCGAGCAGCTCGCGCAGCGGCAGCTGGCGCAGTGCGGGCACATCGGACATCCGCTGCAGTAGCCGGATGTAGTCCTGGGTCGCCCGGATCAGGCCCGGGCCGTAGCCGCCACCGGCGATCGCCTCGGGGTCGCCGTGGCTCGGTAGCACCGTCCCCGGTTCGAGCTCGAGCAGGCGGTCGAGGTCGCGCAGATGCGCTTCGAAGTGGCTCGGCTCCTCGACGTAGGTGACGGTGTCCTCGACCGTGTCTCCGGCGAGCAGCAGCCGGGCCTCCGGGTCCCAGAGCACGGCCGCGTCGTCGCTGTGGACGTCGACGTGGATCGCTTCCAGGGTGCGGTCGCCGACCCGCAGCTCGATCCGCTCCTCGAAGGTGCGGGTGGGGAGGACGAGAGGGCAGACTCCGGGCGGCCCCTCGTGCCGGCCGTCTTCGATCGTCTCGCGGTGCTCGCGCAGCAGCTCGGCCGTGCGGGCGGTGGCGAGGATCTCGCAGTCGCGAAAGGCGGTGTTGCCGGCGACGTGGTCGAGGTGCCAGTGGCTGAGCAGGACGGTGAAGCGGCGCACGCCCTCGGCTTCGAGCGCGGCCCGGATCCGGCGCCCGTGTTCGGGCGTGGTGTGGGTGTCGTAGACGAGCGCCTCGTCACCCTCGACGACCGCGAAGCTGGCGGTCCCGAGCGAGAGCCCTCCCTCGTCGATCCAGTTCGGCCGCGGCGCGAAGCGGTAGCCCTCGACCCGGCCGTCGTAGAAGGCGAGGACGCCGGGGGCGGGGCGGAGGATCCGCAGCCGGGTCGGGCCGGAGTCGATCGCCATCGGCTCAGCGGGAGACGAGCAGCGAGGCGCCGATCGCGCCGCCGAGGTCCCCGAGCGCGACGACCCGCACGGCCGGCGGGCGCTCGTCGAGGAAGAGGTGCCTGCCCATCTCCTCCATCAGCGGGTCCATCAGGCGCTCGCCGAAGCGGACCCCGAGGCCGCCGCCGAGGATCACCGCTTCGGGATCGAGCAGGTTGACCGCCGAGGCGACCCCGGTCCCCAGCGCCTCGACCGCGCGCTCGACCAGCTTCTCGGCCAGGTGGTCCCCGTGGTCCAGCGCCCGCTCCCAGATGCCGCTGGTCAGGCGCGGTTTGCCGTGCTTCTCCATCAGGTGAAAGAGGTCGGTCTTGTGTCCCTCCCTGTGCTGGCGGCGCGCCTCAGCTTCCATCGCCGAGCGCCCGGCGTAGGCCTCGAGGCAGCCCCGGCGCCCGCAGGGGCACTTGGCGCCACCGCGCTTGACCACCACGTGGCCGATCTCGCCGGCGGCGCCGCGCCCCAGCCACGGCTGGCCGTCGAGGACGAGGCCGCCGCCGACCCCGGTGCCCCAGAAGACGCCGATCAGGCTCTGGAACTCCCGTCCGGCACCGAGGTGGAACTCGGCTTCGGTCGCGACCTGGACGTCGTTGCCAACCCGGACCGGAGCGTCGAGTGCCTCCCGCAGGGATTCGGCGAGCGGGAAGCTGCCCTCCCAGCCGGGCAGGTTCTTCGCCGAGGAGACGACGCCGGTCTTCTCGTCGGCGTCGCCGGGGGAGCCGACCCCGATGCCGGTGAGGTCCGCGGTCTCGACCTTCGCCTCCTGCGCCGCCTCGCGCAGCGCCTCGGCCATCGCCGCGGAGACGTCCTGGGGGCCGCCGCTGGTCGGCGTCGGCCGCCGCGCCTGCCCCAGCACCCCGCCGCGCTCGTCGACGATCGCGGCCTGGATCTTGGTGCCGCCGAGGTCGATGCCGCCGCGCAGGTCCGCCACAGGCCCAGTCTATGGCGGCGTTCGTCCTTTTTCGCCTCTAGGGCGAATAAGGACGAACGCCGGTGGCATAACGTGCCGGACATGGCGATGGGCGGCTGGAGGCTGTGGTGGGTGAAGCGGCGCTGGTACGAGCGCAACCGGCGGCTGCTGCGGCGCTGGCGGATCAACCGCCACGCGGCCCGCGGCGGCTTCTTCGTCCGCCACCCGGTCGAGGGAGAAGTCCTGGAGGCGCTCGACGAGGGGCGGCTGACGATCGGCGAGGGCACCCTGCTGGAGCCGGGTTGCTGGCTGACGCTGGCGCCCGGGGCCCGGATCGAGATCGGCGCCGGCTGCTTCCTCAACCGCGGCGTGATGATCGCCGCCCATCGGAGCGTCACGATCGGCGACCACACGATGTTCGCCAACGGCTGCTTCGTCGGCGATGCCGAGCACCGCTACGACGACCCCGAGCAGCCGATCACCTGGCAGGGCTTCACCTCGAAGGGGCCGGTGCGGATCGGCGCCAACTGCTGGTTCGGCGTCCACTGCGCGGTAACCAGCGGCGTCAGCGTCGGCGACCGTTGCGTGATCGGCGCCAACTCGGTCGTCAACCGCGACGTCGAGGGCGGGACGATCGCCGCCGGGGTGCCGGCGAAGCCGATCCGCAGGATCGACTTCGCCGCTCCCGAGGGGTGACTACTGGAGGAAGCCGGTCTTTTCGACGGCCTTGAGCACCTGCGTGGCCGTCAGCGGCTCGTCGAAGGCGCCGTTCGGGGCCTGGCTGGCCGGGGTCGGCTTCAGCAGCAGGCCGGCGACCGAGGCGTGCCGCGCCTCCACCGAGTGGATCGACAGCGCCGCCGCCACGTAGGCGGGGTTGACGATGTTGAGCGCCTGGCCGGCGTAGGCGGCGACTCCGGTGTTCTCCAGCGCCACCGCCGTTTTCAGGAATGCCGACTCACTCGAGGTGGTGGCGCCGAAGTCGACTTTCGGAGCTTTCACCGCTTTGCTTCCAAGCGCCTTTTTGAGGAAGGCGACGTGGGCGTTCTCGTCGGCGGTGACTCGCTTCAGGAAGGCCTGCTCTTGGGCACCCTTGAGGAAGGTCTTCTTCTTGTTGTTGGCGGTTGCCTCGTTGTAGAAGGCCGCCTCCAGGTACTCAAGGGTGAGGGCGTAGTTGAGGATCCCGACGTCGCCTTTGCCGAATTTCGCCGGTGGACGGCCTTTGCCGGCGGCCATCGCCGCTGCCGGGGTTAAGGCGCTAAGCAGAGCGCCGCCGCCGATCAGTCCACCGCCGGCGAGGCCTGCCTTCTTGAAGAAGTCGAGGCGGGTATCGCCGTCTAGCGCCTCGTTCGCATCGTGCGCTGCTTCCTTCACAACTGCGTCTATCTCTGAGCTCATCGCTTCCTCCGCGCTGGGTGTCTTTCCCCTCATTGCGGAAAGCGACGAGGTCCGGATCATCGAAAAGGGAATCTTTTCGATTCGAAATCGCGGACAACGTGTCTAAGTACGCCTATAATTTTTGGAGTTCCGCAGTTGGCCGTGACCCGTAGGGCATGGACCTATGAACTCAACCGTCCTGACCGATACCCCTCGTCTTCCCGTGGCCGCTCCTGCACTGCGCACGAAGGCCGAGCTCCGCGCTGCCGTCGGGCTCGCCCGCCGCGCCGGCCAGAGCATCGGCCTGGTGCCGACGATGGGGTACCTGCACGAGGGTCACCTCTCGCTGATCCGCGCCGCTCGCGCCGAGTGCGACCTGGTGGTGATGAGCCTCTTCGTCAACCCGACCCAGTTCGGCCCAGCCGAGGATCTCGACCGCTACCCCCGCGACGAGGAGCGCGACCTCCGCCTCGCGGGCGAGGCCGGCGCCGACCTCGTCTTCGCGCCCGCCGTCGAGGAGGTCTACCCCGATGGTCCGGATGGGTCCGTCAGTCAGGTCGAGGTCACCGGCTCTCTCACGAGCGTCCTCGACGGCGATCCCTCCCGCCGCGGCCCCGAGCACTTCCGCGGCGTCACGACCGTAGTCGCCAAGCTCTTCAACCTCGTCGGCCCCGATGTCGCCTATTTCGGCCAGAAGGACGCGCAGCAGGCGGTGGTGATCCGCCGCATGGTCCGCGACCTCGACTTCCCGGTCCGGATCGAGGTGCTGCCGACCGTGCGCGAGGCCGACGGCCTGGCGATGAGCTCGCGCAACGCCTACCTCGACCCAAGCGATCGACAGCGCGCCACCGCGCTCTTTCGCGCCCTCACCGCGGCCGAGCGTGAGGCCCGCGCCGCCTCGCTAGCCGCCGGCCTGGAGGCCGCGCGCCGCGAGCTCGCCGCCGCCGGGATCGAGCCCGAGTACCTGGAGGCGCGCGACGCCGAAGACCTTTCCCCCGTCACCGAGCTGGGCGACCGGCCGGTGCTGATCGCGATCGCCGCCCCGGTCGGCGGCGCTCGCCTGATCGACAACGTCCTCATCGAGCCTTGAAA
>DATEOT010000095.1:0-34184 GCA_035273795.1 Solirubrobacterales bacterium | reverse complement strand
GGAGCCGGTCTGGAACCGCGAGCACGTCTCCCACGTGCAGATGACGATCGCCGAGAACTTCGGGGTCGAGGACCGCGGCCGCTTCTACGACGCGGTCGGGGCGATGCGCGACGTGATCCAGAACCACGCCCTGCAGGTGCTCGGCCTGATCGGGATGGAGCCGCCGGCCGGCAACCACCCCGACAGCATCCGCGACAAGAAGCTCGAGTTCTTCAAGGCGATGCGGGCGGCCGACCCGGCGCGCTACGTGCGCGGCCAGTACGAGGGCTACCTCGAGGTCGAGGACGTCGCCTCCGACTCGAGCACCGAGACCTTCGCCGCGGTCGAGCTCGAGGTTGACAACTGGCGCTGGAGCGGGGTGCCGTTCTTCGTCCGCGCCGGCAAGTGCATGCCGGTGAAGTCAAGCGAGGTGACGGTCTTCTTCAAGCGGCCGCCGCGGCTCGGCGTCGGCCCCGGGAAGACGCCGGAGCCGAACCAGCTGACGATCCGGATCGAGCCGAAAGCGGGGGCGCGAATCCGCCTCTACGCCAAGCAGGCGGGTGCGGAGGCGTTCCAGGCCGCCGACCTCGAGGTGTTGTTCGAGAAGGTGCCGGGGGAGGACCCCGAGCCCTACGAGCGCCTGCTCGGCGACGCGATCGTCGGCGAGCACGGGCTCTTCACCCGCCAGAGCTCGATCGAAGAGACCTGGCGCGTGGTCCAGCCGCTGCTCGACGAACCGGGATCGATCCTTCCCTACGGGAAAGGGACGTGGGGCCCGAAGGAGGCCGAGAGGCTCACCCGCGGCACCGGTCAGTGGTCGCAGCCCTGGCTCCCGCGCGACTGAATCCCTAGTTCCCTGCTAGGTTTTCGGGCGCCCTAATTAGGGTGGCCTAAACCAGTCGCCAGGACCCCTTTGCCTTCGATCCCCCCAGTCACGCGCCGCCGCCTCCTGGCATCCGCCGGCGCAGGCGCTGCGGCCGTTGGGCTCGGGGGCGGGGGGCTCCTGGCAGGCCGTCGTCTCGCCGAGGCGAGCGAGGAGGGAACCGGCCGTGTCCCCTTCTACGGCGAGCACCAGGCGGGAATCGACACCACCGCCCAGGACCGCCTCCACTTCGCCGCCTTCGACCTGCTGACCGAAGATCCGGCCGAGCTGCGCGAGCTGCTGCGGGAGTGGACGCGGGCGGCGGCGGAAGCCACCGAAGGGGCGATGGTCGGCGACGTCAACGACGTGCCGCTGGCACCTCCCGACGACACCGGCGAGACCGTCGGCCTCCTCCCCTCCCGCCTCACCGTCAGCTTCGGCTTCGGCCCGGGCCTGTTCGAGAAGCGCGGGCTGGGGCTGGCCGGCAGGCGGCCCGAGGCCCTGCGACCGCTACCGCCGTTTGGCGGAGACGCGCTGAACCCGGCCGAAAGCGGGGGCGACGTCTGCGTCCAGGCCTGCTCCGACGACCCGCAGGTCGCCTTCCACGCGGTCCGCAACCTGGCCCGGATCGGCCGCGGCGTCGTCGCGATGCGCTGGTCTCAGCTCGGCTTCGGCCGCACCTCCACCACCAGCCGCAGCCAGGACACCCCACGCAACCTGATGGGGCTGAAGGACGGCACCGCCAACATCCGCGCCGAGGACACCAACGATACGGAGCGCTTCGTTTGGGTCGGACAGGAGGGGCCGGCCTGGATGCGCGGCGGCACCTACATGGTCACGCGCCGGATCCGGATGCTGCTCGAGGTCTGGGACCGCGCTTCGCTGCAGGATCAGGAGCGGACGATCGGCCGTCACAAGTACAGCGGCGCACCCCTCGGCGGCTCCGAGGAGTTCGAGCCGCTGCCGCTGGAGGCGAAGAAGCCCGACGGCCATCCGGTGATCCCCAGGGAAGCCCACGTCCGCCTCGCCTCCGCCAAGGAGAACGACGGCGCCAGGATCCTCCGCCGCGGCTACTCCTTCACCGACGGCGTCGACGAGAGCCTCGGCGAGCTCGAAGCCGGGCTCTTCTTCATCAGCTTCCAGCGCGACCCCGAGCAGTTCGTCGCGATCCAGCGCCGGCTCGGCCGCTTCGACGCGCTCAACGAGTACATCAAGCACGTCGGCAGCGCCCTCTTCGCCGTCCCACCAGGCGCCATGCCCGGCGGCTACGTCGGCGAATCCCTCTTCTCCTAAACCACCCCCGAAAGGAACACCACCCAGATGCACCGATTCCCCAAGATCGCGCTCTGCCTGATCGCGGCCCTCCTGCTTGCCGTCTCCGCAGCCGCCTGCGGCTCGAGCGACGGCGAGACCACCGACACCACTGCCACCCAGGCGGCAGCCAAGAGCAAGCCGGCGAGCCCGCAGGAAAAGGCGGCGGTTGCTCAGTACCGCGACTACCTCGAGGAAAACACCGCCGAGCTCGTCGCCAAGACGAAGCCGTTCGTCGCCGCCGTGGTCGCCGGCAACGTCGCCGAGGCAAAAGACCTCTACCCGGCGGCCCGCATCCCCTACGAGCGGATCGAGCCGGTGGCGGGCTCCTTCGGCGACCTCGACCCGCGGATCGACGCCCGCGAGGACGGCGTGCCCGCCGACGAATGGGGCGGCTTCCACCGGATCGAGAAAGCGCTCTGGGTGGAAAACACGACCAAGGGCATGGCGCCGGTCGCCAAGCAGCTGCAGGCCGACGTCGAAGAACTGGACGAGAAGGTGAAGACGGTCAAGCTCGACCCGGTCGAAATCGCCGTCGGCGCCAACGAGCTGCTGGCCGAGGTCTCCGGCTCGAAGATCACCGGCGAGGAGGAGCGCTACTCGCACATCGACCTGGTCGACTTCGAGGCCAACGTCGAAGGGTCGCTGGCGGCGTTCGAAGCGGTGAAGCCGCTGCTGGACGCAAGCGGCAACGCCGATCTCTCCGGTGAGATCGAAGCCGACTTCAAGATGGTCTTCAACAGCCTCGAGCCGTATCGCACCGCGGACGGGTTCGTTTCCTACACGGAGCTGACCAAGGCGGATACGCGGAAGCTGTCGATCAAGATCGACACGCTTGCCGAGAAGCTGAGTCAGGTTCCGGCGGAGATCGACAACAACGGCTGAGGGACATAGGAGCTCCGGCCGGCGGGTCCTGTCGCCGATTTGGTCCCACCGTCCCTCGCATTTGGCGAGGGACGGTCCCCCAAATCGGCGCCACCCGCCGGAGAAGTGCTTATGGTGGCTCGTCGATGACCGAGGCGGGAAAAAGAGCGGATGAGCTACTGAGAGACACCGGGTTCGCAGAGTGGCGGGCTGGGCAGCGGGAGGCTGTCGTCGCTGCGCTGGAGGGGCGCGATTCGCTGATCGTGATGCCTACGGGGGGCGGGAAGAGCCTTTGCTACCAGCTGCCTGGGCTCGCTACTGAGGACTTGACGATCGTGGTCAGTCCTTTGATCGCCTTGATGCGGGATCAATGGGGAAAGCTGAACCGGCAGGGGCATCGGGTGGCGATGATCACTTCGGGGATGGAAGATTGGGAGGTCTCCGAGGCGCTGGAGATGGTGCGCGGGGATGCGCGGATCGTCTATTGCGCGCCGGAGCGCTTCGCTTCCAACGTCTTCCTCGAAGCGCTTTCGCACCGGAACGTGGATCTGATCGCGGTTGACGAGGCGCACTGCGTTTCGGAGTGGGGGCACGATTTCCGGCCCGACTACCTGCGTTTGCCGCAGGTCGTGGGGCGGCTGGGGCGGCCGACGGTGATGGCCTGCACGGCGACGGCGACGAAGCCTGTCGCAGCCGAGATCGCCTCGCGATTCGGGATGCGGGAGCCACTGCAGGTGCGCTCGGGCTTCGATCGGCCGAACCTCTCCTTCGACGTCGTCGCGCTCGAGGGGAAGGGCTGCAACGCGCGCCGGCAGGCGCTGCTGGAAGCCGGGCTGCGCGACCCGGCCAACCGGCCGGCGATCGTCTACTGCGGCACCCGCAAGCAGACCGAAGAGGTGGCAGAGGAGCTGCGCGACGGCGACATCGCCGCGGTCGCCTACCACGCCGGGCTCGAACCGCAGCAGCGGACGGCGATCCAGGAGCGGTTCATGGCCACCGACACCGGCGTCATCTGCGCGACCAACGCCTTCGGCATGGGGGTCGACAAGCCCGACGTGCGCTCGGTCTGGCACGTGACGATCCCGACCAGCGTCGAGGCCTACTACCAGGAGGCCGGCCGCGCCGGGCGCGACGGGCTGCCGTCGCGGGCGGTGATGCTGGCGCTGAAAGCCGACCTCGGCCGCCTCGTCCGCTTCAACGAACAGCGGGCCGGCGACCCCGACCTGGCGATCGCCCGCGAGCGCGGCTGGCGCGCCTACCACGCGATCAAGGCCTTCATCTACGGCACCGAGTGCCGCCGCCGCTCGCTGCTCGACCACTTCAGCGACCGCACCGCCGGGGCGCCGCTGGAGCGCTGCTGCGACGTCTGCGACCTGCTCGACTGGCTGCCCGACCCGGAGACGGTCGCGGTCAGCAGCTCGAAGAACTCGTCCTCATCCAATTCGCCGCCCAAGGCCCCCGCCCCGGACCTGTCCCCCGCCGACGCACCCCTGTTCGAGGCGCTGAAAGAGTGGCGACTGCGGGCCGCCGAGGGCAAGCCGGCCTTCACCGTCGCCAGCAACCGCACCCTCACCGCAATCGCGGCGGTGCGGCCGGCGGATGCCGACGCCCTGATCGCGATCAGCGGCGTCGGCCCTGCCTTCATCTCCAAGTACGCCCCGGACGTGCTGGCGCTGGTCGCCGAGCACGCCGCGCCCCTCAGCGAAGCCGCCTGACCGCTGACGGGCCGATTTCCGCTCAGGTAGAGCGGTTGTCGTCCCGTCGGCGCCTGGGAGCGCAACTGAGGTTGCAGTCGGCCGATTTGAACCGGACCCGAGGCGCGCCGCTTGCCACCATGGCCGCTCGGTGCCCGGCCCTCTGAAGTTCCGTGCCGCACTCGCGGTTGCCCTTGCCAGCGCTCTAGCGCTGGTGCTGATCGCCACGCCCGTCGTCTCCGCCGGCAGCCTGCTGAAGCCGCCCGGGAAGAAGGTCTGGTGGGGCGTCTCGGACACCGGCGACATGGCCGACTTCGGGCAGTTCTCCAACGACCTCGACAAGCACCCGGCGGTGATGCAGTCCTTCCGCACCTGGGGCAGCGACTTCGACGAGTCGATCCGCCGCTGGCAGACCGCCAACGCGCGGCCGATGATCCACCTCTCGACCGAGGACAACAACACCGGCGGCGAGCTGATCACCCCCGCGCAGATCGCCCAGGGCGACGGCGACGCCTACCTCGTCCGCCTCAACAAGCTCTTCGCCAACAAGAAGATGCGGGCCTACGTGCGGCCGCTCGGCGAGCCCAACCGCTGCCTCAACGCCTGGGCCGCATACGACTGCGCCGGGGCCTCGCGCGGGCCCGAACACAGCCCCCGCAACTACAAACGCGCCTTCCGCCGCATCTACGTGATCGTCCACGGTGGAGGTAGCCGGCGCAAGATCGACGGGCGGCTCGCCGAAGCCGGGCTGCCGCCGCTGACGGTCGCGGTTCGCGGCCTGAAGAAGGCCCCGATCGCGGTTATCTGGAGCCCGCTGCCCTCCGGCTCCCCGACCGTCCCCCACAACCGGCCGAAGCACTTCTACCCCGGCTCGCGCTGGGTCGACTGGGCCGGCACCGACTTCTACTCCGGCTACCCGGAATGGAAGTCGCTGACGGGGCTCTACCGCAAGTTCTCCGGCAAGCCGTTCGCGATCACCGAGTGGGCGGTCCACACCGGCGACGACCCGGGCTTCGTCAACAAGCTCTTCGCCTGGGTGCGCAGCCACCCTCGCACGAAGATGCTCGTCTACTACCAGGACTTCGGCTCCACCAGCAGCTACCGGATCCAGAACTACGGCGCCAGCCTCAACGTCCTCCGCGCCCGTCTCCACTCTGGGCGTTTCCCTTCTTACGCGCCGGGGGCTCCGAAGCTGCCGCCGCCTCCTCCTGGCGGCGTGCCTTCTTCTTCCCGCTAGCGGGCTTCTTCCCATTAGCGGGCCTGCGGGCCTGAGACTTCTGGCTGGCCTTGGGCTTTGGTTTCGCCTTCGCCTTCGGTTTGGGCTTCGCCTTCGCCTTCGGCGCCTGGACTCGATCGGCGACCTCGAAGCGGTGCTTGAACGGCTGCAGCGCGGTGATGCTCGAGTAGCCGGTGAGGTAGATCCGGCGCCCGTCGGAGATCACCGGCGTGTAGGTGCCGTAGGGGTAGCGGAAGACCCGCTTGCCGCTCCTCATCATGAAGCCGCTGGTCGTCTTGTCGGTGAACTCGGCGACGTAGACGATGTCGCCGACCGCGGAGAGCGAGCCGATCACCTGCCCGCCGGCCGAGCGACTCCAGCGGACGCCGCCGTCCTTGGCGTCGAGCGCGTAGACGTTGCCGTCGAAGGAGCCGATGAAGATGGTCGGCGGACTGTGCTTGGTGTTGGCGACGGCGGGGCCGGAGTAGGCGTAGCCGCCGGTCGAGTAGGACCAGGCCAGCTCGCCGCTGGAGGTGTCGTAGCTGTAGACGCGGGCGTCGTTGTTGCCGGCATAGACGCGGCCGTAGGCGACCGCCGGCGTGGAGTAGAAGGCGCCGGAGCCCCCGAAGCCGGGCCCGAGCGAGCCGCTCTGCCAGACCAGCTTCCCGCTCTTGGCGTCGACCGCGTTCATGTAGCCGCCGTAGTCGCCGACGAAGAGCTTGCCGCCGTAGTAGGCCGGCGCGGCCTTGATCGCGCCACCGAGCGGGGTCGACCAGCGCACCTGGCCCTTGCCGGTGCTCATCGCGAACAGTTCGCCGTTCTCGCAGCCGAAGTAGACGGTGCGGTCGATCACCACCGGCGAGGACTCCGCCCGCCCCGGCAGGTCCCGCTTCCAGATCGTCCTGCCGGTCTTCGCGTCGAGCTTGAGGATGTGCCCCGGGACCAGGTTGACGATGTAGAGACGGTTTTTGTAGAAGGCCGGCGAGGAGGCGTTGAGGCGGCCGATCCGCCGTTTCCAGAGGGTCTTGCCGGTGTCGGCGTCGAGCGCGTGGGCGAAGCCGTTGTTGTTGACGAAGTAGAGCTTGCCGCCGACGTAGATCGGCGGGAACTCGAGCAGCGGCCGGTCGGTGAAGCGCCAGAGTTTGCGGAAGGGCGGCTTCACTCCTTTCACCGGCAGGTAGCGGGTGCGGGCCAGGTCGTACCCGTAGACCGGCCAGTTGACCGTTTTTGGCTCTTTCGCCGGCGGCGGTTTCTGCTCCTCGAAGCGGTTGATGACGTCCTCGTTGCGGACGTCGGCCGGGCGCTTCAGCGCCTCGTAGGCGACCACGCCTCCCACCACGACGGCGATCGCGGCGACGACCAGGCCGATCGCCCAGGGCCGGTGCTCGCGCCACAGCTTGCGCGGGTGCAGCAGCAGCGTCAGGGCTTCGCGCGAGCGGCGGGCGATGCCTCGCCCGCCCTCAGCCATTCGCGGCGCGTCGCTCTGACTCTTTGCTGACGCCGCCGATCAGGTCCCTGATCGCTTTCTTCAGGAACAACATGAAGACCGGGCCGCCGAGCGGCAGCGTCGGCGTCGTCTTCACCGCGTAGGTGATCTCGGTGCCCCCGTCGGCGGGCTGCATTTCCACCGTGCCGACGTGGTCGCGCACCGGCAGGCCGGAGAGGATCTTGTAGGCGAAGCGGTAGGGAGGCTCGTAGGCGATCACCTCCTCGCGCATCGGC
This sequence comes from Solirubrobacterales bacterium, assembly GCA_035273795.1. Lineage (GTDB taxonomy): Bacteria > Actinomycetota > Thermoleophilia > Solirubrobacterales > 70-9 > VAYN01. The sequence continues at coordinate 26,536 of DATEOT010000095.1, read as the reverse complement.
GGCCCGGCGACGGTGAGCACGCGGATCGCGCCGAGCCCGTTCGGCTCCGGCTCCCCCTCGCGCTCGAGCTCCGCCTTGCGCAGAAGCGTGATCTCGTTGTAGCGGCGGTGGTCGGTGAGGACGTCGAAGACGATCTCGGGCGGCGCGGCCACCTGGCGGACGTATCTGAAGCTCGCCATCGGTCGCTAAGGCTACGTCAGCCGCCAGCGCTGGGGGTCCGTGCCCTCGATCGGCTCGACCTCGCCGGCGATCGCCAGGTGGTCGAGGCAGGCGAGGACGATCTGCAGGGCCCAGGCGCTGGCCGGCGTGTTGACGTTCTCGGCCCCGATCAGCTCGGCGACGATCTCGAAGGCGGTCCGTTCGCCATCTTCTAGCGACGTCCGCGCTTTCCCCAGCAGCGCGTCGACCCGCTGGCGGGACTCGGCAATCTTCACCTCGGGGTCGCGGAAGGTGCGGCCGTGGCCGGGCAGGACGAGGTCGACGTCGAGCCCCTCCACCTCATCGAGGCTGGCGAGGAATTCGCCGATCGGGTCGGGGCTGTGGCCGTAGTCGAAGAAGAGCACGGTGCGCCCGAGCAGATGGTCGCCGGAGATCAGCAGCTTGCGCTCGGGCTGGTGGAGGACGACGTGAGAGGGGGCGTGGCCGGGCGTCTCGTGCACCTGCCAGGTGCCGAGGTCGGTCTCGATCTCGACCCCCGGGACGAGCTCGCGGTCAGGCTCCTTGAGGACGTCGATCCCGGTCTCTTCGTCCCCTTCGCGCGCCTCGCGGTAGCGCTCCAGGGCCCGCGGGGGCACGCCGCTCTGGCGCGCCACCTCGATCCGCGCCTCCAGCGCCGCTTTCGGGTCGTCGGCGAGCGGGCGCACGTGCTCCCAACGCGGGTGCATCCAGAGCTCGCACCCGGCGCGCTCGACGATCGCGCCGCCGAGCCCGTAGTGGTCGGTGTGGGAGTGGGTGCAGACGACGAGGCGGACGTCCTCGACCCCGAACCCCGCCTGCGCCAACGCCAGGTCGAGCTGCCGCAGCCGCCCCTTGCCGCCCATGCCGGTGTCGAACATGACGATGCCGCCGTCGTGCGCGACGGCCCAGGCGTTGCCGTGGGGAACGCCGGGCCAGGGCAGCGGCAACCGCAACCGCCAGATCCCCGGCATCAATCGTTCGGTTCGCGGCGCCTCGGCTTTTCCACCATTGGCCATCCGGCCAATCCTTTCAGAGGCTCAAGGACGCTCGAACTCCTGCATCGCGCCGGCGAGCGCGAAGCAGGCGGCCCCGGCGAAGGTGGTCCAGTTGGCGACTCCGACCGCCAGCTCGTCGCCGGTCTCGGGGCGGACGAAGGCGGCAACCGCGGCGGCCATGAACAGCGCCGAGCCGACTTGGTTGACGACGACGATCCACCAGCCGAGGTCGGCGCGGCGCCCGCGCGGGCGGTCGCGGTGCATCTCGGTCAGGGCGAGGTGGCCGGAGAGCAGGAAGAGCACGCAGCCGACGAATTCGGGGGCCCAGACGAGGCGGTGGTTCTGCGCCGTCGTGAGGTCGCCGACCAGCCCCGCCAGCAGGCTGGCGCCGAAGTAGAGGGTGCCGACGAAGAGCGCAACCGCGCTGGCCCAGTCGAGCCGCCCCGGCTCCATCGACCACCAGCGCCACTCGCCCGCGCGCACGACCCCATCCGCCCCGGGCCCGCGCGGCGCGTTGGCGACCTGCAGCACCGAGGCATAGCCGCCGGTGGTGAAGAAGACCCCGCCGGCCGCGAAGACAGCGGCAGCAAGCCGAGGCCCTCCGACATGCGCCTGAGCCAACACCGCCCCGACGCAAAACAAAGATCCCCCGACCACAAACGCAGTCGCAGCGACCGCGTTGATCCACGTCAGCCGCCGCCTGGTCGCCGCATCGGCCTGGGCCCCAACAGCGGCCGGCCCCTCTCCCCCTCCAACAAGCAGACCCCGCTTGCGCAACGCCCGCCGATCGAGAGCCATAGCCGCAGCGTATTCCCGCCGCTCCCCCTAAATCCGTTCCTCCAGCGGGTGGCGACGATCGGGAGGACTCTCCCGGTAGGGAGAGCCCCCGATCGGAGAAGGACCCGCTGGCCGGAGCTCCTCAGCTAGCCGACGTCGAAGCTGCCCGGATCCGGCCCGATCCGCTCGCCGGTGTCGAGCCGCGCGATCGCCGCCATGTCGTCCTCGCTCAGCTCGAAGTCGAACACCTCGAAGTTCTGCCGGATCCGCTCCGGATTCGAGGATTTCGGGATCACCACGTTGCCGACCTGCAGGTGCCAGCGAAGGATCACCTGGGCCGGCGTGCATTGGTGGTGGGCGGCGACGGTTTCGATCGTCCCGTCCTCGAGCAGACCGCCCTGCGCCAGCGGCGCCCAGGCCTCGGTCGCGATCCCGTGGTCGGCGTGCCAGGCGCGAAGCTCCGCCTGCTGGAAGCGCGGGTGCAGCTCGACCTGGTTCACGGTCGGCTGCTGCTCGGCCTCGGCCTCGAGCCGCTCCAGGTCCTCTGCCCGGAAGTTGGAGACGCCGATCGAGCGGGCGCCCCCTTCCTCCTTGATCCGTTCGAAGGCGCGCCAGGTGTCGAGGAAGAGATCCCGGCTCGGCAGCGGCCAGTGGATCAGGTAGAGGTCGACGTTGCCGGTGCCGAGCCGCTCCAGGCTCGCCTCGAAGGCGCGCAGGGTCGACTCGTATCCCTGCTCGGAGTTCCAGAGCTTGGTGGTGACGAAGACGTCCTCGCGCCGCACCCCGGTCGCCGCGACCGCCGCTCCGACCTCGGCCTCGTTGCCGTAGGCGGCGGCGGTGTCGACGTGGCGGTAACCGACCCCCAGCGCTTCCTCGACCTTCTCCTGAGTCTCCTCCGCGGGGATCTGGAAGACGCCGAACCCCAGCTGGGGCATCTCGACGCCGTCACGAAGGGTCACGTCAGGGACTTCGGTCGCGTTCATCATGCGCCCTCGGCTACCCCTGGGGCAGCGTCTTCATGCGGGGGCGCCGCTGCTAGGAGGTGGCGAGGCCGATGGCGATCAGCGGAAAGGCGCTCATGATGCCGAGGTAGGCGCCCATCGCGGCGCCGCTGCGCAGGCTCGCGGTGCGCGAGCGCGCGCCGGCGATCGTGCCGACGAGGAAGAAGACGGCGGCGATTCCGAAGCCGATCCAGAAGATGGGAGGCATTGCGGCGGCGAGAATACCCGAACCCGGGGAGGAATCGCCGCCCACGTGGCAAAGGCGCGTCCCATGAACCAGTCAAGCGCACAGAACAGCAAGCTGATCCTCGCGGCGATGATCTTCGCCGTCTCGATGACCTTCATCGACCAGACGATCGTCGCGATCGCGATCCCGACGATCCAGGACGACCTCTCGCTCTCGGCGACGGGGGTGCAGTGGATCATCAACGGCTACCTGCTCTCGCTCTCGGCGCTGTTCGCCTTCGGCGGCCGCCTCGCCGACATCGCCGGCCACCGCCGCATGGTCACCCTCGGCGTCGTCATCTTCGCCGCCGCCTCCGCCCTCTGCGGCGCCACGCCCGCCACCTCGATCGACGAGTCCTGGTTCATCGTCTTCCGGGTGATCCAGGGCGCCGGCGCGGCGATCATGTTCCCGGCGGCGCTGGCGATCGTCCTCAACGCCTTCCCGGTACGCGAACGCGGCCAGGCGATGGCGATCTTCTTCGCCGTCGCCGGCGGCCTCACCGCGGTCGGCCCGCTGGCCGGCGGCTTCCTGGTCGAGTGGAGCTGGCGGGCAATCTTCTGGGTCAACATCCCGGTCGCGATCATCGCCCTCGTCCTGATCTGGAAGTCGAAGCCGGCCGACGAGAAGCATCCGGCGCCGCTCGACTACACCGGCACCGCCCTGATCACCCTCGGCATGGGGCTCTCGGTGCTCGGCCTGCAGCAGTCGAGCGTCTGGGGCTGGGACGACCCCAAGACCTGGGTCTGCCTCGCCGCCGGCCTCGCCGTCCTCGCCGCCTTCGTCCGCAACCAGCTGCGGGTCGAGAACCCGCTGCTGCGGCTCTCGGTCTTCAGGGACAAGGCCTTCGCGGTGGACAACGTCGTCCTCTTCCTGCTGATGATCCCGTTCGTCCCGCTCTTCTTCTTCGCCAGCATGTACGCGCAGATCTCGCTCGGCGAAAGCGCCTCGGAAACGGGGCTCTACCTGCTGATCTTCTTCGCCGGCTTCGCCACCGCCTCGCAGTGGGGCGGCAAGGTCCTCGACCGGGTGGGGGCGCGGCCCTCGATCGTGATCGGCTGCGCCGTCGCCGCGGTGGGCTTCTTCCTCTGGGGGCGGTCGCTGACCGAGCTCTCGGTGGGCGAGCAGTGGTACTACATCGTCATCGCCGGGGCCGGCGTCGGGCTCGTCCTCAGCCCCGCCAACACCGACGCGCTCAACCGGGTGCCGCGCAGCCGCTACGGCGAGGCGACCGGCATCACCCAGACCGTGCGCAACTTCGGCTCCAGCCTCGGCCTCGCGATCCTCGGCTCGATCCTGATCCTCGAGAACCGCTCCAACCTGGAAGCGACCGCCGCCGAGAACGGCATCCCGAAGCAGGTCGGCAGCGAAGTCGCCGACGCGATCAGCCAGGGCAGCGGCGCCGGGGAAACCCCGGAAAAACTGCCCGCCTCGGTGCAGAAGGTCGTCGACAGCATCCCCCACGACTTCGCGATGGCCTCGCGCACCGTCTTCTACGCGATGGCCGGGGTGATGGTGGTCGCCTTCGTCGTCGCCCTCCTCGGCATGCCCGGCGGCAAAGTCGAAACCGAGGTCGAGGACTTCGGCGAGCCCACTTCCGCCGGGCCCGCCTGAGCGCTAGCGGGTAAGTTGAGGGCGTGAGGATCCTCGCCTTCAGCGACCTGCACCGCGACCTCGAGCAGGTGGCGCGGCTGGTGGAGATGGCGGCCGAGGCCGACGTCGTGATCGGCGCCGGCGACTTCGCCTCGATGCACGAGGGGCTGGAGGAGACGATCGGCGCCCTTGAAGGGATCGAGACACCGACCGTCCTGGTTCCTGGAAACAACGAGACAGTCGACGCGTTGCGGTCCGCCGCCGAGGACTGGAGCGCCGCCACCGTCCTCCACGGCGAGGGAACGACGATCGAGGGGACCGAGTTCTTCGGCCTCGGCGCCGGCATCCCGGTCACCCCCTGGGACTGGAGCTTCGATCTGGACGACGAGGCGGCGACCGAGATGCTTGCCGGCTGCCCCGAGGGTGCGGTCCTCGTCCTCCACTCCCCGCCGCGCGACCACTGCGACAGCGCCGGCGACGGCACCAACTTCGGCAGCGCCGCCCTGCTCCGCGCGATCGAGGAGAAGCAGCCCCGCCTCGCCGTCTGCGGCCACATCCACGAGTCCTGGGGCTGCGAGAGCACCATCGGCTCCACCCCAGTCCGCAACCTCGGCCCGAAGGGCACCTGGCTGGAGATCTGAGTGTCGCTTTTGTTGCCTATAGGTCCACAAAGGCGACACCGCCGATGAGTTATCGCGTCTTTCGCTCGTCCGACGCCTTCTGGCGCCGGTCGAACCAAATGCAGACGCCGAACACGGACTTGGGCGGACAGCTCGAGGCTTCGGCACTGGGGGCGCGGATGTGGCGGCTGGAGCCGGGGAAGGCTTCGACCAAGCACCGGCACTTCACGCAGGAGGAGCTCTACGTGCTGCTCGAGGGCGAGGGTCGGGTGCGCATCGGCGACGAGGTGCTGACGCTGGCGGCGATGGACGCGCTGCTGATCGAGCCGGACACGGTGCGGCAGCTCTTCAACGACACCGACGCCGACCAGCTTTGGCTGGTCGTAGGCGCTCCGCGGGAAAACATCACCAGCACCCTGGAGATGAGCGAGGAGCAGCTGGAGCACATGTACCCCGAAGGGCCGAAAGCGCTGCCGCCGGAGCTCGGCGGCGGCCAGGCGGACTAAAGCGCCAGCGAAACCGGCTCCTCGAGCAGCTGCTTGACCCGCGCGAGGAACTCGGCGCCCTCGGCGCCGTAGAGGATGCGGTGGTCGCAGGAGAGCGTCGCCTTCATCAGCTTCGCCGGGACGATCTCGCCGTCGCGCACGGCGGGCGCATCGCGGATCGCGCCGACGGCGAGGATCGCCGCCTGACCCATGTTGATCACCGCGTCGAAGACGTCGATCCCGTACATCCCCAAATTGGAGACGGTGAAGGTGCCGCCCGAGAGCTCCGGTGGCGTCACCGATCCGTCGCGGACTTTGGCGGCGACGGCGCGGGTGTCGGCGGCGATCTGGCGCAGGCCCTTCTGGTCGGCGTCGAAGACGGTCGGCACCACCAGCGCTTCCTCGGCCGCGACGGCGACCCCGACGTTGACGCGCGAGTAGAGCTCGAACTTGCCATCGCGGTAGGCGCTGTTGGCTTTCGGGAACTCCCGCAGCGCGATCGCGCACGCCTTCACCACCATGTCGTTGAACGAGGGCACCACGTCGCCCTCCTTCGAGGCGTCCTTGATCACCGCGCGCGCGGTGACCGCCTTGCCCATGTCGATCTCGATCGAGAGGTAGAAGTGCGGCGCGGTCGCCTTCGACTCCGCCATCCGCCTGGCGATAGTGGACTGCAGCTTGTTCGGCTCCTGGATCTGAACCTCGCCCTTGGCGGTGCCGGACGAAGCGCCCTGGCCGGCGGGCCCTGCCGCGGGGGTAGGCACCTGCGCTGGATGCTCGGTACCTACCCCCGCGTCACCCGCCGGAGACGCCGCACCAGCTGACTCTGCCTGCTCGACATCCGCCTTCACGATTCGCCCCCCAGGTCCTGAGCCTTGGAGCTGGGAGAGGTCCAAGCCTTTGTCTTTAGCTAGGCGACGAGCAAGGGGTGAAGCTTTGACCCGCTCCCCGCCATCGTCGGTAGCCGGCGCGGCCGGACCCTCAGCGTCGGAATCCTCCGCTTCTCCCGTGGGTGGCGTCGTAGGGGGGACCCCCTCCTGCTCTGCAGGTGGGGGTGGGTTCCCTACGTCGACAGGACCCGCGGGCTCAGCGCTCGGTCCCACGCCATTCGAATCCCCCTCACCGATCCGAGCAATCGGCGCACCAATCGGCAACGTCTCCCCCTCCTGCGCCAGGATCTCGGTCAGCGTCCCGGCCTCGTCCGCTTCGTAGGCCATATTCGCCTTGTCGGTCTCGATTTCGACCAGCTGGTCCCCGACCGCGACCTCGTCGCCCACCTGCTTCAGCCAGGAGAGGATCGTCCCCTCCTCCATCGAGTCGGAGAGGCGGGGCATCACCACCTCACTCATGGGGCAGCTCCATGCCTACAGGTTGACACTTCAGGCCGCCGGCTCTGGGCCGCCGGCGAGAAGGGTGCCGGCAACCAGCGAGGCGGCCGCCTGGCGCAGCACGCCGGCGCTCAGCTCCCCCATCGCCGCCTCCTGCCGCGCCCGCAGGCGGCCGACCGTGGCGATCGGCTCGACGTCGGTCCGCGGTTCCGGCGGCGCGCTCGCCACCGCGGTGCCGTAGGCGAGGCAGCCTTCGACGCCCTGGGCGATCAGCTGGGCCCGGTAGTCGGCCCCCTCTTCGATCGGGTGCAGGTTGTCGGCCTGCATCAGCTCGGGATGGTCAGCGACGGCGCCGGCCCAATCCGGAACCTGGGTCCCTGGCCGCGAAGCGGCGAATTCGGCGACGACACGGTTCTTTCCGGAGTTGTCGACGCCGTCGACGGTGAACCCGTGGACCGTCGGCACCACCATGCAGCGGTTGCCGACGATCTCCTCCACCTGCTCCAGGTTGCCGGCGAGGATCTCCGGATAGGAGGGGTTGTCGTTGGTGCCGGCGTCGAAGACGACCACGTCGACGGAGGGGTCGTAGCTTTCCTGGAAGAGGTCGAAGATCTGGAAGCTGTTGTAGCCGCCGACCGCGTTGACGGTCAGTTCCACCCCGGGGAGGTAGCGGCCCAGGTAGGGGGAGGTGAGCTCCTGCAGGCTGTCCCCCACCACCAGCACGTGCGGAGCCGAGCGCGCCTGCGAGGGGGGCGCGCAGAGGAAGACGACCAGGGCTGCCAACACCGCCCCACCGAAGCTGCCGATTCGCCGCACGGGAAGGGTTTCTACAGGACTTAGACTGGCGCGCGTGCTCGCCGCCGCTCGGCTTCCGCTTGCCAGCTGCGCCCTCGTCCTGGCGCTCCTCCTGACCGGTTGCGGCAGCGAGGGCTCGGAGGCGACCGGTGGAGCCACGGTGACCAGCCGCGCGATCACCACCACGCCGACCCAGCCTCCCCGCAAGAGGGACGGGCGCGCCCCCGGCGGCGAGCGCTGCCAGAGCCAGCTGGGCAGCTTCGTCGGCTCGATGGACGGCTTGCGGCGGCGGCTCGCCGTCGGCGTCACCTACGACCAGTACGTGGCCGAGGTGCGGGGGATCCGCTCTGCCTATGGCGAGATCCCGACCCGGAAGCTGCAGATCGACTGCCTGACGCTGGTCGCCACTCCTGCCGAGAAGGCCTTCAACCGCTACATCGAAGGCGCCAACGACTGGGGCGAATGCGTCTCCGAGCTCGGCTGCGGGACGACGGCGATCGAACCGGTCCTGCAGCGCCGCTGGCGGGTCGCCTCCCACCTCCTCTCCGAAGCGCAGGACGGCCTGCGCGCGGCCGCCGGCTGAAGCCCGGGTCGGCCAAAAAACCGGGGCCGCCAAAAGGCGACCCCGGCCTGGTGCAAAGGAACGAACGCGGGAACTGCGACCGGGCGGGACAAGACCCGGCTCCCAAACGTATCGCCGGTGCCCGGGGTGGATTCCGCCGGGCGCCCAAACCAGTGCGGCGCCTAGCGGCCCTGCACCTCCAGAGTCCCATCAAGCATGTGAATCAAGTTAGGACCACCTCCTTTCTCTGGTCAGAGAAGTGAAGCAAATCCGGAGGTCGGGCTTCGCCTGTGCGATCGGGGCCTCGCTGCCGGCCTTCGGATCGAGCTGGTTTACCAATCCCCAGGCGGGTAGAGAGGGCTCATGTCAACGGGATTGATCATCGCCATCGTCGTCGTGCTCGTGATCCTGCTTGTCGTCGCGATGATGGCGGCACGCCGTGCCAGGGCGCGCCGTCAGCTGCAACGCGAACGGCTGAGCGAACAGGCCGGCGGCCACCGCAACGAGGCCGAGGTCCACGCCAGCAAGGCGCAGGAGCACGAGGAGCGCGCACGGGAGGCAGCCGAGCGCGCCGAGCGCGAGCGCCAACTGGCCAGTCACCATGGCAACAAAGCCGACGACCTAGAGCAGAAGCTCTAGTCGTCCAACCGAGGGGGAACGAGATGGTCATCGGAGTCGTAGTCGGAATCTGTGTCCTGCTTTTGATCCTTGGCTTTCTCGTCCCGCGGCTCTCCGACCATGCCAAGCGCGGGACCGACAAGGGCTTCGGTGCTGGCCAGCGCGCGGGCAGCAAGGCCCCCGGCCCGATCGGTCGTCTGCTCAGCAAATCCTTCGGCAAATCCCAGCAGGCCGCGGGCAAGAGCCACAGGACCGGCAAGAGCGCGCGTGACAAGCTGCCTTTCTGACTAGAACGACCGCTCGATAGCGATTAGGGTGGGCGCCATGAAGACTTGGCGAGCCATCCTCAGCGTGGCGGCGGCGGCCTTTGCCCTCGTCGCCCTTCCGTCTACCTCCGGGGCCAACAACCTCTCCACCCTCGACACGGATCCGGTTTCCGATGGCCACGTAATCGTCGACGCGGGCGGGAACGCCTACGTCTCCTGGGTCAGCGAGGGAGCCGGAACCGCCATCGATCCGGTGCGGTTCTGCAAAATCGCGCCGGGAGGGGCCTGCGCGCCGATCACCCTCTCGATCCCCGGCGGGACGAGCATCTCCGACAGTGCCGCCGCCGCGATCCCCGTATTCGGGCCGGGCGGAACGGTCTACGTCGTCGCTCCTCGCTATGCCCAGAACGACCTTTTCTTCTGGACCTCGACGAACGGCGGCCTCAGCTTCGACGGCGGCACCGAACGCGCCTTCTACTCGAACAAGACCGACCCCACGGACGCCTTCCTCGTCGGCTCGACCTTCTACGTCGGCGCCTACAACCCGGGCGTGGGATTCAGCACCGCCGAAAGAGACGGCCTCGGTGGCGGGTCCTTGAACTTCGCGAACCCCGGCAGCGGCGGGGTGCTCAACTCGAGCATGGCGCTGGACGGCGCCAACCCGGTGATCGCCTACTCGAATCTCAGCGATCCCTATTCGCTGTTCTTCTACCGCTACAAAGGCGCCGGCTCCCCCAACGCCGAAGTCAACTGGGAAGGCCCGGCCTTCGTGACCAACGGCTACGAGCCGAGCCTGGCCAGCGGCCCCGCCGGCCTCTTCATGGTCTCCCAGGACTACAGCGGCGGCCAGTACCCGAACGCGGTCAACGTCCGGCGCTACACGGGGACGGGCTTCGGTCCCGCGAAGACGCTCGCGATCGACGCCTCGACCAACCTCTTCGCCGGCGGAGCGATCGCCCAGTCGCCGAGCGGCAACCGCCTCGCCGTGGCCTGGCCCGGGAGAAGGGCCGGCGACAACGCCTACGTGATGCGCCTCTTCACCTCGACCGACGCCGGCGCGAATTACTCGGAGAGCCACATCGCCCACCTCGGCGACGCCTACTCGCTCAACGACAACGCGGATCTGGCGACCAACGACGCCGGCACCGGCTGGCTCCTGTTCAGGAATTCGACCGGCCTGCAGCTCGCCGACCTCGCCCCGATCGCCTCCCTTCCGCCCCCTCCCCCGCCGCTGCCCGGGATCTACAAAGGCAAAACCAAGAAAATCGTGAAGAAAGTCGGCGACTACCTGATCATCCTGCGGCTACCGAAGAGCTGCCTGCAGTCGCGTCAGCGGTTCTTCGTCGGCGTCGGCAAACGCAAGCGCAAACAGCTCTCGAAAAAGCTCGGCGGGAAGATCCGCTTCACCAAGGTCGTCTTCATCTACGACGGCAAGAAACTGAAAGTCAAGAAGAAGAAGCCCTTCCGCTACCTGATCGACCCCGGCCCGATGGCCGCCGGCTCGGTCCACCGGGTCAAAGCCCGGGTGACGATGGTCCTCACCAGGGGCGAGAAGGAAAAGACGCTCAAGCGGGTCATCAAGGGCACCGTCAGAGCCTGTCGCTGAGCGCTGACGAAGTACCTCGCCAAGACCTAAAGAGATACTGTCCGCTCAACGGGTCTCTCGGTGAAGGGGAAGATGGGCAAAATCAAAGGTACTGCGCTGTCCGGAGTGGTGTCACTGCTCCTGCTTTGCTTGGCGATTCCAGGGTGTGGTAATTCCTCCCCTGATTCCCCTTCCTCAGCCCAGCTGGAGCAAGCCCGAGAAGAGGGTGAACGCGCGGGTCGGGAACGTGCTCGCGTGGACGAGCTGGAGGAGGAAGTGCGCGGTCTGAAGCGCGCCGCTCGACAGCGGACGGAGAGCGTGCCGCAAGAGGTGAATGCCGCTCCATCTCCGTCGGAGGGCGACGAGCCGGAGCTGCTTCGATCCTTCCACGCTCCAAGTGGAAACGTCTCCTGTGCGATCACCTCCACTGGTGCTTTCTGCACCGTTGCCTCGATCGCCACCACCTTCCGTCTTGAGACCGGCAGCCCGGGAAAGATCGAATCCGGAGCGGCGCTCCCCAGAGGTTTCGGCGAATTCGTTGGCTTCGGGAACACGATCAACGCCGGATCGGTCACCTGCACGATCCCCGAGTCGGATGAACCAAGAGGCATCACCTGCGTAGACAGCGCCGGCCATGGGTTCGAGGCCAGTCGAATCCAAGGTAGACAAAAGGCGTACTGAGGTCGGTGATCCCTCGGCGGAAAATGCTTGGTGCGCTCGTGGGGATGATGGCCCTCAGTTGCTGTCTCGCCATCCCTACGGGAACAGCCTCTGCGGGTGATGTGAGGCCCTGCAAGCCGTTCGTGGTCGCCAAGAGCGGGGCGGGCGGGATTCGTGCGTATGAAGTGAGGCGATCGCGCCACCTCACCTGCTCCAAGGCTCGCAAGCTCCTCAAGGCTGCCTACGGCCTAGGTCCCCTCGAGGTAGTCCGGGTCGTACAGCCCAAGGTGGGACGTCCGACGTACTGGTTGCGCGACGGCTGGAGGTGTGGAAATGGGGCAGGGGGCGCCGCCTGCCGCAACGCCCGCCGCCCCGACCTGAACGCGATCGACAACTACGGTTATCCAGTTGCGGTCATCGCCAGCGTGAGGTAGCCGGGCCCGCCGCCGCGCCTTGGCCTAGCGGGAGAGGTTGCTCTCGAGAGGGCTTGCTAACCGGAAGCCCCTTGGCCGAAGCTTCTTCCCGCCCCCATGCGGGTAAAGGGGCTAAGCAATGGAGGCGAGTGCTCGAGCGGAACCCGCTCCAGGAGGAGGGCTAGCGCTGCGCGAGCGGGGGCGGGAGCATCCCGCGGCCGCGGCCTTCGGGGTGATCGCGCTGATCGTCCTGGCGCTGATCGCGGCGAAGGGGCTGCATGACGTCGCGCAGGCCTCGCTCAACGGGCTGACGCTGGGGACGGTCTACGCCCTCGGCGCGGTCGGGCTGACCCTGGTCTACGGGATCCTGCGCCTGGTCAACTTCGCCCACGGCGACTTCCTCGCCTTCGGCGCCTACATGGCCTTCCTCGTCAACGTCACCTGGGACCTGCCCCTGGCGGCGGCGATCGTCTTCGCGATGGCGGCCACCGCGGCGCTCGGGCTCCTCTCCGAGCGCCTGATGTGGGCGCCGATGCGGAAGAAAGGCGCCGGCTTCCTACAGCTGCTGCTGATGTCGATCGGCCTCGCCTTCGTGATCCGTTCCGTGATCCAGTGGTTCTGGGGAACCGAGATCCGCACCCTCGACGTCAACGTCGTCGACAGCGTCTCCTTCCTCGGGCTGCGGATCGGGCAGACCGAGCTGATCGTGATCGTCGTCGGCATCTCCGTCCTCGTCGCGGTCGCCGCGGTCGTCCGCTTCACGATGCTCGGCAAGCGGATGCGGGCGCTCTCCGACGACATGGCGCTGGCCGAGGTCGCCGGCATCGACACCCGCCGCGTCATCCTCTACACCTGGCTCTTCTCCGGAGCCCTCGCCGGCCTGGCGGGAGCCCTCGCGGGCGCCCTCACCAACCTGCGGCCCGAGCTCGGCTTCGAGCTGCTGCTGCCGCTCTTCGCCGCGGTCATCCTCGGCGGCATCGGCAACCCCTTCGGGGCGCTGATCGCCGGCCTCGTGCTCGGGGTCGTGATCGAGCTCTCGACCCTGGTCGTCGAGCCGCGCTGGAAGGTGACCTTCGGCTTCGTCGCCCTGATCATCGCCCTGATCGTCCGCCCGCAGGGCATCTTCGGCAAGGCGAAGGGCGTATGACCGACCTGCTGCCGCTCGCCGTCAGCTTCGACGCCTTCACCGACGTCGGCTTCTGGTTCGGCGTCCTCGTCACCGCCGGGATCTACACGCTGGTGGCGCTGGGTCTGCAGCTCAACGTCGGCTACACCGGAATCGTCAACTTCGGCCAGGCCGGCTTCATGGCGGTCGGCGGCTACACGATGGCGATCCTCGTGCTCGAGGCCGGGTTCTCGTTCTGGCTGGCGCTGCCGCTGGCGATCCTGGCGACGATGGCCTTCGGGGTCCTGATCGGGCTGCCCTCGCTGCGCCTGCGCGCCGACTACTTCGCGATCGTCACCCTGGCGATGGCCGAGGTGGTGCGGCTCACGGCGCAGAACGCGCAGGGGCTGACCGGCGGCAACAAAGGCCTTTATTGCAACTTCGAAGGGGTCAACCAGACCTGCTTCGACGAAGCCTGGAAATCGGTCGCCGGCCCGATCCTCGACTTCGTCGAGGGCTTCTGGCCGGAGGTCGACCCGTTGTTCCCGCTGCTGCTGGTCATCTGGGTGACGATCGGGGTCGCGATCGTCGGCCTCAACTACATCCAGCGCACCCCCTGGGGGCGCGTCCTGCGGGCGATCCGCGAGGACGAGGACGCGGCCAGCGCGCTCGGCAAGAACACCCTCCTCTACAAGCTGCAGTCGCTGGCGATCTCCGCCATGCTCGGCGCCCTCTCGGGCTTCTTCCTGGCACTTTTCCTGACCACGATCCAGCCCGACGACTACGAGCCGATCGTCACCTTCTACGCGTTCGGCGTGCTCGTGCTGGGCGGGCTGGCGAGCTACGGCGGCGTCGCCGTCGGTGCGATCCTGCTCTGGACGCTGCTGGAAGGGATGCGCTTCGTCGAGCTGCCGATCACCGAGGAGCGCACGGCGGCGCTCCGCTTCGCCCTCGTCGGCCTGGTCCTGATCCTGCTGATGGCCTTCCGCCCGCAGGGCCTGTTCGGCAAGAAGGAGGAGATGGTCCTTGGCCGCTGAGGCGGGCAACGGACGGGCGCTGCTCGCGGTCGACGGGGTGGTCAAGCGCTTCGGCGGCATCCAGGCCGTCGACGGCGCCCGCTTCGACGTCGCCGCGGAGTCCGTGACGGCGCTGATCGGGCCCAACGGCGCCGGCAAGACGACGCTGTTCAACCTCGTCACCGGGTTCGAGCGTCCCGACCGCGGCTCGGTCCGCTTCGACGGCGAGGAGATCGCGCGGCAACCGGCCTACGCGATCGCCCGCCGCGGCATGGTCCGGACCTTCCAGCTGACCCGCGCCCTGGCGGCGATGCCGGTGCTCGACAACATGATGCTGGCGGCACCCGACCAGCCGGGCGAGCGGCTGAGCAACGTGCTGCTGCGGCCGGGCGCGGTGCGCGCCCGCGAGCGCGAGGTGCGCGAGCAGGCCGATGAGCTGCTCGAGGTCTTCGGCCTGCGCGAGAAGTCCGGCGACTACGCCGGCACCCTCTCCGGCGGCCAGCGCAAGCTGCTCGAGCTGGCGCGGGCGCTGATGGCGCGGCCGCGGATGCTGCTGCTCGACGAGCCGATGGCGGGGATCAACCCGACCCTGGGTCGGCGGCTGCTCGACCACATCCAGCGGCTGCGCTCCGAGGAGGGGATGACCTTCCTCTTCGTGGAGCACGACATGGAGGTGGTGATGAACCACTCCGACCGCGTCGTGGTGATGGCGGAGGGCAGGGTGATCGCCGCGGGCGAGCCCCATGAGGTCCGCGCCGACCAGGCGGTCGTCGACGCCTACCTGGGGAGCGCGGCGTGAGCGCCGAGGGACCGGGAACGGAGAGCGCCAAGGCTCCCCTGTTCGTCGCCGAGGAGCTGGTCGCCGGCTACGTCGCCGAGGTGGACATCCTCAACGGCGCCTCGCTCTCGGTTCCCGACGGGGCGATCGTGACCGTGGTCGGTCCCAACGGCGCCGGCAAGTCGACGCTGATCAAGACGATCTTCGGCCTCGTCCGGCCGCGAAGCGGGCGGGTGACGCTGCGGGGTGAGGACCTCACCGGCCTTGCACCCCACTCGATCACGCGGCGGGGGATGAGCTACGTGCCCCAGCTCGACAACGTCTTCCCCTCGCTGAGCGTCGAGGAGAACCTCGAGGTCGGCTCGCTGCAGCGAGCGGTGACGCGGGAGCGGATCGGCGTCATGTACGAGCTCTTCCCGCGGCTGGCCGAGCGGCGCGGGCAGGCGGCGGGGACGATGAGCGGCGGCGAGCGGCAGATGCTGGCGATGGCGCGAGCGCTGATGCCCGACCCCCACGTGCTGCTGCTCGACGAGCCCTCGGCCGGCCTCGCCCCCGCCTTCGTCGAGCAGATCTTCGACCAGGTCGGCGAGATCAACCGCGCCGGGGTGACGGTGGTGATGGTCGAGCAGAACGCCCGCCGGGCGCTCTCGATGTCCGACCGCGGCTACGTCCTCGACCTCGGCCAGAACAAATTCGAGGGCAGCGGCCGCGAGGTCCTCGACGACCCGAAGGTCGCCGAGCTCTACCTCGGCGGCACGGCGCGGATCGACCGCGCCGAGGCCTGAAATGACCGGCGTTCGTCCTTTGTCGCCTATAGGGCTACAAAGGACGAACGCCGGGTGGAAATTCAGTCGGCTTTCACCTCGACGGTGTCGACTTTCACCAATTTCCCGCCTTTGAATTCGGAGATGTCGTAGATGTAGCGGCTGAGGTCGCCGTTTTCTTCCCAGTCGATCGGGCCGGAGGCGCCTTCGTAGTCGATGTCCTCGCCGTTTTCGAGCGCTTCGATCGCCTGCGGCAGCTCCTCGTAGGTGACCTTTTTGCCTTCGGGGGCGGTCACGTCGACGATCGCCTCGGAGATCGCGGCGCCGTCAGCCGACCCCGCCGCCACCGCGCCCAGGTAGCAGAGGATCACGTTGTCGAAGACGTTGGCGTCGAACAGGTTGCGCGGCGGTCCAGGTGCTGCTTTGAACAGTTTGTCGAAGGCGGCCGGGGCTTCCAGCCCTTCGAAGGCACCGGGCGCCGTGCCCTGCATCCCTTCGGTGATCTCCGGGCCGACCACTTCGGTCAGGTCGCTGCTGCTGAGGCCGTCGGTGATGAAGGTGTCTTTCGGCTCCCAGCTCCCGGTCCGGGCCAGCGCCGGGCCGAGCTTCGCGAACGTTTCCGGGAAGTCGATGATCACGTAGTTGTCGGGGTTCCCCGAGGTCAGCGTGTCGGCCTCGGAGTTGTAGCTCGGCTGTTCGGGGTCGTAGACGACCTTCTCGGCGACGGTCGCGCCGCGCTCTTCCAGTTCCGCCTCGAGCGAGTCGGCGAAGCCGGTCCCGTAGAGGTCGTTGCGGGCGCCGATGTTGATCGTTTTGCCCTCCAGGCTGCCGAGCACTTCTTCCATGCGGTCGGCGAGGGCTTTGCCCTGCAGGCCGTCGGGGGGAGCGGTGCGGGCGAAGAGCCCTTCGTCGTCGAGGTCGGAGAGCGCGTCGGCGGTCGAGGAGGGCGAGATCAGCATGACCCCCTCCGGCACCGTCACCGACCGCGCCACCGCGACGGTCCCGGTCGAGGGATAGTCGCCGGAGATGCAGGTTGCCCCGTCGGCGATCAGTTTCCGCGCCGCCTGGACGCCGCCCTGGTCGTCGGAGGCGCTGTCCTCGGCGACCAACTCGACCGTCTGTTCGGCACCGGCTTTTTTGATCGCCGAGTTGATCTCCTCGAGCGCCAGCTCGCCGGCCTTCTGACCCGCGCCACCGTAGGGGGCGAGGTCGCCGGTCAGCGGCACCAGGTTCCCGATCACCAGATCGAGCTGCCCTCCGGCCTCGCCACCGCCGCCACCGCCGTCGTCGTCGCTATCGCCGCAGGCGATGACGCCCAGCGAGAGCACGAGCGCCGTAAACGCCACGAACAAAAGCCTCGATCGCTTCACGAAAACCCTCCTTGTGCCGCGGCCCCTCCCCAGGGGCGCGTCTTGAACCGGTTCTTGAAGTCACTACCCAGAAGACGGCTGAGGAATCCTGCTTGCGGCGCTAGGCGCGGCGCGTGCGTCAGGGAAGGGTGACCGGGGTCGCCGGCGGCGCCCCCGTCTTCAACAGCGTCGCCAGGTAGATGACGACCGGGGTGCGGCCGCGGTTGGCGGCTTCGTGGATGTCGCTGGGCTGCTCGACGAGCCACTGGCCGGGGCGGATGCGGGCGGTCTGCCCGGCTTCGATGGTGCGGACGAGGCGCGGCTGCCGATCGGACTCGCCTTCGCGCACGACGGCGGAACCCTGGCGCACCGTGTAGGTAAGGACGCCGGACTCGACCCGGGAGATTTGCGTCCCGAGGTGATGGTGCAGCCCGAGCTTCGCGCCCGGCTCCACTTCCACCCGGCTGAGGACCATGGTCCGGTCGGGGGCGCCCTTGACGGCGCTGCTCTGGGCGAGCGCGTTGCGGACTACGGTCGGCGCCTCCGCGCTCTCGGCCAGGGCTCCGGGGAGAAGCACGGCCAGGGAGAGGATGGCGGCGGCCGCGAGCAGCCGGGGTCGGAGCGGGAGGGCCACGGCGAGGCAGCCTAGGCCGGGGGCCGGACCGACCCCAGCTCCTCGCGCCGGTAGCGGAGGAACTCCTTGATCCCGATCTGGATCGCCGCCGCGGTCGGGATCGCGACGAGCGCGCCGAGGATGCCGAAGAGGGTGCCGCCGAAGAGGGCGGCGACCACGACGACGAAGGGGTCGAGGTCGACGGCGCGGCTCTGGATGCGGGGCTGGATCACGTAGTTCTCGAACTGCTGGTAGGCGATCGCGAAGCCGGCCCAGATGATCGTGTCGAGCGGGAAGTCGCCGAACAGGGTCACGATCCCGACCAGGAGGGCGCCGATCGTGGCGCCGATCAGCGGGATCAGGTCGAAGACGGCGACGACCATCGCCAGCGCCAGCGGCGCCGGCACGCCGAGGATCGACAGCACGACGAAGGAGGCGGTGCCGGCGATGAAGGCCTGCACCAGGGCGCCGCCGACGTAGCTGGAGACCGCCTCGGCCATCGCGTAGAGGGCCCGCCGCAGGACCCGCGCCTCTTTCTCCGGTCGGGTGCGCAGCACCGCCTCGACCCAGTTCGGCCCGCGGGCGACCATGAACATGCTGAGGATGAGGATCGTGACCAGGGCGAAGATCGCGGTGACGAGGCCGGCGCCGAAGTCGGCGAGCGCGCCCGGGGCGTCGCCGAGGGCGCTGGCGCTGGACTCTTCGGCGAAGTCTTCGACCTTGCTGGTGACGTTGAAGTTCTCGTTGATCTCGCGCAGTTGGTCGTTGCCTTCGATCGTCTCCGTCAGTTCTTCCGCGTAGCGCGGCATGTCGTTGACGAGGTCGGAGGCGGCCTCCACCCCGGGCGGGACCAGGATCGCCCCGATCCCGATCGGGAGCAGGACGAGGCCGCCGTAGACGATCGCGATCGCGAACCCGCGCCGCATGTGCTGGGAGAGAACCGCGACCGGCGCGGCCGCGACGAGGGCGACGAAGAGCGCGATCACCAGGTAGCCGATCGGCGTCCGCAGCCGCCAGAGGATCAGCAGCGCCAGCGCGCTCGCCACGACCGTGAGGACGACTCGCAGGATCGCCCTTACAGGTGGACCGGTCGAGCCCGGGCCCAGGATCGAGGGAGTCGCCACGAGGCGACTGTAGTTCCGGGGTCGGCGGCTAGCCGGGGCTCAGAGCGCTTCGATGTGGGCGGCGAGCTTGCGCAGGATCCGGGTCAGCGAATCCCGCTCCCGCGACGAGAGCGGCGCCAGCATCTCCTGCTCACGGGCGACGTGCTCGCCGACCACCGCGTCGACCAGCTTGCGGCCACTCTCGGTGAGGGCGATCTCGACGCTGCGGCGGTCCTCGGGGTTGGGCACGCGCTCGACCAGGCCGCGGCGCTCGAGCCGGTCGAGTCGGCTCGTCATCGTCCCGCTCGAGACCAGCAGGGACTCGGTCAGCTGGGTCGGAAGGAGCCGGTAAGGAGGGCCGGAGCGGCGCAGCGTCAGCAGGATGTCCCCCTCCCCCACCGTCATCTCGTGCTCGGCGGCGAGGGCGCCGATGCGGGCATCGATCATCCGGCCGACGCTGAGCAGGCGCGCGGCCAGCGCCATCGTCTCGAGGTCGAGGTCGGGCCGCTCCTTCTCCCATTGCGAGACGAGCGCTGCGACGCGATCGGGTCTGGCCATGGGCACAGGTTAGTTCGAGGTCGAGATAAACGACGTCGTGCAATTTATCTTGAGGTTGTGTATCTTGATCTCAAGGTAAATCTAGAGGAGGTTCCGATGACGACGCCGATCGAGACGACGAGCTTGAAGCTGACCCCGACCGAGTCGGTCGAGGTCCGCTCGGCGGATACCGACGAGCTCGAGGTCCTCGTCACCTACCTGCACGGCGACCCCCCGCCCCGCCACTTCCACCCCGAACAGGACGAGCGGTTCGAGGTGATCGAGGGAACGGTGAGGGTCGATATCGACGGCGAGGTCCGCGACCTCGGTCCCGGTGACTCGCTCGAGATCCCGCGCGGCACCGTCCACCGGCTCTCTAACCCCGGCGACGAACCTGCGCGAGCGACCTGGCGGACGTTCCCCGCCGGCCGCACCGAGCAGTGGTTCCGCGCCATCGACTCCCTCCACCGCGAAGGGCGCGCCGGCGAGGACGGCCAACCTGGCCCGCTCGCCTTCGGCGTCCTGCTCAGCGAGTACCGCGACGTCTTCCGCCTCGCCGGCCCCGACCTGCTGCTGCGACCGGCGCTGGCGTTGCTCGGCGCGCTCGGCCGCGCCCGCGGCTACAGCGCTATTCCAGCTCGCCGGTGACCGCCGCCGCCCAGCGCTGCGCCTCCCGCAGCCCGAGGTACGGCGTCAGGGCGTATACGACCAGCTCCGCGGCAATCGCCGTCGGCCCCTCGCCGCCGAGCTCGAGCTGGAGCAGCGTCTGGCGCATCACCCGCAGGACGACGTTGTGGGCGGTGCGCTCAGGGTGTGGGACCGGCGGTGCGCCGTCGCCCAGGCGGGCAGCAAGCTCGTCGACCAGTACCGCGAAGCCGGCCGCGGCGCCGTAGCGCCTGAACGCCGAGTGGACTACGACGACTCGAGCGGCGACCGGCTCGGCCTCGGCGAACCGCAGTCCCGCCACGATCGCGGCGGCGACGCCCTCGGCCCAGGGCCGCGCCGCGTCGCAGGAGGAGTCGATCGCCCGCTCGAGGCGCCGACTGCAGCGGGCGAAGGCCTCCGGATCGCCGGCGGCCTCCCGCAGGGCCTTCCCTCCGTCACCGCGGTTACCGCGACCCACTTGCGCTCCCGCACCTAGTCCGCGGCCCGGCAGCCGCGGATGATCTCCGTCCCGAGCCGCCTCCCGCCGGCCAGCTCGAAGCTGGTGCTGGCCAAGGGGAAGAAGCCGGCGGTCAGCCTCGGCGGCAGCGGGCATGAGGCCCTGAGATAGCTACGTCTCTCCCCCCGGTGGGTGAAGCGGCGGCCCAGGGTCATCCGGAAACGGGCGACCCGGGGCCAGGGGCCGAGCGCCCGCGGGAGCTCGGCGACCAGGGTCGTCCCCAGCTCCCCCCTGCCGCCACGTACCGCGAAGACGAGCACCGCGATCGTCACCGGTTCCGGGGCGAAGCCGTGGACGACCACCGCCGCCCGGCCGTCGAGCCTCGCGTTGAAGGCGAGCAGCCGCGCGTGGATCGCGAACGGGGCCTGGCTCGGCAGGACCACCTTGGCGTCGAGCCGGCCCCGTCCGACCAGCGCCGGACCGCAGGCCTCGAGCGCTCCCTCGGTGGTCGCGTAGCGCAGCCGCCGCGGCGAACAGGTCGGCAGGCCCCGCCCGTCCAGCACTCCCCGGCGCGGCAGGCCCAGCTCGATCCGCTCGACCCGCGGCAGCAGGCTGCCGTCGTCGGTCCGCAACCCGCCCTCGAGGCGCACCGAGACCGGCGCCGGCCGGTCCCGCGGCAGCTTCAGCGGGGCGATCGATCCGTCGAGGGAGACGACGAGGTTGCCGCGCTGCCGCTGCTCCCCGGCCACCCGCTCGGCCGCGCCCGCGATCAGGCCCGCCGAAACGGCGAGCACCGCGAGCGCTGACAGCGCTCGCGGTGCGAGACGTGCGGGGGATGTCAAACGGGATCGCCTACTTTCGCCGCTTCTTCCCGCAGCCGGCGACCTTCACCTTCGGGTTGCCGGCCGCGACCTTGCCGTTCTGGCCCGTGAAGCGAACGTTCGCCCTCGGGGCGGCCGCGCAGAGGTTGTCGTTGTTGACCAGCAGGCCCTTGCGGCCGCCCTGCATGGTCAGCCTGAATTTGCTCACCGGCGCGTCGGGCACCGACCAGAAGGTGGTGCGGAGCCGTTCGTCCACCGAGTCGATCCGGCCGGCGAGCTCGATCTCGATCTGCCCGCCGAGCGAGGCCACCAGGTCGGGCAGCTTGTTGTTGCTCGACCGCAGGTAGACCGGCCCCCGCAGCGGCTCGTCGAGCAAGGGGGTCCAGGCCTTGGCGTAGCCGTAGACCGAGCCTTTCGGGCAGTTGTCCGCGGCGTATTGCACCCGGGTGCAGATCGTGCGGATGTGGGCGTTCTCGAGGAACTGGGTCTCCGGCATCGTCACCACCGCCTTGCCGACGTTGGCCCCCTCCTTTGGCATCGTCAGCGTCGCCGTCAGCTTCGGGTAGCCGCCCCGGCGGGGCGGGGCGCCCGAGAGGCGCAGGGCTAGCTTCGGCCTGAAGCCGAGACTCGCGCAGTCGGCCGCCTGGAAGCGGCTTGCGACCGGGGCCGCCGCCCCCTTGGTCGAGACGAGGGTGCCGGTAACCGCCATCGGCTCGCAGCTGGTCGGGTTCAGCGTGAAGTCCGGCCGGTCGACGTCGACCCTGATGTCGCGGTAGGAGATCGGCACGCCGCCGAGGATCTGGGGCAGCGGGTCTGACTTGACCGTGACCTGGGACGTGACCGGGTCGACGTGCAGGGCGTTTCTCACCGCCACCGTGCCGAGGTCGAAGGGCCCGGCCTGGGCGGGGACCTTGACGACGAGGCTGAGCGGAGCGCCCTTGTAGGGGCCGGCGAGGTAGGCCGCGGTCGGGGCCTTGCCCGGCTCGGGGACGTAGATCGGGTTGGAGCCAGCGCCGGCTCCCACGGTGGCGGTGCCGACCTGGCTTGCCGCCGGGCAGCTGCCGCTCGGCGCCTGGGCCTCGCCGCAGAGGGCGACGCCCTTCAGTTTTGCCAACAGACCCTCGGGCAGGGTCGTCTCGATCTGCGAGACGTCCTGTTCACCGTCCGCGCGGGTGATCTGCATCGTGAAGGCAGAGCTCTTGCCGGCGACGGGGTTGACGGTCCCGGCCTCGAAGCCGGGGGCGAACCTCGTCCCCGCGTCGCAGTTCTGGTTGACGACGAACTTGCTCTGGCCTTTGACCACCTGGCCCCCCCACGAGGTCAGTTCGTAGTCGGTGGCGTAGGTGCCGCAGGCCTCGGGGGTCTGCAGCGTCGCCCGCGGGCCGGACTTGAGCTCGATGTCGATCGAGGAGACCGGCAGCTGGGGGTTGTCGGCGAAGACCGTTTCGATCCTGCCGGTGTCCTTGTTGACCTTGATCTGGCCGGGCTGCTTGATCAGCAGGCCGCGCTCAGGGTCCTCGAGGACCAGCGCCGCCCGGTACATCTCACCGGATTCGGGATCGGTCGAGTTCTGGGTGCGCAGGTAGAAGGAGCCTTGGACGGGGTTCTCCAGCGCCGGGCTCTTGACCGTGACCGAACCGAGCTTGGCGTTGTCCGGGCAGAGGTTGGGGCTGTCGGTCTTCAAGCCGAGCTGGGCGTCGGTGCAGGCGCCGAGCCCGCCGGCTGAGGCCGGGTTGATCGACATGCCCTCGGGCAGCGTCACCCGTGCGGTCTTCAGCGGTGGGGTGCCGAGCCCGTCGGGGTCTTCGTTTTGGGGGAGGTCCAGGTGGACGGAGAAGCCCGAGGCGGATTCGGTGGACTGCGAACTGGCGTCTGCGCTCAGCGAGGGCTTGAAGACGAGCTTGTCGCAGCCGTAGATCGGCTCCGGCGAGGTGTATGCGGCCGAGGCGAACACGGTCGGCTCGGTCCAGGAGTTGACTTTGAAATCGGTGGTCTGCGGCACACCACACTGGGTGGGATTGGTGATGAACGGTTTCCGCGGAACGGCAACCGGGCAGGGAGGCGCCGCAAAAGTAACGTCCCTTGCCTGGCCACATGCGGCTCTTTCGACGTTATGACTCGAATCGGCCGGCACACCCCAGAGGACAAGTTCGACTTCGTCGACCTCCAGACCTTCGGACGTCTTGCTTACGGTCGCCACCAGCCGGTCGGTTGCGGGGTCGAGCTTGATCTGGATATAGGTGGCGACAGTGAGTTCGCTGAACCCGAGTTCGGACAGGACACCGGACTGTGGCTCCAGTAGATAGACTGCCGCTTCCGACGGAGTTTCGGAAGCCGCCCGGCTGAGCGTGAGCAGCCCAACCTGACTGGCGGCCGGACATGCTCCGCGTTCCAGGTTCATCGCTTCGAAATCGGCTCGAGGACACTTTGGAGTCCCCTCGGGATTGCCGCTGAACCCGGCGGGCAGCAGGGTCTCGGTATCGCGGATCCTCCCGGTGAGATTCCCTTCCGGAGCCAGCGCGACCTTGAACAGGTTGACGTTGGCGCTGGGGCGGGCGCCCGCACGAGCGTCGGGGGTCGAGCGATCGGCCTCGTAGCTGTCCGCCGAGAAGCTGCCAGGAACCAGTTCGACGTCCGCCGCCGCGTCGGCGGCCATCCAGGCGGCGAACGCGGCAAAGGCTGCGAGGGCGCCCATCAGGACACGATGACGGCGATGCGCATCGATGTTGTACGAACGCATGACCTTCACCGGCCCTTTCGCGAGTTGTGCTGACTGGACTTGTTCTTGACGCAGCGTGCCTTTGAGCCGTTGCGTGCCTTCTTCCGGTGCTTTCCTTTCGGGCAGCGTTGCTTGCGCCGAGCCTTCTGGTTGCCCGGGCCGTTTAGTCCGGCGGAGCCGGCCTGTCGCGGCGCGGGAGCCGAGGCGGCCGGCCCCTGACAACCGTCGCCCTGGCATGCATCTGGCGGGGGAGCGGATTGTTCGACGAACCCTCCACCCGCCCGGGCGTCGAAGATGTCGAGCGCGTGGTCCCGATCGCTCAGCGTCAGACGCTGGTTGGTGGCGAGGAAGACATCCCGGCCGTCAGCGCTCTGGCCGAATAGGAAGACGTCGTTAGAACTCGACCCCGCCGAAAGCAGGTGCAGCCTGCCGTCGCGGAATTCGTAGACGTCACGCCTCAGATTCGTATCCGCGGCGACGAGCTGGTCACCACTCTCGAGGACGAGGGAGCCGTTATCGAGAACCGGTGCGGCCTCGACTATCGCCGAGGATCGGGGCTGACTGCCCACCGGACGCTGCCCGGCCGGATCACAGGAAACACAGGTCAGGGCTCGCTCAACGCTGTCGTAGAGGTAGACGGCACGGAACCCTTCGTTGTCGAAGGCGGTCAGTTGCGCCGACGTGACCAGGCGCAGATAGCGGTTGTCCGCACTCAGCTTACGGCTGGTGTTGATGTCGACGCCGCCCAAATGGAAGCTGGGACTGGAAGCGACCCAGTGGACGGCGTCGCCATCCCATTCGTAAAGAAAGGATTCGCCTGCTTCACCTTCGCCTGGCGGCGGCGGGGAAAAGTTGCCGAAGTAGGCCTTCGAGCCGTCGGGGGCAACCTTGAGGAACCCAAAGTTGACTTCTCCCGGGAACTCAACGCTCCCAAGGAGCAGCTGGAGCTCACCGGAATCGACATCAAAATGGTAGAGGCCGCCGCCCGGAGTGGCGTCGTCGGTCAGCATCTCTTCGGAGTTGAAGTAGATATCGGAGCCGTCCCGGGACATCTGCAGGAATTCGGCTGGGCGAAGGCCGGCCGGATCGGGTTCGGAGCGCTGCGACTCGTTGACGAACAGGGTTTTCGAGTCGTCCACGCGTACGTAGAGTCGTTGCGGGATCCCGCAATCCGGGTCGCCTTCAAAGCCATTGGGAACCTGGAAGACGACGCGGGAGCCGTCCGCCGAGATCGGGCTGGCTGGTTCCGTCTCGGCCGCCACCCTCGCGAGCTTGGAGCCGCAGCGGTTTACCATCGCGTCCCCTGCGGTCGTCCTGTTCAAAGGGCGGGTAACGCCTCCGGACCGCTCGTAGACGTCCCATGCGTTGGCAGCTCGTTCCGAGTCTCCGGACACGAGCGCTGCTCCCGATAGGAAGAAGGCGTGGCTGCCATCCTCCGAGATGCCTTCACCGGGTTGAACTTCCCGTGGAGTCTGCACACCGCCTTCGCCCTGGCTCAGCAGGTCGGCCCGTTGATTGGGACCGAACTGGTACATGTCCAGTCCGCAAGGTTCGAAGTCAGCAATCTCAGGTTGGCAGGTGGAAACCGCGTCGGTGTCCTCCGGCACCAGAGGCTGCCTGGTGTCCCCGAAGAATGCGGTCAAGCTCGGATTGCTCATGGTCACCCGGCTCAGCAGGCCCGGTTCCACCGCGAGCGCGGATTTCAGCGTGACTCTTGGCGAGACCGCAACGCTCCCCCAGCCTGACTGGGTACGCTGCGCCAGGTAGGAGATCGGCATGCCGCCTTGGGCATCCGCGTAGGCGGTTTGGGCGCCGTACAGGACCCGTTCGCCGTCGGTCGACACGGCGGGCGAGACGCTGAGCCCTCCGAGGGCGGCATTGCGGACTTCGACCCCGTGGCCGTTCTTGTCCGCGGGCGAGACCATCTCGTAAGCGCGGCACTGCGGCATGAACTCGGCACGCTGCGCGATCCGAATCGCTTCGTTGGAGCAGGCGCCGGAAGCCGGCCCGGAAGCGGGCGTGGTGAAGTTGGCGTCGTCTCCATCGTCGGTGCCCGCCGAGTTCGAGGTGACGACCCGGAAGTGGTAGGTCGTGCTCGGCTGCAGGCCGAAGACCGGCGCGCTTGCCGTGACCGGCTCACCGCCGGCTTTCAGCGTCTTCACCGGCGTGCTCTGCCCGTAGCTCGCCGTCGGCCCGTATTCGAAGAAGTAAGAGGTCTCGAGACCGCCCGGATTGACCTGTGCCTGCAGGGTGGCTTCGGTCGCGGTCGGGAAGGCTTTCTGGCTGAGGACCTCCGGCGCGGTGGTCTCGGTCGCGAAGCTCTCCGGCCCCGCGCTCGCCGGACCGCCGGCGTTGGTCGCGACCAGCGTCACCTCGTAGGCGGTGCCAGGTTTCAGACCGCTCGCGTCGGCTTCGACGGTGTGCGGGTCGCTGTCGGCGGGGATCGTGCCGCCGGCAACCCCCGGGCAGGCCGGGGTGCACTCGAAGCTCCAGCTGACGTCGAAGGCGGCGGGGTTGCCGGGCGGGGCTTC
>DATEOT010000094.1:0-5549 GCA_035273795.1 Solirubrobacterales bacterium | reverse complement strand
CTGCTCATTGCCACGAGCGCGGCGCCGGATCCCGGTGAGTCGACCAAGCCCCGCAGCTCGTGCGCGGCGAAGATCTCGTCGAGCTCCTCGCGGGTCAGCGTCTCCCGCTCCAGCGCCAACACCGCCAGATGGTCGAGCACCTCGAGGTTGGCAGAGATCAGCGCCCGCGCCCGGCGGTAGGCCTCGCGCGCCAGCGTCATCGCTGCCTGGTCGACCTCGCGCCGGGTCTGGTCGGAGACGGCGTAGTCGCCGGTGGGGAGGGCGATCGGCGGCGGGCCATCGTGGTCGAGCGCGACCCCCATCCCGAACTCGGAGACCATCTGCTTGCAGACCGTGTGGACCCGCTCGAGGTCGCCGGAGGCGCCGGAGTAGGACTCGCCCAGCACCACTTCCTCGGCGGCGCGACCGCCCAGCAGCGTCACCACCTCGTCGAGCAGTTCCTCGCGGGACTTCAGGTAGCTGTCCTCCTGCGGCGAAGAGGCAACGAAGCCGAGCGCCGGCCCGCGCGGGACGATGCTGAGGATCTCCGGTGGGTCGAGCCCGACGAGGCGGCGGCAAAGCGCGTGGCCGGCCTCGTGGTAGGCGACGATCCGTCGCTCCTTGGTGTTGAGGCGACGGGCCTGCTGGGACCCGACCGCCTGACGCAGCAGCGCCTCGTCGAGGTCCTCGCGGCTCATGTAGAAGCGCCCGGCGCGGCCGGCGATGATCGCCCCCTCGTTGAGCGCGTTGGCAAGCTGGGCCCCGGTCATCCCGGTCGTCTTGCGGGCGACGTCGCCGAGGTCGAGGTCGGGGGCAAGGGGCTTGCCTTTGGCGTGGCTGCGGAGGATCGCCTCGCGGCCGTCGCGGTCGGGAGGCGAGACGAGCACGAGCCGGTCGAAGCGGCCAGGACGCAACAGCGCCCTGTCGAGCTTTTCGACGTGGTTGGAGGCGGCGATCACGATCACCATCCCCGGGTCTTTCTCGAAACCGTCGAGCTCGACTAGGAGCTGGTTCAGCGCCTGCTCGCGCTCGCTGCTGCCGCCGTCGCCGCCGCCGGAGCCGCGGGAGCCGCCGATCGCGTCGAGCTCGTCGATGAAGATCACGGCGCGGCCGGACTTGCGCGCCTCCTTGAACAGGCGGCGGATGCGGGCGGCGCCGCGGCCGACGAACATCTCGACGAAGCTCGAGCCCGAGGCGGCGAAGAAGTCGACCCCGGCCTGGGCGGCGACCGCGCGGGCCAGCATCGTCTTGCCGGTGCCGGGCGGGCCGTGGAGGAGGACGCCGCGGGGCGCCTGCGCGCCGAGGGCGGCGAACCGTTCCGGTTCGCGCAGCCAGGCAGCGACGTCCATAAGCTCCTCTTTGGCGGCGTCGACCCCCTGCACCTCCTCCCAGAGGACGGGCGCGGTGCGGCTGGCCTTCACCGTCTCCGGCTTGGTCGTGCCCAGCATCCCCCGCGTCATTTTCAGGAAGACGTAGAGCAGCATCGCCATGAAGAAGACGCCGAAGACCGGATACCAGTCGAAGAAGAATTCCTGGATATCGGTGGTGCTCATCGATGCAGTGTGCAGACAAATGTGCGGTTTCCCCATCGCACATTCGTCCAAATTCACGTGAAAGAGCTAAAGATCCCGGAAATGGACAACAGATCCGCATTTAGGAGGCATCGGCGAAACCCCCGCGCACGTCTGGCGGCGCCGGACACACTTCGCAGGGCGTCGTCCTCAGTCGGCCAAATGGCGCTGCCATTCGGCCTCCCTGCGTCCTACCCCTGCTCGGTCCGGCACTCGCCAGCCGCACACGTGGGTTTCGCCGATGCCTCCTAGCGCCCCCGAGCTGAAGGCCCAGATCGAGGCCGAACGCGAGGGGCGGCCGTTCCTCGTCTTCCGCGACGGGGACGGAGAGCAGGTGATCCTGCCGATCGAGGCGAACGCCGAGCTCTGGGTCGGCCGCGGCCCCTCGGCCGACGTGCGCCTGGGCTGGGACGAGGAGGTCTCGGCCCTGCACGCGCAGGTTAAGGTGGTGCGGGACGAGTGCACGCTGGTCGACGACGGCCTCTCCCGCAACGGCTCCTTCGTCAACGAGGAGCGGGTGCACGGGCGATGCCACCTGCGCGACGGCGACTCGCTGCGGTTCGGGCGGACGCTGGTCCGCTACCGGCGGCCCGGCGAGGATGCGCCGGAGGCCACGGTCGCCGCCGGCGAGGTGCCGCTCGCCGCAACGGTCTCGCCGGCCCAGCGCAAGGTCCTCCTCGCCCTCTGCCGTCCATACAAGGAGGGCGACTCCTTTGCGACCCCGGCGACGAACCAGCAGATCGGCGAAGGGCTCCACCTCAGCGTCGACGCGGTGAAGACCCACATGCGGGCGCTGTTCGAGAAGCTCGAGGTCGGCGATCTGCCGCAGAACCAGAAGCGGGCGGCCCTGGTCGAACGCGCCCTGCAGAGCGGGATCGTCAACCGCCGCGAGCTTTAGTTGGCGGAAGGGCATCCCGTCTGTCACAGCAGGGGGTGAGCTGGTTCACCCCTGGGGTGCCTGGGAGAGAAGAGAGATTGGGGCGAACCTGGGTCCACGACATCAAGTCGACCAACTCGAACCCAGGAGGAACCCGAAATGAAGAAGATCATCTTTGCCGCAATCGCAGTCATCGCGATGACGATCGTCCCGGCCACCAGCATGGCCGCCCCGGTCAAGTTCGGCTCGAAGCTCAATCCGACTGTGCAGCCGTCCAACTCGCTCCCCGGCCTCAGTTGCGGCGAAGGCGTCTCCGGCCCCTGCACGATGGTCCAGAACGAAGCCTACGGTCGCCCCGATGGCGGCGAGCTCGCGCCGAAGACCGGCACGATCAAGAAGATCAGGCTGATCGCCGGTGGTCCCGGCAGCTTCAAGCTGCAGATCGCCAAGGTGAAGCGCTCGACCCTGTTCGGCACCAACGAGGCCAAGGTCGTCTACAACGGCCCCCGCATCAGCTACCAGGGCCAGACCGAAGCCAACGAGGAAAGCGGCAGCTACCGGGTCGAGACCTTCGACGTCGACGTGCCGGTGAAGAAGGGCCAGCAGCTGGCGCTGAAGGGCAACGTCACCTCGATGGTCCGCTGCTCCTCGGGCGGCGACAACACCCTCGTCTACACCCCGACGCTGGGCAATTCCTTCCGCCCCGCGACCAGCACCGACGGCTGCTGGATCCTGATGGAAGCAGTGATCCGCTAGCGATCATCCATCTCCTTCACCGAGACCGCGAGAGACGTCGAATAGCGACGTCTCTCGCGGTCTCGCGTTATTTCTCGACCTGGGAGCCGCCGACGATCGCCTCCTCGCCTGAATCGCCGAAGACGATCCAGGCCTTGTTGCCGCCGTCGTAGTCGGGAGCCCAGAGCTTCAGGATGGCGGGACGGTCCCAGACCGTTACCTCCTCCTCGCCGGTCGAGTCGAGTCCGCGCCAGATCCGCACGAAGGGGTTCTCCGCCCACTCGGCGCCGATCGTCGTCGGCTCCTTGTGGCCGGGGTGGACGACGGTTTCGGGGTGCAGCTCCATCAGGCGCATCACCGAGGCCTTGAGGTCGGCGAAGCCGCTGGCGCCGGGGGCCATCGTCCCGCCCACGGTCCCCTTGAAGAGAACGTCGGCGGTGAAGAGGTTGCTGCCGTCGACGAGGTAGGCGAGGTGACCGGTGGCGTGACCGGGGGTGAGGATCGCTTCCACGTGCAGGCCGCCCGCCTCGAGCGTCTCGCCGTCGCCGAGGACGATCTCGACCTCCTCGTCGAGCTCGGCCGCGGTCGCCTCGTGCGCGACCAGCGGCGGGTTGCCGAGCCGCGCCCGCGCCTCGGCGAGGCCGGCGACGTGGTCGGGGTGGGGGTGGGTGACGAGGACGTGGGTGATCTCGATCCCGTCGCGCTCGGCCCGCTCCAGCAGCGGCCCCACCTCGTCGTTGCCGTCGATCAGGACGCCGGTCCTCCGCTCGGGGTCGGCGACCAGGTAGGCGTTCGACAGCCACATCGGGTTCTCGGTTCTCTCGACGATCACTGCTCCTCCTCGGGTCCGGCGGGCACGGGTGGGGTCGAGCTTACGGCGCTGCCCTCGAGCAGGGTGCGGGCGACGAGCTCGGGGTCGTCCCAGGTGGGGGTGTGGCCGACGCCGGGGAGGACGAGGAAGCGGGCGTGGGCGGGCCGGCGGTGGCGCTTCGGCGGGCCGAGCAGCTGGTCGCGCTCGCACCAGGCGATCGTCACCGGCACCTCCTCCGGGTAGCCCTCGGGGTCGAAGACGTGGTTGCGCATGGCGCGGTTGGCGGCGTCGTAGCCCTCGCCCTCGAGCCAGCCGAAGACGAGCTCGCGGGCCGCCTCGGGCGGGATCCGCTCCGGATGGGCCGCGATCGACTGGAAGGCGGCGTGGCGCGTCGCCGGAAACCGGAGCGCCGCCGAGAGGAGGGGGCGCACCGCCTTCACCCATGGCGAGCCGCGCAGCAGCATCCGGGCGCCGCCGCCAGTGGGCTCGCCGAGCGGGCGCGACCAGAGCCCGGCGGGGGAGAGGGTCGTGACCGAGGCCGCCCAGCCGCGCCGCCCCATTTCGAGCGCCACCCAGCCGCCGAGCGAGTTGCCGGCGACGTGCGGGCGCTCGACCCCGTTGCGAACGCACTCCTCGTGAACGGCCCGCGCGAGGGCCGCGGCGGTCGGCTCGACCTCCGCCGGCAGCGGCGGGGTCGTGCCGAAGCCGGGCATGTCGACGGCGTGCACCTCGCGATCCCCCTCCAGGAGCGGGATCACCGGCTCCCAGACGCTGCGGGTGCCGCCGAGCCCGTGGATCAACAGCAGCGGTTCGTTCATGTCCTCGCTCTACCCATAGCCGCAGCCCCGCGATCATTACCGTGTTGGAACTGGTCGTGGGTCCTCGAAGTCAAAGGAGACGCGGCGCCTTCGCGCTGCTTGCCATCCTCGCCGCGCTCGTCGCGGCCGTGCTCACGCCTGCCGGGGCGGCCGACACCGGCGGCGCCGGGCAGGTGGAACCCGGCGGCAACGTCAGCAACAGCGCCTTCGACCGGCAGGGGCAGTGGGTCTGGTACGTCGACCGCTCCGAGGCGGGCAGCATCGGCGCGATCGTCGCCCGCGCCAAGCGCAACGACGTCGGCACCGTCTACGTCAAGTCCGGCGACGGCGACGACTACTGGAGCCAGTTCAGCCGCGGCCTGGTGCAGGCGCTGCACCGGGCCGGGCTCAGCGTCTGCGCCTGGCACTTCGTCTACGGCGATCAGCCGCTGGCCGAGGCGCGGGTCTCGGCGATGGCGGCGCAGCGCGGCGCCGACTGCTTCGCGATCGACGCCGAGGCCGACTACGAGGGCAAGTACGCCGCCGCCGACCGCTACGTGCGGGCGCTGCGGGCGCGGATCGGCGACGCCTTCCCGCTCTCGCTCGCGGCCTTCCCCTACGTCGACTACCACCCGTCCTTCCCCTACTCGGTCTTCCTCGGCCCGGGCGGCGCCACCTACAACCAGCCGCAGATGTACTGGAAGACGATCGGCACCTCGGTCCGCGAGGTCTACGAGCACACCTACCTCTACAACCGCGTCTACGGCCACCCGATCTAC
>DATEOT010000093.1:0-9334 GCA_035273795.1 Solirubrobacterales bacterium | reverse complement strand
CGGCGACCAGCTCCTCGAGCGCCATGGCGAGGGCGGCGGTGTCGCCGGGCGGCACCAGGCGGGCGGCGCCGCTCTCGGCCACTTCCGGGAAACCGCCCACCGCGCTGAGGAGGAGCGGCTTGCCGAAGGCGAGGCCGGTGTAGAGAACGCCGGAGTGCTCGGCGTCGAGGTAGGGGAGGACGACGAGGTCGGCGCGGCGGAAGATCGCCGGGATCTCGGCGTCGTCGACAAAACGGGTGACGAAGCGGACGCGGCCCTCGGCCCTGGCCGCGAGCTTCCGCAGCGGCCCGAGGTCCATCCGCGGATTGCCGACGATCCAGAGCTCGGCCCCCTGAATCCGGCGGAAGGCTTCCAGCAGGTTCTCGGTTCCCTTATATGGGCGGATCAGCCCGAAGCAGAGGATCACCGGCCCCTCGGCCCCCTCCAGCTCCGCCGGCAGCGGGCTCTCCGCCGGCAGCTTCGTCAGGTAGTCGAAGGCCCCGTGGGGGATGACGCGGACCTTCGCCGGATCGAGGCCGACCTCGTCCCGCAGCCGCGCGGCGCTGTGCTCGGAGTGGGCGACGACGGCGTCCATGGCGCCGAAGGCGCGGCGGGCGGCGCGGACCTGCCGGCGACTCGGTTGCGGCGGCAGGATGTAGTGGGCGGTCATCACCCGCGGCCGGCGCGGAGGCAGCAGGTGGACGTCGAGCGGAGGCACCGTCAGCCACTGATAGTGGACGACGTCAGCGGCGGCGGCGCGGCGGAATCGGAGCATGTCGGGAACGTGCTCGGCGGCCTTGAAGGGAAGGCGTGCCCGGGCATCGAGGCCGCGCGCAGCGGAACGGCGGTAGAAGCACTCGCTGACTCGGTAGCCCTCGGCCGGCGGCACGGGCCCGTAGAGGAAGTGGCTGGTCAGCAGCTCGACCTCGGCGCCGGCACGCGCGAGCGCCGCTGCCAGGGCGCGGTCGTAGGGCGGCGTGAAGGCCGAAGGGTCGACGAGTTGAACCTCCATGGATGCAGCGGATTATCGTGACCCCCTTGGCGCCCACGCTCTCCTATTGCGTCGTGAACACGAACGGCCGCGAGTACCTGCTCGCCTGCCTGGCCTCGATCGAGCGCACCCACCCGGCGGGGGTCGAGCGGGAGATCCTCGTCCTCGACAACGCCTCCGACGACGGCTCGGCGGAGGCGGTGCGGGAGCTCGGCGGCGAGATCCGGCTGATCGCGCTGGAGCGGCGAACCGGCAAGGCGGAGAACGACTCGACCCTGATGCGGGAGGCGCGTGGCAGGTACTGCCTGCTGCTGAACGAGGACTCCGAGCTGCGGCCCGGGGCGGCGGCGGCGCTGATCGCCGCGCTCGAGGCGAACCCGGAAGCGGCCGCGGCAACCGCGCAGCTGCTCGACTCCAACGGCAATCCCGTCCCCTCCGCCTGGCGTTTTCCTGGCGTCGGCACCGCGGCGGTGGGGGCGCTCTTACTCCACCGCAGGTTCACGGTGCAGAGCGTTGGCGGCGCCACCCGCCGTGTCGACTGGGCGCAGTCGAGCGCGCTGATGGTGCGGCGCGAGGCTGCCGCCGCCGTCGAGTACATGGACCCGGCTTTCTTCGTCTACTACGACGAGTGCGACTTCGCCAAGCGCCTCGCCGACGCCGGCTGGCACTCTCTCTTCGTCCCCGAGGCCGAGGCCGTCCACCACGACCAGCTCTCGACCGACCTCGCCAGGGGCCTGCCTCGGATCGTCGAATTCCACCGCAACCGCGACCTCTACATGCGTAAGCACCATGGTCGCCTAGCGGCCCTCGCCGTGCGCGTCCTCACCGCCTGGTCCTACGCGCTGCGAGCTCTTGCCGCGAGCGTCCTCCCAAACCGCCCCGCGGCGGTCTTCTGGGCTCATGCCCGCCAGGCGCTGCTCCCCGATCGCGGCGAATCCCTACGCGACCGTGCTCAGTTCCGAATGTCCTCGTCCATTCGCTCCACCTCGTAGACCTCGGGGACGCGGCCGTCGACCGCGGGTTCGGCCCGCATCGCTTGCAGGCTCGCCAGCAGCTCCTTCGGGCGACGGATGTAGGAGAGCCAGCGGCGCTCTTCTGAGGTGAAGAAGCCGGTCGCCCACAGGGCCAGGGGGTAGGCGGCGAGAAGCAGGGCGCGGAGGAGGAAGCCGTCGAGGCCGTCGGTGGGGACGAGAAGTTCCGCCAGGCCGACGATCGCGGCGACGGCGACGGTCACGCGCAGCAACCTGCCCCACTCGTAGGGCACCGGGAAGAGGCGCTGGGTGAACGCGTACATCAGGCCCAGGCCGAGGAGGTAGGAGAGAGCCAACGCCAGGCCGGCGCCGACGATCCCCAGCGGCGGCACGAGTAGGAGGTTGAGGGCGACGTTGGCGACGAGGGCGCCGATCGCCGCCGGGAAGTTGAACTCGGTGCGGCCGGTGCGGCCGAGGATCACGACCAGTACCTGGTAGAGCGCGTAAAGCGTGACGCCGATGGTGATCAGGCCGATCGCTTCGTAGGACTCGAAGAACTTCGGGTCCGCCAGCGCCCGCACGATCCAGCGCGAGAACAGCCACATGCCGGCGACGACGAAGGCGCAGCCGGCGACGAAGAGGGTGGCGACGGTGGCGTAGACACGGCGAGCCTCCTCGTCGCTGCGGATCGAGTAGGCGAGGGGCGGCCAGGCGAGCTGGAAGCCGCGGACGAGGACGTTGACCGCCTGCGCGAACTTGACCGCCAGCGAGTAGAGGCCGGCCTCGGCGAGGCCGACGGTGCGGGCGATGATCAGGCGGTCGACGAAGTTGAGCAGGTAGAGCGAGACCTCGGCCGGCATCGTCGGCAGTCCGAAGCGTAAGAGGCGCCGCAGCAACCCGGCGTCGAAGCGCAGCGAGAGGCGGCGCCACTGCAGCAGGGCCAGGCCGACGACGAAGGCGGCGCCGGTCGCGTAGCTCCCCAGCAGCAGCCCGCGAGCGCCCTCGTCCAAGCCGACGACGAGCACCACCGTCAGCGCGATCGCGGCGAGGACGTTGAGGATCGTCGTCACGAAGAAGGCGCGCGCCCGCTCCTCGAGCCGGAAGAGGGTGAGCAGGAACTCCCACATGGTCAGCACCCAGAGGCCGCCGATCGCGATCCGGACCAGGTCGGGCGCGGACTCGTAGAGAGGATCGCCCTCGTCGAGCGGCAGCAGGAGATCGGAGATCGGGCCGGCAAAGGGGAGCGCCAGGAGCGCCCCGGCGGTCGAGAGCCAGAAGAGGCCGGCGAAGGTGCTGCGCACGACCTCCCGCGGGTCCTCGTCCTCGAGGTAGTAGAAGCGCAGAATCGCCTCGATCAGGCCGAAGCGGACGACGATGCTGGCGGCGACGACGGCGGAGAAGAGGACCTCGGCGGCGCCGTAGTCCTCGGTGCTGAGGAAGCGCGTGTAGAGCGGCAGCAGGGCGACCGCGATCAGCTTCGAGAGGATGCTCGCGGCGGTGTAAGCGGCACCCGTGGTGGCCAGCCGTCGCAGGTATCCCGACATGCGGGGACCCTACGCCGGGTCGCGGATCGTGGGCGCTGCCGCGTGCGCCAATGACGCTCCTATCGCCAAGAGCACCCAGGTGATCGGATCGTCGAAAAAACCGGCGTACGACAGCGTATGGACGAGGAGCGCGACGAAGGCCGCCAAGATCGCTGCTCGGGCAGCTAGGCCGGCGGGTCCTGTCTCCGATCGAGGGCTCTCCCTGCCGGGAGAGTCCTCCCGATCGTCGCCACCCGCCGGAGGGGACGTCCAGAGGCCACGGCCGAGGGTCCAAAGCGCGATTACGATCAGAGAGAGGTAGAGAAGCAGTCCTATTAGGCCTTGCTCGGCTGCAACGGTTATCGGCTCGGTATGGGACTCGGAGACCGGGACGTCCTTGTCCTCGCGGTGGTCTTTGTAGGCCTCCTGGAAGGAGCCGGAGCCGGAGCCCCAGAGGGGGCGTTCGGAGAAGAGCTCGGCGCCGCCCTCGACGAGGTTGGCCCTGCCCCCGGTGATGATGTTGATGCGGTCGACGTCGACCCGGCCACCCGCCAGCAGGACGACCGCGGCGACGCCGACGCAGCCGACCGCCACCGCCGCCAGGGTCCAGCGGGGCTTGCCCCAGCGAACCGCCGCCAGGACCGCGAGCCCCGCCAGCAGGGCGATGAAGCTCGACTGCGAGTAGGTCGGGACCAGGCCGATCCAGAGGACGACGATCAATCCTGTCAGCAACCAGAAGGTCTCGCGGGTCCGTGCCCAGAGCAGCGCCGCGGTGGCGACGACGGTGACCAGGGCCAGGTAGCGACCGTAGACGTTGGGATCCCAGAAGATCGAGTTGACCCGGAAGTAGGTGTGGAATTCGTTCGACCTGATCACCTGGTCGTTCCAGAACAGCTCGCGGGTCAGCCACTCGGCGCTGCCGATCAGAACGAACACCACCGCCTCCGCGGCCACGACCACGAGCGCCCAGCGCAACAGGCGACGGTCCCACTCCACCTCCCTCAGGAGCCGGTAGGCGATCGTGAAGGGGACGAGGAAGAAGCAGAGGTTCTGCAGTCCCTGCGAGAAGTCCTCCGAGTAGAGGGTCTGCAACCCGTACAGGGCAACTACGGCCGCCAGCACCCAGGCCAGCGCGCGCGGCGGATGGGCGCTTGGTGGATCCGACCAGTCGCGCAGGAGGGTGGCGAGGACGGCCGCGGCTATCACCAGGTACAGCGGTACCAGCAGGTTGGCGGTGTCCCCGCCCGCCTCGAGCGGGACCCGGAACGGGAGGGCGAAGATGATCGCCAGCGGCAGCAGGATCGGCCAGCGGCGGAAGAGGTAGGTGAGCAGGGCGATGACGACGGCGGCAATCGCGAGCAGGGCGACTATCCGCACCTCGTCGTGGCGGAGGTCGACGATCTGGGCCGTGTGCCACTGGTCGCCGGCGATCAGGACTGGGAAGAGGACCATCGCCAGCACCATCACGACGCCGCGCAGGCGGCCGGGCGGCAGCAGGATCGCGCCGGCGCAGGCGGCGGCGACGAGCAGCACGCCAGCGCCGGCGAGGAGCTCGCTCAAGGTCTCGACCCCGCGCCCAGGCCGCCGGGGCCCTCTTCCGTCACGCAGAATGATTTCGTCTTCTCCCGCGCCCGGTGCAGACGGATCGATCCCGGCGTCACCAGCGTCCGCTCGGACCCGAGTTTCACTCGCAGCTTGTAGCGACCGGGGGGTGCCATGCCACCGCCGCGCATGCGGCCGTCCCAGTAGAAGTCGAAGAAGGTGTAGCGCTTGAGGAACTCGTCCCTCGCCAGGGTGATCACGACCCGACCGCCCGGCTTGACCACCTGCACGGTGCCGACGTGGGACTGGGTGACGCGAAAGCGGATCCTGATCTCGTCGTAGCGACAATCCCCGTTGGGGGTGAAGTTGCGCACCGGGTCATCGGGGTCGAGAACCGGAAAGCCGGTGAAGCTGACCCGGTCGAGCACCAGCGGGTCGCGCTTGACGCGCTGGGCGTAGGCGAAGGCGGCTACCGTGGCGAGGACGAGGAGCGCGAAGACGATCGCGGCTGCGCGGCCAGGGACGAGCCCCTCATCATTCCGCCGCTTCGGCATCGTCTTCGCCGACCACCACGGCGACGTCAGCCTCGGCCGCGATCGATTCGATTTCGCCGTTCATCGGCTGCAGCTTCTGGATGCCCATCTGCTTAGTGACCTGGCGAGCCTCGGGCTTGTGCCCGGGCCGGAACATGACGACGCTTTCGGCGAAGCTCTGGGGGCTGTTGGTGACGGCGCCAAGGCTGAAGCCCTTGCCCTCGACTTTGTCGCCGAAGGTCGCCGCCAGCCCGGGCACCGAGGTTCCGTTGAGGACGCTGACCTCGATTTCGGCTGGCTTCACTTTCGCCGCGGCCTGTTTGGAGCCGCTGCCGTCGCTGCCGTCGTCGGAGCCGCCGACGAGGAGATAGGCCGCGCCGCCGGCGAGCGCGAGGAGGACGACGAAGAGGGCGATCAGGGAGCTCGGGCGAGAGGCCGTCTCGCCGAGGCCGGAGAAGCGGCTGCGGACCCGGTCGCCCGTGGACTGCTCGGGTAGGCCCTCCTCGCGCCGGCGCCGGCGCTCCTCCCGGCTCGAGACAGCCTCCTGTTCGGCCGTTCGCGCCTCCTCCAGCGCCCGCAGCTCCTCCGCCCGCTGGGCGGCGATGGTCGAGGTCTGCTCCTTGCGGTCGGCGTCGCGCTCCGGTGCCGACCCCGCCCACTCGCGCAGGCGGCGGATATCCCGCCCCTGGGTGAACGAGAGGAGCGCAAGCACGGCCAGGCCGAGGAACGCAGCCAAGCCAGCGAAAGCTCCGATCTGTTCGAGCACGTCGACCAAAGTGGCTGCGAGAGGCTATTCGTTGGAGGCGACCGTCGCCGCGTCGCCGCCGGGGGCGGCGATCAGCTCCACCACTCGCTCGGCCAAATTAGCCTCGTCGCCGGCCAGAACGAGGTGTTCCAAGGACTCGAGGGTGGACTCGACCCACTCCTGGTCGATCGCCATGCGCCTGACCGCCCGGCTGATCCGCCGCGCCGCCGTCGGCTGCACCTCCTCGCCCTCGGAGAAGAGGTCCTCGTGCAGCTTCTCGCCGGGGCGCGGCTGCGTGAACTCGACCGCGATGTCCTGCTCGGGCTCGTAGCCGGCGAGCCGGATCATGTTGTGGGCGAGGTCGACGATCTTCACCGGCTCCCCCATGTCGAGGACGAAGACCTCTCCCTTGCCGGCGCCGATGTCGCCGGCGCGGATCACCAGCTGCACCGCCTCGGGGATCGTCATGAAGTAGCGGGTCATCTCCGGGTGGGTGACCGTCACCGGCCCGCCGCGCTCGATCTGGCCGCGGAAGATCGGGACGACGCTGCCGGAGGAGGCGAGCACGTTGCCGAAGCGGACCGAGGCGAAGCGGGTCTCGGGATATTTCTCGCCGGCGGCCTGGACGATCCACTCGGCCATCGCCTTCGAGGCGCCCATCACCGTCTTCGGGTTGACCGCCTTGTCGGTGGAGATGAGGACGAAGCGCTCGACCTTGGAGGCGGCGGCGGTCTCGGCGGTGACGCGGGTGGCGATCGCGTTGTTGCGGACCGCCTCCAACGGGTTGGCCTCCATCAGCGGCACGTGCTTGTAGGCGGCGGCGTGGAAGACGACGTCGGGTTTGAAGCGCTGCATCACCTCGAGCATCCGGTGCGGCTCCTTGCAGTCCGCCAGCACCGACTCGCAACTGGCGAAGTGCCGCTCCTCGACCATCTCGCGGTCGATCTGGAAGAGGTTGTCCTCGGCGTGGTCGAGCATCACCAGCAGGCGCGGTTTCACCTGGGCGATCTGGCGGCAGAGCTCGGAGCCGATCGAGCCGCCGGCGCCGGTGACGAGGACGATGCGGTCGCGCAGGTAGGCGCCGACCCGGTCGAGCTCGCGGACGATCGGCTCGCGCCCGAGCACGTCCTCGACCTGGACATCGCGCAGCTGTTTGTTGAGTTGGACGCCGCCGCGCAGGAGCTCGAAGACGGTCGGCAGGGTGCGGACCTTGATCTCGCGATCGCGGCAGGCGGAGACGATGCGGCCGCGCAGGGTTCCGGGTGCCGAGGGGATCGCGATCACGACCTCGTCGGGGTTGGTCTCGTCGAGGATCTTCTCGATCTCGCGGGTCGCGCCGAGCACCTTCAGGCCCAGCATCCGCATCCCCCGCTTGCGCGGATCGTCGTCGACGAAGCCGATCGCGGTGGCGCCGAGGTTGGGGTTGAGCTGCAGCTCGCGGACCACCATCTGGCCGCCGGAGCCGGCACCGACGACGAGCACCTCGTGCTTCGGCATCCGGGCACCGCGGGTCGGCCGCTCGACCACCAGGCGCACGGCCAGGCGCGCACCCGCGATCAGCAGGGCCGTGAGCAGGAAGTCCATCACCTCGACCGAGCGCGGCAGCGTGTGCTCGAAGGGCTGGGCGACGGCGAAGACGATGACCAGCAGGGCGCTCGCGACGGTGACCGCGCGGAGGATCAAGAGGAAGTCCCGGCCGCTGACGTAGCGCCACCACTTCTGGTAGAGCCCGAAGGCGTAGAAGACGATCAGCTTGCCGGCGATGACGAAGCCGACCGTCTGGGCGAAGAGCGTCTCGTAACGCTGCGGCCAGCCGTTCGGATCGTCGAGGAAGCGCAGCTGGAAGGCGAGAAAGTACGCCAGCGCGATCAGCAGGGCGTCGGCCGCGATCTGCTGGATCCGGTTGCGGTAGACGGGGTGGTTCAACCGGCGCATGAGGACCCGAGTTTAGTTGCTGGTAACCGGCGTCCCTAGAATGCCCGCTCACACGATGCTGCTCTTGCCGCTCGCCAGCGTTACCGATTTCTTCCTCGACCCGATCGTCAACTGGGGAACCGACTTCATCAGCAGCACCGGACTGCCGGCGGTGTTCGCGCTGATGACCCTCGAGTCCGCCTGCCTGCCGGTACCGAGCGAGGCGATCATGCTCTTCGCCGGGGCCAGCGTCGCCGCCGGCGACCTGACCTTGCTCGGGGTTGTGGCGGCGGGAGTGCTCGGCAACCTCGTCGGCTCCTGGATCGCCTACGCGGCCGGCTACTACGGCCGCATCGACCTCCTCGAAAAAAACAAGCTGATCCACATCAGCCCCAAGCACCTGAAATGGGCCGACGACTTCTTCGCCCGCTACGGCGACGCGACGATCTTCTTCTCGCGGATGCTGCCGATCATTCGCACCTTCATCTCGCTGCCGGCCGGGGTGGCGAAGATGCCGTTCTGGCGCTTCACGGTGCTGACCACGCTGGGCTGTATCCCGTGGGTGCTGATGCTGGCCCTGATCGGCAAGAGCGTCGGCAGCAACTGGGAAGAGTGGCGCGAGCACCTGCACTTCCTCGACTACCTGGTCGTCGTCGGGGTGGTCGTCCTCGGCGCCTACCTGCTGATCAAGCGGCGGCGCGGCGGTGGCCCGGGTGCGGACGAGGGCGAGCCGGCCGGCGCGCCGGAGCCGGCTGGCTCCTCCCAAGCTTGAGCGACGGCGGCCTCCCGGCCGGGCGCGCGATCGCCCTCGGCCTGGTTCAAGGGCCGGCCGAGTTGCTGCCCGTCTCCAGCTCCGCCCACATCGTGCTCGTACCCTGGCTCGCCGGCTGGGACTGGGACGGGATCGACCCGGAGCTGCGCAAGAGCTTCGAGGTGGCCCTCCACACCGGCGCCGCGGTGGCCTTGCTGATCGGGCAGCGCCGGACGATCGCCGAAGAGGCGCGGCAATTCGACGGCCGCCGCGCCCTGCTGTTGGGCCTCTCGTTCGTTCCGGCCGCGGTGGTCGGCTACACGCTCGAGCGGCCGATCGAGCGGCGGCTCGGCGGGCCCCGGGCGACCGCTTACGGCCTGCTCGC
>DATEOT010000092.1:0-12541 GCA_035273795.1 Solirubrobacterales bacterium | reverse complement strand
CGGTAGGCGAGCGCCTCGACGAACTTCAGCGGCGAGCCGCCGCCCTCCAGCAGTGGCACCGCGACGGCGCCCGCCTGCAGGTAGAGGTCGCGCAGGTCGGGAACGAAGCCGCTCGGCCGCACCCGCGGGTCGCCGGCCTCGATCGCCTCGCTGCCCTTGCCGGCGACGACCAGCTCGACGTCGGCGGCGCGCTCCCACAGCGCCGGCATCGCCTCCTCGAGCAGGAAACGCAGCCCACCGCGGTTGGGCTCGTAGGACAGGTCGGCGACGAAAAGCACCTTCCGCTCATCGGCACGGGGGGGTACCGGCTCGATTCCGGCAACGTCGACGACGTTGGGCACGAGCCGCAGGTTGGCCTCCGGCGCCAGCGCCGCCGCCCCCTCCACGTCGGCCGGGGAGACCATCCAGTTCTCGCTGAAGGTCTCGAGCAGCAGCCGCTCGAAGCGCTCGATCTCGGTCTGGGACATCTTCACGTCGTCGAGGCGGTGGCGGAAGGCGGACTCGAGGTTGTGGGCGTCGTAGACGGCGGGCCGCCGCGAGGCCAGCGGCAGCAGAGCCGCCGCCGCGACCGGTCCCTCGGCGACGATCCGCGTCCCCTCGTCGCCGCCGCAGAGCTCGGAGGTGCGCCGAGCGACCCCCGGCCAGATCCCGCGGGCGAATTCCTCGGGAACGCGGCGGGCGCGGGCGCGGGCGTAGGCGGGCAGCCGCTCCAGCGCCCCGGGCCGCTCGACCCGGTGCATGGTCAGGTTCTCGATCCACTCGTAGGCGGGGTCGGGGTCCTCGGCCCCGAACGC
The DNA here is from genome assembly GCA_035273795.1 of Solirubrobacterales bacterium. Lineage (GTDB taxonomy): Bacteria > Actinomycetota > Thermoleophilia > Solirubrobacterales > 70-9 > VAYN01. Next base: position 11,747 of record DATEOT010000092.1, on the reverse strand, counting down.
TCCGTAGACGAGCTCGACCGGGCCCAGCGCCGCCAGCGCCCGCACGATTCCGTGGGTCCGGCGCGCCCGCCCGGAGTCGAGCGTGGGCGTGAAAGAGGTGGCGATCACCGTCCGCATCGGACGGGACTGTAAGGGGGCTAACGGAAGGCTTGCACGGCCGCCCGGGCCAGCTCGTAGGCCGGCTTGGGGCTGCCGTCCTCGCGCAGCAGCCCGAACTGCAGCTCGCGGTCGCCGCTGCCGGTGCCGCGGTCGCGCAGCTGGAAGAACGAGAGCATCTCCACCTGCCACTCCGGATTGAGGAGGACGGCGACCAGCATCTGTCGCAGATGCCGCGCCTGGGCTTCCTCGGAGACGCACTCTTCGCGGCAGAGGGCGGTCGACTGGCCGTACTCGGTGATCCAGATCGGCTTCTCGGCGGCGCCGAGCTCGTCCATCCGCTGCCGCAGCGTCGCGATCCGCCCCAGCGGTCCGGCCGGCCCGGGGGCCGCCGGGCTGCGCCCGTACCAGTAGGGGTGGTCGGCGAAGGCGTCGAAGAGATCGTTGAGGTCGGGGATGCGGTCGTAGAGCGAGTCCATCCAGGAGGTGTCGGATCCGTAGACCCGGCTCGGCAGGACGACGGTCACCGGCAGCTCCAGCGCCTCGATCGCCCGCAGCGTCGGCAGCACCGTTTCGGCGTATTCCTCCGCCGACATCTCGCCGAAGTAGGGCTCGTTGCCGAGCTCGACCGAGGTGATCGCGAAGCGCTCCTCGTCGTACTCCGGGTGCTCGGCCCAAAAGCTGCCGCCGAGGCCGTAGCGGCCGACGAACTCGAGCACCCACTGCCGGTAGTGGCCGGCCGGCGGCAGCCGGTTGGCGCCGAGCAGGGCGTGGACCCGGGTGCCGATTTCGGCGGAGGCGACTTCCATCACCCCGTCCTGGTCGGCGACGGGTGCTGCCGGGTCCCACTCATGGCGGGTGACGGCGGCGCCGAACGCGGCCCGCTCCTCGACTTCGGTCTCGCTCCAGCCCATGTAGCCGCCGTCGATCCCCAGCGTCAACTGTGGGGCCCAGGCCGGCAGCTCGGCGAGGGCGGGAGGGGAGCCGACGGCGCCCAGGGCCAGGAAGGCGGCGAGGGCGGCGACGATCCGCTTTGCGCGGGCGATCTTCACCGTTCACACCGTAGCGAGCCCCGTCGTCGGGGCTGTCGCCTCGGCGTTACCCGCGGTACTGCTGCATCAGCCCGCGCACAAGCGAGTAGGAGGGCTTGGCGCTGCCGTTGTAGCGCAGCAGGCCGAAGCCATGCTCGCGGTCGGTGGGGCTGGAGCTGCGGTCGCGCAGCTGGAAGGCGAAGAAGGTCTCGATCTTCAGGTCGCCGCGGTTGATCGCCAGGTCGAGGAACTTCCTCAGGTGCTCGACCTGGGCCGTCTCGCTGACGCACTCGGTGCCGCAGAGGGCGGTCGACTGGCCGTACTCGGTGATCCAGATCGGCTTCGCCGAGGCGCCTTCTTCGTTCATCCGCCGGCGCAGGGTTTCGACCCGGCCGAAGGGTCCGGCGGAGCTGATGGTCGCCGGGTCCCGCCCGTACCAGTAGGGGTGGTCGGCGAAGGCGTAGAAGTAGTTGTTGAGGCTGGGGATGCGCGAGTAGAGCGTGTCGATCCAGGCGGTGTCGGAGCCGTAGACGCGGCTGGGGAGGATCACCTTCACCGGCAGGCCGAGGCTGCGGATCGCCTCCAGGGTCGGGCGCACGGTGTCGGCGTAGAGGGTGGCCGACATCTCGCCGAAGTAGGGCTCGTTGCCGAGCTCGACCGAGGTGATCGCGTAGCGCTGCTCGTCGAGCTCGGGGTGCTCGTCCCAGAAGCTGCCGCCGAGGCCGTAGCGGCGGATGAAGGCGACGACGAATTCGCGGTAGCTGGTGGCGTTGCCGAGGTTGTTGGCGCCGAGCAGCGCGTGGATGCGGGTGTGGATCTGCGCGGCCGCGCTGTAGACGAGGCTCTCCTGGTGGCGGACCGACTGCAGCGGGTCCCACTCGTGGCGGGTCACCGAGGCGCCGAGCTGGGTGCGGTAGGAGATTTCGGTGCTGGACCAGCCGCCCCAGCCGCCGTCGACGCCGACCACGAGCCGGCCGACCGCGGGAGAGGGGGCCGGGGCCTCCGGGGCCGGCGCCGGAGCGGGCGCCGTGTTAGAGACGTTGACGGTGACCGAGGCGGTGCGCGAGTTGCCGGCGGCGTCGTAGGCGGTCGCGGTCAGCGTGTGGGAGCCGTTGCCGACCAGGGTCGAGTCGAACTTGCAGTTCCAGGGAGCATCGCTCTCGGTGTTGAGGACGGCGCCGTCGACCTTCATCACCACGTGGTCGACTTCGACGTCGTCGCTGGCTTTGGCCTCGCAGGTGGAGCCGCTGATCGAACCGCTGACGGTCGCGCCGGCGGTCGGCACCGCCCAGGCGACGCTGGGGGCCGTGGTGTCGCCGGGGGTCGGCGTGGGCTCCGGCTCCGGGGCGGGCTCCTCGACGTTGTCGACGTTGACGGTGACGGCGGCGGTGCTCGAGTTGCCGGCGGCGTCGTAGGCGGTGGCGGTCAGCGTGTGGGGGCCGTCGCCGACCTTGGTCGAGTCGAACACGCAGTTCCAGGGAGCGCTGCTCTCGGTGTTGAGGGTGACGCCGTCGACCATCATCACCACGCGGACCACGCCGCGGTTGTCGCTGGCGCCCGCCTCGCAGGAGGAGCCGCTGACCATGCTCTCGACGGTGACGCCGGCGGTCGGGGTTTTCCATCCGACGGCGGGCGGAGTGAGGTCGGCTTGAGGGCGCTTCTTCGAGGCGCTGGCGCGGTTCATCGCCTTCACGCAGCGCTGGCGGATCTCCCGGCGCTTGGCGGCGTCGGCGGCCCGGCTCGCCTTCTTGGCGCAGGTCGTGTTGATCCGCTTGCTGGCGGCGGTGGGCTGCGGCTGCGCGACGGCGGTGGCCGCGAGAGCGACGAGCAGGCAGCCGACGGCAAGGGTGAGTCCTGCGATCCGGGTGGCGGGGGAGCGCTTCATGACTCCCCCCTGATCGGCGCCTTGGAAGAGAATCCTTGCCGATTCCAGCGATTTTGGACAGATGACCCAGTTGGGTCAGCCGGCGCGACCGGGGGCGTTAGCCGCGGTAGGCGGCCATCGCGCTCTGCACGACGCCGTAGGCCGGCTTCGGCGAGCCGTCCTCGCGCAGCAGGCCGAACTCGCGCTCGCGATCGCTCTGGTCGGTGCCGCGGTCGCGCAGCTGGAAGACCGAGATCATGTTCACGCCCCAGTCGGGCCGGGAGACGATCGCGGCCAGCATTTCCTGCAGGTGCTGCGCCTGGGCATCCTCGGAGACGCACTCCTCGCCGCAGTCGGCGGTCGACTGGCCGTACTCGGTGATCCAGATCGGCTTCGTGTTGGCCCCGTGGGCGTTCATCGCCAGCCGCGCCTCTTCGATCCGCCCGAACGGCCCGGCGGCGTCGTCCTCGGCCGGGTGGTGCCCGTACCAGTAGGGATGCTCGGCGAAGGCGTCGAAGAGCTCGTTCAGGTTCGGGATCAGCTGGTAGAGCCCGTCCATCCAGTCGGTGTCGCTGCCGTAGGTCCGGCTCGGCAGGACGACGGTCACCGGCAGGTTGCGGCGGTGAAGCTCTTCCAGGACCGGGCGGACGGCGGCGGCGTACTCCTCGACCGACATCTCGCCGAAGTAGGGCTCGTTGCCGAGCTCGATCGAGGTGATCGCGTAGCGCCCCTCGTCGTACTCGGGGTGCTCGGCCCAGAAGCTGCCGCCGGGGCCGTAGCGGCCGAGGAACTCGAGCACCCACTGCTGGTAGTGGGCGGCGTCCGGGAGCTGGTTGGCGCCGAGCAGGGCATGGATCCGGGTGTGGATTTCGCCGGCGGCCTCTTCTATCACCTCGTCCTGCTCGTCGACGGGCTGCAGCGGGTCCCACTCGTGGCGGGTGACGGCGGCGCCGAGCGCGGCCCGCTCTTCGACTTCGGTGTCGACCCAGCCCGTGTAGCCGCCGTCGATCCCGACGACGAGACCGCCGCCGACCTGCGTCGGCAGGACGGCTTTCTTGTTGCGCTTGTTGCTGCAGCGACGCAGCACGCGGCTGTAGGTGCGACGGGCCTGCGGGCGCCCGGCGCGGGAGGCGACGCTGCGGGCGCGGTCGGCGGCCAGCCTCTTGCACTTGCCCTTCGGTCCGCTGAGGGCGATGGCGCCCCGGACCTTCGCCTTGCTGCGGGCCTCGGCGTTGCTGATGCCGAGGAAGAGGAGGCAGAGGCCGGCGAGGACGAGGACGGCCCCGGCGATCCTGCGGCTGTTGGTCGAGAGCTCCATGCCTTCCCCTCATCGGGGCGGCGGCGGGGGCTCAGTAGGGGGTGTCCAGAGGCCTGGACGAATGTATGAGTGGCCTGGTTCCAGGCACAAAAAAGCCTGCACCCCATGCGGGGCGCAGGCAAAGTCCGCCGGACCTCGATGCCGCTATGCGGAACCAGGGTCCGGCGGACTTGGTGAAGGAGTTGGCTACGGCGTGTTGCGGTGCGTGGCCGCGAAGGGATCCCCGAAGGCCTCGTCGTCGAGTCCCTTGGCGATCTCGCGGACGCCGTCGGGCACCCGCATCTCCGGTTCGAAGCCGAGCCGCTCCTTCACCTTCGCGAAGGAGACCTTGTAGTCGCGCGGATCCTCGTCGCGGTGGACGAAGGAGACGTTGCCGCGGTCGATCTCGCCGGTGATGATCTCGACCAGGTCGAGCTTGCGGTAGTTCTCGTCGCTGTGGCCGACGTTGAAGACGTCGTTGCCGACCTCCTCCGGGCCCGCCTCCAGCACCCGCAGGATGCCGCGGGCGGCGTCGCGGACGTGGACGTAGGGGCGCCAGAACTGCTCGCCGAAGACTTCGAGGTCCTTGTCGGCCCAGAGTTCGCGGGTGAACTCGTTGACGGTGAGGTCGAAGCGCATCCGCGGAGCGGCGCCGTAGACGGTGGCGAAGCGCAGGCAGGTGGGGACGGTCGTGCCGCTGCCGTCGGAGAGCAGCATCTTCTCGATCTCCACCTTCTGTTCGGCGTAGAGCGAGACCGGCGCCAGCGGCGCCTCCTCGTCGACCGGAAGCTCGGGGTCGGCCATACGGCCGTAGTTCGAGCAGGTGGAGGCGAAGATCAGGTGCTTGACCCCGGCCTCGTTCGCATCGGCGATCAGGCTGCGGGTCGCCTCGACGTTCACCTCCTGCGCCAGCTCGGGGTCGCGGGCGCAGGCGGGGTCACCGACGATCGCGGCCAGGTGGACGACGGCTTCGGCGCCGTTCAGCAGCTCGCGGCGCTTGTCGGCGTCGCGGACGTCGCCGACCGTGACCTTCGCGCCTTTTTCCTCGAGCAGGTCGACGATCGGCTGCTGGCCGTGCAGCAGCGAGTCGAGCACCCGCACCTCACGACCGTCTTCAAGCAGGGCAAGGGCGACTTCGGCGCCGACGTATCCGGCGCCTCCGGTGACCAGGACGGGTCCGCTCAACGTGATCCTCCGTGTTCTTCGATGTATCGGTTTACGAGCCCGGAAAAGTTCGCGCGGAAGGCGGCCGGGCTGAAGCGTTCTGCGTTGCTTCTGATCTTGATCGGATCGAAGCGGCCGAAATCGGTGTCGTGCAAGGCCTCGGCCAGGGCGGCGGCGTCCTCGCCGTCGACCAGGACCCCGGTTTCGCCCGGGATCACGGTCTCGCGGACGCCGCCGCGATTGACGGCGACGACCGGGCGGCCGGCGGCCTGGGCCTCGACCGCGGCGATCCCGAACTCCTCGACGTTGGGCACCACCAGGGCGATGCAGCGAGCGTACAAGTCGCAGAGCATGCGGTCGGAGACGCTGCCGAGGAACTCGACGCCGAGCCCCCCGTAGAGCTGCTCGAGGCGCTCGCAGTCGGGCCCCTCGCCGACGATCTTGATCGGCAGTCCGGCGATCCGCGCCGCCTCCAGCGCGACCTCGACCCGCTTGTGGGGGACGACCTGGCCGACGAAGAGGAGGAAGTCCTCCGGCTGGCCGATCTCGAACCGTTCGACCGCCACCGGCGGGTGGACGATCTCGGACTCGACCCCGTAGAGCTCCCTGATCCGGTCCTGGGTGATCCTGCCGTTGGCGACGTAGCGGTCGACCCGCTTGGCGGCGTCCAGGTCCCAGGCGCGATTGCGCTTCAGGATCGCCCGCATCAGCGGCCGGCCCGGCCACGGCGTCTCAGCCTCGGCCCTCTCCTGCTCGAACCAGGCGTAGCGGAAGGGGCTGTGGCAGTAACAGACGTGCAGCGCCCCCGGGCCCGGCCGCAGGCCGTGGGCGAAGGCGCTGGAGCTGGTCACGATCGTCTCGTAGGACTGCACCGGCAGCCGCTCGGCGGCTTTGGGGAAGAAGGGCAGCAGGTAGCGGAAGCTGCTCTGCCTGGCGCCGAGGCGCTGCAGGCCGGAGGTGTGGACATCGCGACCGGCGAACCCCTCGGCCACCGCGTCGGCGTCGTAGAGCAGCGTGTAGATCGGCGCCTCCGGCCAGCAGCGGGCCATCTCGGCGAAGGTGCGCTCGGCCCCCCGCATCGTCAGCAGGTAGTCGTGGGCGAGCGCGAGAGAGGGGGCGCTAGTAGGCGCCACGCCCCGAGAACACGGCGGGGATGGTGGCGAGCAGGATCTCGATGTCGCGGGCCAGCGACCAGCCGGCGACGTACTGGTAGTCGAAGCGGACCATCTCCTGGAAGGGGCTCTGGGAGCGGCCGTAGACCTGCCAGGGCCCGGTCAGGCCGGGGCGCAGCTCGAGCCGGCGCTGGTGCCATCCCTCGTCCAGGGCGTCCGTCTCGGGGAAGATCAGCGGCCGCGGCCCCACCAGGCTCATCTCGCCGACGAGGACGTTGAGGAGCTGCGGCATCTCGTCGAGCGAGAAGCGGCGGATGAAGCGCCCGACTTTGGTCACCCGCGGGTCCTCGCGGATCTTGAACATGACGCCGTCGCCGGCCTCGTTCATCTCCGTCAGCTCGGCCTTGCGCTCTTCGGCGTCGACGTACATCGAGCGGAACTTGATCAGCCGGAAGCTGGTGCGGCTGCGGCCGGCGCGGGGCTGGCGGAAGAAGATCGGGCCGCGGGACTCGACCTTGATCGCGATCGCGATCGCGATCATCAGCGGCGCGAAGATCGTCAGCAGGGCCAGTGAGCCGACCACGTCGAGGGCGCGCTTGGCGGCCATCGAGACCGAGGTCAGAGTCGGGCTCCCGATCGAGAGCAGCGGCAGGCCACCGACCTGGTCGAGGGCGCGGACGCCGTCGAGGAACTCGAAGAGCCGGGGGACGACGTCGACGGCGACGCCGGCGTCGCGGCAGGCCCGGATGCACTCCAGCAGCTCCTCGTGGCTGGCGCGGGAGAAGGCGATGATCACCCGCTCGGCGTTCTGCTTCTCGATGATCTCGCGCAGATCGGCGAAGCGGCCGAGCCAGGGGAGGTCGGGGGAGCCGACGTTGTAGACGTCGTCGTCGACGATTCCCACCGGGACGAGCCCGAACTGGGAGTTGTTGCCGAGCTTCTCGACGACTTGGCCGGCGACCATGCCGGAGCCGAGGATCAGGGTCCGCTGCAGCATCGCCTCGTTGCGGTGCAGGCCGGCGCGGATCACGGTCCGGGAGACGGCTCCGAAGGCGGCGAGCCCGGTGACGGTGAGGAAGGTGAGGAGGACGGGGTCGGCGATCGAGGTCGCGGCGGCGATCCCGAAGAGGGGCCAGGTGATCAGCAGGATCGCGACGAAGCCCCTCGGCACCTCCGGCACCGCCGAGGCCCAGATCGAGAGCTGGTCGCCCCGGTAGAGGCCGATGCTGAAGGCAGCCGCCGGCCAGAGCAGGACGCTGCCGGCGACGAAGATGAGGCCGTCCCAGTGGCTGAAGCCGACGATCAGGACCGCGAGCGCGGCTGCGACGGCGGCGGAGAGGGCGTCGCCGAAGACGAGCATCCGGGCCAGCACGGCTCCGCGGTGCTTCGCGCGGCTCTCCCGCGATCGTTCTTCTCCGATCGCCGGGGCTGCCACGTCAGAGCTACCGGCGTGCGCTGCGCTTGGACTCGACATTTTCTGAATGGGTTGAAAAGGGGGAAGGGGAAGGTGCCGCGCCGGGTGCTATTTGGGTCTTCGGGGTGACCGGCGGGAGGGACCGCTTTAGAAAATAAAGATCTTTGGCTTGAATCTCCATTGGGCATTTCTCATATCGGCGACGAAGCCGTACTGAGAATTTCGGCAATGGGACGTGCATCGGATTAGTTGGAACGAGGTTTGGACGGATTATTTAGGACCAGAAACTGCCCCTGAACTACAGAACCCGCCTCGAGCCGCGTTGTAGCGCTCTTCGGAGCGCAATCCGCCTAGTTGATCAGGAAACTCAGAAGTTCGCGGATTCAGTCACCCTCGGCAGCTTCCAGCTCATCGGCGATCAGGCACCCCAGCGCGAGCGAGGAGGTGGCCGCGGGCGAGGGCGCGTTGCGGACGTGGATCGCCCGCTCCGTGCGGTGGACGACGAAATCGTCGACCAGCTTGCCGTCCCGTCCCAGCGCCTGGGCGCGGATGCCCGCCGGTCCCGGCAGGGCCTTGACCCCCTTCAGCGCCGGCACGAAGCGGGCTGCTTCGGCGACGAAGGCGCGGCGGCTGGCGGCGTGGTGGAGCTCCTTCAGTCCCGCCCGCCAGTGCTTGGCCATCAGCTTCCAGGTGCCGGGCCAGGCGACGGTTTCCCGCAGGTCGCGGCCGCTGATGTGCCGCAGCTCGTAGGCATCGCGGGCCGGGGCCATCAGGGCGCTGGGGCCGACCAGGACGTCGCCGCGGAAGTTGCGGGTCAGGTGGGCGCCGAGGAAGGGCAGATCGGGATCGGGCACCGGGTAGACGTTGGCCCGCACCAGCTCGGCGGCGGCCGGGGGCAGGCGCAGGTAGCCGCCGCGGAAGGGGACGATGCGGGGATCGGCGGGAGCGCCGCAGGCGACGGCCAGCCGGTCTGACCAGAGCCCGGCGCAGAAGACCGCGCTGGCGGCGACGGTGGCCCCGCGCGAGTGGCGCAGGGTCAGTCCCCGTCCGTCACTGGCGGCGCCGGACACCACCGTGCCGGGGTGGATGGTCCCGCCTCCGCTTCGCACGTCCTCGGCGTAGGCCTCGGCGACGGCGACGAAATCGACGACGCCGGTGGCCGGCGAGTGCAGGGCGGCGATTCCCCGGGCGTGGGGCTCGATCTCCGGGATCTCGTCGCCGCGGAGCCGGCGCAGGTCCGGCACCTGGTTGGCCAGGCCGCGCCTTTCGAGCTCGTCCAGCCGCGCGAGTTCGCCCTCGCCGGCGGCGACGACGAGCTTGCCGGAGCGCTCGTAGGGGATTCCGCGCTCGTCGCAGTACGCGTAGAGCGCCCGCGCCCCTTCGACGCAGAGGCGCGCCTTGAGCGAGCCCGGTTCGTAATAGATGCCGGCGTGGACGACGCCGCTGGAGCGCCCGGTCTGGTGGCGGCCGAGCCCGTTCTCGCCCTCCAGCAGGCAGAGGCGGGCGCCCGGGCGGCGGCGCAGCAGCTCGCGGGCCACGGCGGTGCCGAGGATGCCGCCGCCGACGATGGCCAGGTCGCACTCGCGCGGCGGCGAGCCGTCAGGGGCGCCCATCGAGCGTCAGTGCGCCTCGCCGGAAGCGTGGGCCGGCGGCCGCGACTCCTCCGCCAGCGAGGTGATCTCGAGCCGGCCCTGGGCGGCCTCTTCGAGCACCTCGGTCGCCTCCTGGGCAGAACGCGCGTAGAGCTCGACCAGGAGGTGGATGACGATCTGCTCGTCGTCGTGCTTGTGGAAGCGGACGTGGGTGAAGAACTCGCGCACGCCGGCGTCGCCGAAGGCGCCGTAGGTGAGGAACTCGATCGCCTCCGGGCCCGAGCAGCTCTCGACCCGGTCCTGGTCGACCGTGACCGTGCAGGAGGCGACCCAGGGGGTGCCGGCGACCATCCGTTCCCAGCGGTCGCCGATCGGCACCACGTGGTCGCCTTCGAAGGTGAGGTGGGGCTGGTCGTGCATGCAGTTGAGGCACTGGACGACGCTTTCCTGCACCTCGTCGATCCCGTCAGCCAGCGCGCCGGTCTCCGGATCGACCCGCCGGATCGCGTCGTAGTGGATCTGGATCTCCAGGTTCTGGGACCAGCAGCGGTAGCACCGCAGCCAGGCCGACCGGTCGCCGTTCAGCTCGCTCACCGACCCATTGTTGCGAGCGAAGCGGCTGGGCGCCAGGCGAACCCGTCTAAGCGGCCGCGCCGGCGCCGGCGCGCTGCCCGACGAGCTCGACGATTTCGCCCATGATCCGGTTGACGTCGAAGTCCTTCGGCGTGTAGACGCCGGCGACTCCCGCCTCGCGCAGGCGCTCGGCGTCGGCGACGGGGATGATCCCGCCGACCACCACCGGCACCTCGAGGCCCTCGTCCCGCAGCAGCCGCACCACCTCCGGGATCAGCTCCAGGTGGGAGCCGGAGAGGATCGAGAGGCCGACCACGTCGACGTCCTCCTGCACCGCGGACTCGGCGATCTCCTCGGGGGTGAGGCGGATGCCCTGGTAGATGACCTCCATGCCGACGTCGCGGGCCCGCAGCGCAACCTGCTCGGCGCCGTTGGAGTGGCCGTCGAGGCCGGGCTTGCCGACGAGGATCTTGATCCGGTGACCGATCTGCTCCGAGGTCGCGTCGACTCGGCGGCGGATCTCCTCCATCTGCTCGCGCTGCCCCGGCGCCGAGGCGCCGTCGACGCCGGTCGGGGCGCGGTACGGGCCGAAGACCTCGCGCATCGTGTGCGCCCACTCGCCGGTGGTGGCGCCCGCCTTGGCGGCGGCGATCGTCGCCGGCATGATGTTGATGCCGTCGTCGGCCGCGGCCTTGGCCAACTCCTCGAGGGCGGTCCGCACCGCGTCCTCGTCGCGCTCGGCCTTCCACTGCTCGAGAGCCTCGACCCGTTCGCGCTCGACCTCGGGGTCGGGGGTGAGGATGCCGCCGTCGGCGCCCGCCGTCAGCGGCGAGTCCTCCGTCTCGGTGAACGAGTTTTGTCCGATTACTTTCTGCTCGCCGGCCTCGATTCGGGCCACCCGCTCGCGGTGGCTCTCGACCAGGCGCGCCTTCATGTAGGGAACGGCGTTGACGGCGCCGCCGTGCTCCTCGACCACGGCCATCTCCGCCCGCGCCCCATCGGTCAGCTCGGCGACCAGGCCGTCCATGACGACGGAGCCCTCGAAGAGGTCGGGGTACTCGAGCAAGTCGGTCTCGTTCGCCAGCACCTGCTGGATCCGCAGGCTCCACTGCTGGTCCCAGGGGCGGGGGAGGCCCATCGCCTCGTTCCAGGCCGGCAGCTGGATCGCCCGCGCCCGCGCGTCGCGGCTGAGCGTCACCGCCAGCGCCTCGAGCACGATCCGCTGGATGTTGTTCTCCGGCTGGGCCTCGGTCAGGCCGAGGCTGTTGACCTGGACGCCGTAGCGGAAGCGCAGCATCTTCTCGTCGGTCACCCCGTAGCGCTCGCGGCCGATCTCCTGCCAGAGCGCGCTCATCGTCCGCAGCTTCGCGATCTCCTCGACCAGGCGGATGCCGGCGTTGACGAAGAAGGAGATGCGGCCGAAGACCTTGGGGAAGTCCTCGTCGGCGACCTGGCCGCGCGCCTTCACCTCGTCGAGGACGGCGATCCCGGTCGAGAGCGCGTAGGCGATCTCCTGCACCGGCGTCGCCCCGGCCTCCTGCAGGTGGTAGCTGCAGATGTTGGTCGGGTTCCAGCTCGGCACCTCGTTGACGGTGAAGGCGACC
>DATEOT010000091.1:0-18440 GCA_035273795.1 Solirubrobacterales bacterium | reverse complement strand
CTCGGTTGGAAGCCAGCTCACAACGCGGAAGAGACCCTGCGCGAAACCGTAGTTGGAGCTCGTGAGAAGGGGCTCTTGGATTAGCGGGACTCGGGAGAGGGGCTCGGCGGACAACAGCGGGGAGGGTCCGGCGAGCCCCCTCCCCCGGCGCCCGAATCGCGGGAATTCTTCGAGTAGCGGACGGACGATCACGAGCATCGCCAAGGGGGCCATGATGATCAGGGCCTTCGCCTGGGAATAGTCGCCACTCGTAGGCAGGGAAGCGAGATAGAGGAGAGCCGCGCCTGCCAGGGCGACGGGGATCGTCAGCTCGCGGCGGCGGGTCCACCAGGCGATGCCGGCGAGGAGGGCGAGGATGGAGATCGTGCCCGCCAGGACCGGGAGGCGGACGCTGCCTTCGGCGTCGAGCCGGTAGTTGGAGGTGGGCCAGATTCCCAGCGCCTCCAGGGCTGAGACGGGGCCATACGTGTTGCTGGCGGCGACTTTGTTGAAGGCGCCGGCGAAGCCGAAGGGGCCGATCGTGACCAATAGGCCGAGCCCGGCTAGGACGACGAGCGTCAGCAGGGTCAGCGGCCGCAGCAGGAAACGCAGCAGCGAACGCGGCTGCAGCACCGCTCGGACCTCCGGCAGGGTGAGGCTCCAGAGAGCCAGGATCGCCACCGGCCAGGCGACTCCAGCGAAGCTGTAGGAAAAGAAGATGCCTGCGGTCAGCGCCAGGGCCGGCAGCGCAAACAGGAAGCGCCTGCGCCAACCGTCTGGCACTCCCTCGAACCGCGTCAGCCAGATCGCGAAGGCGAGGACGAGGAGGGCGGCGGCGGTCTCCTTGAAGGCCGCTTGCGCGTAGTAGGAGGCGGCGAGGTAGGGGAGGGCGACCATCGCGGCTCCGAGCGTGCGCCGGCCCGGCGTCAGGCTCCGAAGCGCACCCAGGGCGGTCAGGCCGGTCATCACCCCGATCGCGACGATCTGCCCGACGAACGCCTGGCCGAGGCCGATTCCGGGCACGGCCGCCACCGCCACCGCCAGCCCGTGCGGTCCCAGCGGGTAGCCCGGCTCCGCGTCAGGGCCGAAGCCGCTGCGCAGCCACTCGGCCCAGGCGAGGTGCAGGCCGAGGTCGTTGTTGAAGCCGACGCCCAGCAGCCCCCAGCGGCCGCTGATCGCGAAGGGGATCGAGAGCACCAGCACCAAGACCAGCGCCACCGGCAGCCCCTCCCGCCAGCAACCCCGCCGAGTTGCCGTTTTGTCCCGCCCTCCGGGACAAAACGGCAACTCGGCGAAGACGATTGCGGCTGCTGCTGCCGCCAGCAGCACCAGCCCGAGCGTCGCGGAGGTTCCGTGACCGGGGGCGCGGGCCAGTAGGCCGGTTACCGTCAGCACGGCGCCGAGCCCCACCGCGGGCTCCAGCCACGACCACTCCCGTCCCCCGGCAAGCGAGAGAACGGCCCGGCCGACCAGCAGCGAGACGGCGCAGATCAGCGCCGCCGAGGCGTAGGTCGCGATCATCAGCGCTGGAACTTAAGGCAGCGGGCGCTTTCAGTACTTCTCGGCGGCCTGTTCCAGCGTCTGGCGCAGGTTCTCGCCGCGCAGCGGATGCTCGTGACCGGCCCCCACGACCCGCGGTTCCAGCGCCGCCAGCCGCCGCAGCGACTCCTTCGCCCTGGCGTGGTCCCAGGCCCAGGCGGGGTGGGGGACGCTCGCCTCGCCCTCGGGCAGCGGCTTCAGCCGGGCCGAGTCGACCAGGTAGACGACGTCTGAGACCAGGGCGACGCGGTCGCTCTCGCGCCAGAGCCCGATCAGGCCGGGGGCATGGCCGGGGAAGTGGAGGACCCGGAAGCCAGCCACTTCGTCGCCTTCTATCACCGTGTCGGCGATCCGCACCGCACCGCCGTCCCAGCGCCGCAGCAGGAGGGGGTAGATCCAGCGCACCCAGGCCACCGGCAGCTGCGAGAGGTCCATGTAGGAATCGATCGCGGCGCCGTTTTCGGCGTCGGCCTTTTCGTCGGGGTGGCAGAGGACCGGCACGTCCAGATAGGGAGCGGTGCCGCGGTGGTCGGCGTGGGCATGGCCGAGGATGACCCGCTTCAGCCCGCCCAGCTCTTCGCCGGCGGCCTTCGCCTGCTTGCGCATCGCCTTGGTCCCGGCGTCGAACTGGACGACGCCGTCGCCGTCCTCGATGAAGTAGATGTTCATCGCTCCGCGGAAGTCACCGCGCAGCAGCCAAACTCCGTCTGCCACCTTCTCCAGCGCCATCGGGCTCACCCTAGCGGCCCAATAAGGTTCCCCTGTGCCCGGGCCCTGGAAAGTCGGGATGGTGATCCTCGTCGTCTGCCTGGCGGCGTCGATGGCGATCGCCACCTACCGCCTCGCCACCACCCCGAACGAAATCCTCGGCGACGGATTTCGCGGCCTCCCCGCCGAGCAGCGTTAGTATCGGGCGCGTTCAGCGACCTGAAGGAGGCGGCGTGTTCACTCGCATCGTGGTTGGGACCGATGGCTCCGAGACTGCCGCCGAGGCGGTTCGTCAGGCGATCGAGCTGGCAAAGCTCTCCGGGGCGACGATCAGCATCGTCAGCGCCTACTCGCCGGTTTCCGGTCGTCGCGTCTCGGATACCCAGCAGCAGGCTCCCGCCGACGTCCAGTACGAGCTCGGCCCGCGCGAGGACGTCAACTTCGTCCTCGACGCCGCCGCGGCGGAGGCGAAGGAGAAGGGGGTCGAGGTCCAGACCCACCCGGTCGAGGCCGACCCCGCCGACGCGATCCTCAACGTCGCCGAAGAGACCAAGGCCGACCTGATCGTCGTCGGCAACAAAGGGATGACCGGCGCCCGTCGTTACCTGCTGGGGAGCGTGCCGAACAACGTCTCCCACCACGCCCCCTGCAGCGTCCTCATCGCTCGGACTACCTGACCGCCTTATCGGGCGGGTTTGACCACCTTGTCGGGTGGACCGAACCGAGGCCAGGTGGAGGTCGCCCGGCCGGCGTCGACCAGGCCGGCGCCCTGCTGATCGCGGGGCAGGCCCAGGTCACGGGCGGTTCGGCGCAGCTGTTTCGCCACGAACCTGACCTGGGCCGCGGGTTCGAGAGCGGGGTTGACCACCCCGATCGCGAAGACCATGGCGGCGACGCCGGAGACGTGGGCCGCCGCCATCGAGGTGCCCACGTAATAGGCGGGTATCCCGAAGACCCGGGTGCTGCCGGGTCTCAGGGTCACCTGGTAGATCGGACGGGCGGCGACGGAGGGGCAGCCCTTCTTCGGAACCCCCCCGCCGGGGGCGACGAGATCTATCGCCTCGCCGGTCAAGGAGTAGTTGCCGAGACAGCCGCCCTCGGTGGTTCCGCCGACGCCGATCACCCGCGGACCCGTCGCCGGGGGCGAGACGCAGCCCTCCGAGCCGAGGTTGCCGGCCGAGGCGACGGTGACCACGCCCCGCTCGTAGGCTTCGCGCAGGGCTTCGTCAACCAACGGAACCCGCTTCCCGCAGTCGAAGTTGAAGCTCATGTTGATCACCCGGGCGCCGTGGTCGACCGCGAACCGGATCCCCCTGGCGATGTTGAGGGCGTTGCCGAAGCCGTTGCGGTCCAGTACCCGCACCGGCATCAACCTCGCCCGGTAGGCGAGGCCGGTCACCCCCGTCCCGTTGTCGGTCTTCTCGGCGATCGTCCCGGCGACATGGGTGCCGTGGCCGCTTTCGTCGAGGGGCAGGCGGTCGCGGTCGACGAAGTCGTAGCCGGGGACGAATTGCGCCGGGCTGAAGTCGGGGCTGCGACGGAACCTGGTCCCGAGGGAGCGATAGGCGATACCGCTGTCGAGGACCGCGACGACGACTCCGGAGGCGCCTGGACGCCCCCACTCGAGCAGGTTTCGCCAGGCCCCCACCGCGTCGATCCCGCCCGGGGAGACCGGCAGCTGCCCGCTGCCGGTTTGCGCCGGGGCGAGGAAGTTCCACTGCTTGAAGGCCCAGCCGCCGGCGCCGGCGGAGGAATCGGTGGATCCGGCCAGGAACCCCGAGTCGTTCGGGTCGAGCGGCTCGTCGCTGAGCGCCGAGGCCGAGGCGATGTAGTTCGGCTCGGCGTAGACGACGCTCGGGTTCCGTCGCAGGGCGCGAGCGACCCGGCGCACCCCTACCCCGCGCTCCAGGGCTATCGGTCGGCCGTGGCGCTGACCCTCGAACTTGACCAGCAGCTGGCGCGGGGCGAACTCGCGCGCGGGGGAGAGCCCGGTCTGGGCCGCGACAGGGGCGGCGGACAGGGCCAGCCCCGTGATCGCCATCAGCGGCATGAGGGATCGTCGAAGTCGTTTCATCTGTCTCGGTGCCGCGGAGCCCTCGCATCCGCCAGGCCGGTTCACAAACACCGCGTTGCCGCGGAAGTTGCCGAGAGACATACTCCCGCATCGTGAACACGGGCAACTTCGAGGCGCCGATGGGGGTTGCGATCGAGGAGGCGCGCAAGGCCGAGGGGCACGGCGACGTGCCGATCGGGGCCGCGATCTTCCGCGACGGGGAGCTGCTGTCGCGCGCCGGCAACGAGCGCGAGCTGCGCCGCGATCCCACCGCCCACGCCGAGGTGCTGGCGATCCGTGCGGCCGCGGAGGCCCTCGGGGGCTGGCGGCTTCCGGGGACGACCCTCTACGTGACCCTCGAGCCCTGCGCGATGTGCGCGGGCGCGATCGTCCTCGCCCGGATCCCGGCTGTGGTTTTCGGCACGCCCGATCCCAAGGCGGGCGCCGCCGGCAGCGTGCTGGACGTACTGCGGGAGCCGGCGCTGAACCACAGGCCGGAGGTCACCGGAGGCGTTCGCGAAGCCGAGTGCGCTGGGCTGCTGCGCGACTTCTTCTCGACTCGCCGCGGTTAGTCAATACCCTGTGCAGACCCGGAGAGGTGTCCGAGTGGCTTAAGGAGCGCGATTGGAAATCGCGTGGGCGGGGTTAACCCGCCTCGTGGGTTCGAATCCCACCCTCTCCGCTACGCGGAAGTAGCGGGGTACTTCCTTGGGTACGAGGTGGTTCGCTGAGTTCAACTCTATACTTCGCTGAGTAATGGAGCTCTGATTGCGCTTCGTTGCACCCGGGAGGACCGGCATTTCTTGGCCGATGATGCCGGTCCTTCCCTCTCCTCCACAGCCGGCTCGGAGAACCGCTGTGTAGGAAAGAGTAGCGGAGGGGGTGGGATTCGAACCCACGAGCCCCCTTACGAAGGCCAACGGTTTTCGAGACCGCCCCGTTCAACCACTCCGGCACCCCTCCAGGACGGGAACTGATTCTAGGGTCGCGGCGGCTTCGGTGGCGAGAAGTCGGTTCGAGAGGCCCACAAAGCCAAGACCGGCGCCCCGACCAGGAGGCTCAGGGAGGCGAGCTCGCCGACCGCGTCGGCCGTGCTGAAGCCCTCGAGGTGACCGGCGTGGAAGATCAGGTGGAGGCCGGCGGTGAGGAGCCAGCCCAGGCAGACCGCTCGGGTGAGCGTCTGCTCCAGCGTGCGGGCGGCGCAGGCGAAGAGGACCGCGAAACCGAGGTAGAGACCGCCCACGTCGGTGACGAGGTGCTCGTTGTAAGGGGGCAGGAGGCTGACCCAGTTTGCGACGAAGGGGAAATCGTCGTAAAAGGTCTGGGGAAGGACCATGGCGGTGAGGCCGATCAGCAAAGAGGAGGCAAACAGCAGCCCCAGCGCGAGCCTGGCGAGGGAGGGGGAGCGCATCTCCTCGACTCTATGGGACCTAACCTGGAAAAAGGCTGTACTTGTTGTCTAATTTTAGTACTCTGGATCTAGTTGACCGCCAAAGCCGCACTTGCCGCCTCGTGACCCTCGTAGGGAAGTACTACGAAGTACATCAGCGAGGGCAAAAGAGCCTCGAGCTGGTCGTACTCATGCTTGCAAAGACGAGAATAGAGCAGGGATTCGACCCCGCCGACGATTCCCGAGGCCGTCACGGCGGTCTGGGCCCGGTCCCCCGGCAAGAGCTCATCCGCTTCGGCTTGGAGGCAGCGGGCGAAGTCATCCATCAGCTCGACACGACGCCTAACCGCAGTGGCGCTCGCGGCGCGGGCCTCGACCACCATGGTGCGAGCGGTATCGGGCTCGCGACCGGCGAAGCGCAGCAGCGCTTCCAGCGCGAAGCGAACTCGATCGCGCCAGACGTCCCCCCCCTTGCCAGCGGCGGCAGCGACCTTCTTGCGCAGCCGCTCGGCGCTGGAGTCGAAGGCGGCAAGGAAGCAGTCTTCTTTGTTGGAGAAATGTTCGTAGAAGGTCGGGCGGGATACGCCGGCCCGGTCGATCACGTCCTGGACGTTGGTTTCGAGGTAGCCGAGCTCGGCGGCCGCGTTGAGCATCGCCACGATCAGCCGCTCCCGCTGGATCGTGCGGATAAGCTCGGAGGGAAGCTTTCTAACTCCCGACGGGAATTTGCCACTGCTGTTGGCGAGCAACTCGAGAGCGGCTTGGACCTGCTCGGGGGGCCAGTCATCACCGATCGCAGCAAGGAGGGTCTCTTGACTCAGCTTAATTCTGTCGAGGGGCACGCGAGAACTCACAGGTTTCCATTAAAAACATTGCAAGTTTTCTCACGGTACCAGAATATCGGCGAGGCCCGGCGAGCCTCCGCGGCCATCGCTTCGACCAGGGCTTTGGGCGGAGGTGGTGTTCGATGACTATTCGCCCGGAGCTGCCCCGCGAGTTCATCGCTGACCATAAGCGGCGCCGCATGATGGGCGCGATTGCGGAGCTCACCGCTGCCCAGGGATACGAGGCGACGAAGATCGCCGATATCGTCCGCCAGGCCGCTGTCGCCCGGAAGACTTTGTATGACAACTTCGATGGCAAGGAGGATCTGTTCCTCTCCGCCGTCGATGCAGCCTTCAACGAAATGCGGGCCGCTGTCGAGGAGGCGTGCGCAACTCAGAACGGATCCCCAGGAGGCGGAATCGTCGCCGGCATAGAGGCCCTGCTCGAATTCGTCGCCGCCAACCCCGCGGCTTCGCGGATGTGCATGGTTGAGGCGATCTCAGCCACGCCCAGCTCGGCCCGGCTGTATGACGCCGCTATGCACGACTTCGTCGAGCTCCTGCGCGGAAGTGCTCCCACGGGTGCCGATCTGCCGGAGACGATCGAGGAATCGCTGGTAGGCGGCGTTGCCTGGATTCTGCAGTTGCAGATCAGGCGAGGAGACGCCGAGCGGGCCGTGGAGCTGCTCCCGGAATTGTCCCAGTTCGTCCTATCGCCTTACCTGGGCGTAGGAAAGGTGGTAGATACCGGGAGGCGAAAGTGACAGTACGGTGGCAGACTTCAATACTGAGATGGATCGGTTACCACGGGGACGTCACGGCCTTTCACCTGAGTTCGTAGCGCGAAATCAGCGAGAGCGGCTGATCGCCGGTCTCACCCAGGCTCTCTACGAGGTTGGGTATCAGGAAACCACTGTGTCACTCATCGGCAAGCGTGCAGCCGTTTCGAAGAGTGACTTCTACAAACACTTCCAGAGCAAGGACGAGTGCTTCGTCGCCGCCTACGACGCGGCGATTGGGCGAATTCGCGAGCAGGTGCTCGTGGCCTGCGAGGAAGGGACGAGCGAAGATTGGGCGTGGCGGGTGCGCGGCGCGATCGACGCTCTGCTGAGACTGCTGACTGCGGAACCGGCGCTGGCGAGTATCGCCTTGGTAGAGGGCCTCCGGGCTGGACGCGATGTCTATGACCGCTACCAGGCCGCGGTGGAGTCCTTCGTCGGCTGCTTGCGCCAAGGCGCCCCTCCCGCCCCGATGGGGGGCGAAGTGCCCGAGGCGACCGGTGAAGCGGTGGTCGGCGGCATCGCATCCTTGCTCGGGCGCCGCGTCCTGGCCGGGGAAGCCGCCCGGTTGAGTGAGCTATTTCCGGAGATCCTCGAGTTCGCTCTCGCTGCCTACCTGGGCGAGGAAGAGGCTCGGCGAATAATCTCCTCGGGATGAGCGAGCCGACGAGCGGCGTCCTTCCTTCCCAGGTACTGAACCAGGCGATCGAGGCGGAGTGGATCAGCTCCGGCGATTACCGGATCCGGCCGGAGGCCGTGCAGCCGGCGAGCATCGACCTTCGCCTGGGTGACTTCGCCTGGGCCCTGCGCTGCTCGTTCCTGCCCGACGTCGAATCGACGGTCGAGGAGAAGATCGACGGCCTCGCCTTCCAGCGCGTCGATTTGCGCGACGGCGCCGTGCTCGAGCGCGATCGCCCTTACCTGGTGCCTCTGATCGAGGAGTTGAACCTGCCGAAGGGCCTGCGGGCGAAGGCGAACCCGAAGAGCTCCACCGGGCGCCTGGACGTCTTCACCAGGGTCATCACCGACCGCCACCACCGCTTCGACGACATCCGCGCCGGCTACCGGGGGCGGCTCTACCTGGAGATCGTGCCTCGCTCGTTTGCGATCCAGGTGAACACCGGGCTCTCACTCAACCAGCTGCGGCTGGCGCGCGGCGACGTCCGTCTCTCCGACGACGAGATCCGGAGCTTGCAGGATGAGTTCCCCCTGCTCTACCTCGACTCTCATGCGCTGCGCCAATCGGAGATGGCCGTCTCCGACGGACTGTTCCTCAGCCTCGACCTATCGGGGCCGACCGATCGCGTCGTCGGCTACCGGGCGAAGAAGAACAGCCTTCCCGTCGACCTCTCACGCATCCGCGCCTACCGTTGGACCGACTACTGGGACCCCGTCTATCCGGAGCCGGGTGGTCGCGTCGTCCTCGAGCCGGAGATCTTCTACCTGCTGCTATCGGCCGAGGGGGTGTGCATCCCACCCCAGATCGCCGCCGAGATGATGGCCTACGACCCGACCGCCGGCGAGCTCCGCACCCACTACGCCGGCTTCTTCGATCCCGGCTTCGGCTATGACCCCGAGGGCGGCCGGCACGGCAGTCGCGCCGCGCTCGAGGTGCGCGCCCGCGACGTCTCCTTCATGGTCGAGCACCGCCAGCCGGTCTGCAAGCTCGGCCTCGAGTGGATGTCGGAGCCGGCAGAGCGCCTCTACGGGACTGACCTCGGGTCTAACTATCAAGGTCAGGTGACGATGCTCAGCAAGCACTTCGAGGAGCAAACCGCCGGGGCTGCCGTTCCGGCCGATGCCACTCCGTAGCGCATGCTGCCGCGCGAGAGCTTGTAGTAACAACTAGTCAATTTAACCCCCCACACACACGGCTCACCCGGGGCTCAAATTAGGATGCCGGATCGATGATTCGCACCCTTCGATCACCGCTCGCCATTGTCTTGGCCCTCAGCCTCGGGCTCCTCATCGGCTGTGGCTCCGGGGACAACACGGATACCTCGGCAGAGGGCTTGCCGAAGGAGATAGTGATCGGCGCCGCGATCGCCAAGAGCGGCTATCTCGTCCCCTATGACGCCAACATCGCCGCGGTCGAACAGCTGGTGAAGGAAACCAACGCCCGCGGCGGCGTCGACGGCTCCAAGATCCGCGTCATTTCCGTCGACAACCACTCCGAAACCCAGAAACAGCCCGTCGCCGTGCAGGAGGTGATCGAAGACGGCGCCGACGTCCTTCTCTTCAGCTGCGAAGTGCCGATTGCCGCCGCCGGCGCCCCGATCGCGGAAGAACACAACCAGCTCAACTTCACCCTCTGCGCCAGCGAACCCGGCTACGGCCCGCCCTACACCGGGCGGCTCTCCTTTAGTCCCAACCGCAGCCTGGTGAGCGAGGCGGCCGCCCGCGCCACCTTCCTCTGGGAGCGAGGCATCCGCCGTCCCTTCGAGCTGCGCGACACCTCGATCCTGCTCGGCGAGGTCGACCAGTTCGGCTTCCAGGAGACCTGGGAGCACTTCGGCGGCGAGCTCGCCGGGGAGGCCGACTTCAAGAACGAAGACCTGTCGATCGCTTCCCAGATCGCCGAGATCAAGCGCTCCGGCGCCGACGCGATCAACCTCAGCTCCTACCCGCCGGGGGGAGCCTCGGCGATCAAGCAGATCCGCGCCGCCGGCATCGACCTGCCGATCACCACGGTGAGCGCCTTCGACGGCACCTTCTGGCTGAAGGGCGTCCCCAACACGGAGAACGTGTACGTAACCCTCAACGGCTCCGCTTATGACCCAACTAATACCGAGACGGCCAAACTCTTCCAAAGGATGAAGCGGGCTGGTGTAAACACCGATGTCTCCGGCAATTTGCTCGCCTCCTACGCCGCCGGCCAGTTGATCCTCGACGCGATCCGCGAAACCGGTACCACCGACGGCGACGAGCTTGCTACCGCCCTCGAGGCAAAGCCACACCCAACTGTTATGGGTCCACTCAGCTACACGCCCGATAATCACCTACCCTCGGGTCCTTGGTACATCTACGAATATCCCGATCGCAAGCCGAAGCTCCTCGAACGGGTCGCCCCCGATTACGTGCCCGAATACGAGCAGTAGGCCACTCGGTGAGTTGATTGGCGCCGGAGAAACCCGCCTCGGGAGGCCGCCGCAAACGCCCCTCCTCGATCGGCCTCGAGGGGCTCCGCCGGCCCGAGCGCGGCGGAGGGGTCCCGCTCTATTACCAGCTCGGTGAGATCCTCAAGCAGAGGCTCGAGGGAGGTGGCTGGGAGCCCGGCACCTTGTTCCCCTCAGAGCGTGAGATCGAAGAGCACTTCGAAGTTTCGCGCGCGGTCGTTCGCCCAGCCCTCAGCCTGCTCGAACGCGACGGGGCGATCTATCGCCGCCGCGGCTCCGGGACCTACGTCGCCGCGCCCAAGCGCCGCGTGCCGCTCAGGGGACTGATTCGTTCCCTGCTCGAGGATCGCTACAGCGACACGCGGATCGACGTCCTGCGGATTCGCGAGCAGACGAATGACCCGACGATCGCCGACTTTCTCGATGTCTCCCCCGGGCAGACCGTCGCTCAGGTCACGTCGATGCTCCGCATCGACAAACCGATCTGCCTGATCGATTCCTTCTTTCCCGCCGAGCGGGTGCCCTGGCTGCTGGCCGCCGCGACCTCGCTCAAAGCGGGTGAACAGCCTGTCCTTGGCGTGCCGCCGAGGCTCACCCGGATCGACGTTTCCTTCGAGGGTTCCTCCTGCGGACCCTGGACCGCCAAGATCCTCGGCGTCCGCACCGGCGATCCGGCCCTGGTCGGCCGCCTCCTCCAGCACGGCGCTCCCGATGGAGTGCTCGGGGGCCAGAGCAGCGAGCGCCCCGTCGAGCTGACCCGCATCGTCGCCCGCAGCGACATCTCCCAGTTTCACCACGCGGCCACCGGCTCGCTCGACCGGCGGCGGGGCAGTGCCAACCCCTCCTAGCCGGCTGCCGCCGTTGCGCCGGCTCGGGTCGAGCGCTCCGCGAGGGCTTGGTTGACGAAGTCCGCAAACGCCTGCCGATAGGCGAGCGTGAATCGATCGGCAAGGCAGTTGATCCCCGCGTTTGGATCCAACGACAGTTCCGGCGGCTCGATTCTCGAGAGCACCGCCACGTCCTCGGCATAGATGCCGGCGTCGTAGGCGATCACCTCCTCGAGCTGCTCCTCGTCGAAATTCTCGAGGCCCCCCTCGATCCAGTAGTGGACCGACTCGGTTGCGCTGATGGCGCGTGCGGCATGAAGCAGGCAGCGTTCGCCTTCGTCGGTGAACATCCTCGCCGAGGTGAAGTTGGGCGCGATCGTGTGGTAGCCCATTTCCCGCAATGGACCCCAGACGTCGCTGGCGTCACCTCCCCATTCCATGTTCCGGCGGAGCGTCACCTCGAGCCCGTTCCTCTCTGGCCTCAGCGGCTCGATCTCCGCCGGCTGGACCCCGAGCGTGTCCTGGTGGACGAAGGCGAAGTGGGCGACGTCGCGGAAGTTCTCCAGCATCAACCCGAAAGCGACCGGCAGCTCGAACGGGGTCCCGTGACCCCAGGTCCACTTGTCCGGGTCGAACCACGGAACGTCGGGCACGTCGGTCAGCGGCTCGTCGAGCGTCGTCCAGACAAGCCCCCACTGCACGCGGCACGGGTATGACGGTATCCGGGCGAGGGGTGGGATCTGACGTTGATCGGCAAGCGAGGGAATCCGGGTGCAGGAGCCGTCGCCCGCCCACTCCCAGCCGTGGTAGGGGCATTGGATGCTGTCGCCGCAGACCTTGCCCATCGAGAGCAGGGCGCCGCGGTGGGCGCAGCGGTCGGCGACCACTGCCGGCTCACCGTTCTCGGCGAGGAAGACGGCGAGGGGCTCTTCGAGCAGAACGGCTCGCTGGGGCCCGTCTGCAAGGTCCTCGAGCCTCGCCACCGGCTGCCAGCAGTGACGCAGCGCCAGCACTACGTCCTCGCTGCTCGGCGGGAAGGAAGGGTGCTCGTCAGTCATCTCCACCTCCGACACTCATAGCTGTCTACCCATGTAAGCACGCAACACCTCGGGATTGCTCTGCAGTTCCTCGCGCAATCCGCTCGCGCGGACCTTGCCGCCGGCGAGCACCAGGCTGCGCTGGCAGAAATCGATCGTCCGCGCCGCGTTCTGCTCGACGAGGAGCATCGTCGCTCCCTCCTCGCGAAGTTCTCCTAACAGCCCGTAAATAACGTCGATCGTCTTCGGAGCGAGGCCGAGCGAGGGCTCGTCGAGGATCAGCAGCCGCGGCTTGCGCAAGAGCGCGCGGGCCACCGCGAGCTGTTGCTGCTCACCACCCGAGAGGCGGTCGGCGCGCTGCCCGGCCCGCTCGCGCAGGATCGGCAGCCGCTCCAGGATCTGCTCCATCGTTCCACCTCCGCTGCCCGGAGCTGCCAGGCGCAGATTCTCCGCCACGGTCAGCGTGCCGAAGATCTGACGACCCTCGGGCACCAGCGCGATCCCCAGCCTCGCGATCTCCTCCGGCGCGAGCCCGCGGAGGGGTCTGCCTTCGAAGCTGATCTCGCCGGCGCTCGAACTCGTGAGGCCGCAGATCGCACGCAGGAGCGAGCTCTTACCGGCGCCGTTGGGGCCGACCATGCCGACCACTTCTCCCTCGTCGAGGTTGATCTCGACGCCGTGGAGAACCTCGACTCCACCGTAGGCGACCTTCAGCCCGCGCAGCTCAAGCACGTGCGCCCACCGCGTAGGACGTCCCGAGGTAGGCCTCGACCACGGCGGGATCGGCCTGGACCTCCTCGGGACTGCCGAGCGCGACCGTTCCGCCGTCGTCGAGCACCTGCACCCGCGAGCAGAGGTCCATCACCACGTTCATGTCGTGCTCGATCAGCAGGATTCCGCAGCCGAAGTCCCGGATCACCCCGCGGAGGATCGCCACCAGCTCCCGGCACTCCTCGTCGTTGAGCCCCGCCGCAGGCTCGTCGAGCAGCAGGTAGCGCGGTCCGGTGGCGAGGGCGCGGGCGATGCCCAGCAGCCTCTGGTTGCCCGGCGGCTGCAGGCCGGCCGGGCTTTGCGCCTGCTCGTCCAGTCCGAGGCGCACGAGCACGTTCGCGGCAACGTCAACCGCGCGCCGCCGGCCAACCCCGACGCCCATCGCGCCCACGGCGACGCTCTCCACCACGGTCAGCCCCGCGAACGGCAGCGCTGCCTGGAAGGTGCGCCCGAGGCCCGCCCGCGCGAGCCGCGGCGGCGACCAGCCGGTCACGTCGACTCCTTCGAGGAAGACGCTTCCGGAGTCTGGAGCCTGGAAGCCGCTGAGGACGTTGACGAGCGTCGTCTTGCCTGCGCCGTTCGGGCCGATCAGCCCGAGAGTCTCGTTGGGAGGCAGCTCGAGATCCACCCCCCTCAGCACGTGCAACCCGGCGAAGGCGAGAGAGACTTCCTCGGCGTGAAGGGTCCCGGCCGATCCTCGAGCGGGCCGCGGCCTTGGCTGATCCACCGCGGTCTCTGCCGGCGGTGCCGACTGAGTCCGAGGACGCAGCCTGCGGCGGATCGGCCCGAGCTCGCCCGCCTCGCGGCCACGGACCAGTCCCTCCGGCATCGCGATCATCGTCACCAGCAGGATCAGGCCGAGGCCGACGGCGGCCAGGCCCGGCGCGGCTCCGATCGAGATCAGCCCGAATACGTCGGCGCCTTCCTCGAAATCGCGCAGCAGCTCGTTGACCGTCGCCACCGCAAGGGTTCCGACGACGGCTCCGAGGACGCTGCGGGCGCCGCCCACCACCAGCATCGTGATCGTCGTCACCGAGGCGGCGAAGTAGAAGGTGGTGGGGGAGAGGGTCCCGGACTCGTGCACCGCCAGGGCGCCGCCGATCCCGCAGAGCACCCCGCTTATCGTGAACGCCAGCAGCCGCTCCCGCATCAAGCCGATGCCGATCGAGCGCGCCGCCACCTCGTCCTCGCGGGTCGCCTGCAGCCGATAGCCGCTTGCCGACCATTTGAAGACGACCGCCGCGACGACCGCCACGCCCGCCCAGAGCCCTGCTGAGGCGATGTCGGTGGTCCTGGGGATGCTCACGAGCCCGCTGCTTCCACCGGTCACCGGGTCCCAGTTGGCGAGGACGTTGTAGGCGACGATCAGGAAGGCGAAGGTCGAGATCGGAATCGCCAGCGTCGAAGTTCTCATCAGGGGCCAGCCGACCACCGCAGCGAGCACTCCGCTCGCCGCCGCGGCGATCAGGGTGGAAAGCAAAGGGCTGAGTTCGGCATCGGCGATCAGCTTCGGCAGCTCGGGCGTCTGCAGGAAGGTGAAAGTGGCAGGGAGCGTGAGCAGGGCGGCGACATACGCGCCGGTGGCCGCAAAGCCCAGCTGCCCGAACGAGTAGACGCCGCTGTTGCCGATGAAGACCTGCAGGCCGAGGACGACGATCAGGTTGCAGAGGATCAGCGTGACGGTCCCTTCGAAAGAGGGCGAGCCGCTGGCCCCGACCGCAGCCGTGAGCGCCACCAGCAGGAGCGGGACGACCAAGGAGATGGCCGCGGAGGCGGGGGAGCGCAGTCCCCGGCCGTTCATATGCGCGCCTCCCCGGTCGCCGAGCCGAGCAGGCCCTGCGGCCTCACGATCAGGATCGCCACGGGAATGGAGAAGACGATCGCGTCGCGGAACGGAACCAGTCCGTCCGGTAGGTAGGTGCCGAGAAGCGAGGAGAGGATCCCGAGCACGAGCCCGCCGACCACGGCGCCGGAAATCTTCCCGAAGCCGCCGATCACCACGGCGATGAAGCCGACCAGCACCGGCGTCAGCCCCATCGTCGGAGAGACCTGACCCGTCTGCATCACGATGAGCACACCCACCGTGGCCGCGAGCGCGCCGCTGATCGCGAAGGCGATCGCGACCACGCGGTTGGCACGAACGCCGAGCAGCCGAGCCATCTCGAAGTTCTCCGCCGCCGCACGCATCTCGAGGCCGATGCGGGTCCGGTAGAGCAGCCATCCGAGGCCGCCGAGAACGATCGCGGTCAGTGCCAGAGTGAGGATCTCGAGGTTCGGTATCGAGAGAGCCCCGATCTGGCTCGATTCGCTGAGCAGCTCAGGAGTCGCCACCGACTGGGCACGGGCGTCCACCGATGCGCTCACGGCACTCTGCAGGATGGTCGCCACCGCGAGCGAGGTGACGAGCTGGGCAGCCAGGTCGGCATTTCGCACGGGGCGGAAAGCCACCCGCTCGGCCAGGACCGCGATCGCGATACCCGTGGCGAGCGCGGCGCAGACCGCGACGGCGAACGGCAGCCCGGCCAGCACGTAGAGGGCGTAGGCGGGCAGCATGATGAACTCGCCCTGGGCGAAGTTCATCATGCCCATCACGGTGAAGACCAAGGCGACGCCGACGGCGATCAACGCGTAAAGGCCACCCAGCGCAAGTGCGTCGATCAGACTTTGAGCAAGGTCGGTCATCGGATCGGGCACCGATGGTGGCCCTGACCCAAGACTGACACAGTCGGGGTGGAGCTCCGTCGGCTCCGGTTGGGGCAGGGATAACCACTTGGGGCACCTGGCCACCCGGCGCCGAGGGCGTATGGTGGGGCGCATGTCCGCTGAGGCCAACCGGGCGACGATCGAGCGCTTCTACGAGGCGTTCGGCCGCTGCGACGGCGGCGCGATGACGGCCTGTTACGCACCGGATGCCCACTTCCGCGATCCGGCGTTCGGCGACCTGCACGGCGAGGAGGTCGGCGCGATGTGGCGGATGCTGACCGGCCGCGCCGGCGACCTCGAGATCGAGCTGCGCGAGCACGAGGCCGGCGAGGAGACCGGCAGCGCCCACTGGATCGCCCGCTACACGTTCTCCACCGGGCGGCCGGTCGTCAACGACGTCCAGGCGAGCTTCCGTTTCGCTTCCGACGGGCGAATCGCCGACCACGTCGACGAGTTCGACTTCCGCACCTGGGCGAAGCAGGCCCTCGGCCCCACCGGCCACCTGGTGGCCCTGCTGCCGCCTTTGCGCTCCAAGGCCCGGGAGAAAGCGCTGGCGCAGCTCGCGTCCTTCCGCATGCACGAGACCGGCTCCAGCATCTAGCACTCTCCGTTCGATCCGTGTGCGAACATGCGTTCGTATGCGATGGGATGAGCAGAGGGTCGAGAACGATCTCCGTTTGCCGGGGGTGGGGGACGGGACCGTCGTCCGCACCTTCGACGCCCCGGAGGCGATGGGGATCAACTTCCACGAGGTCCGCGCCCGCTCGGCGCTGAACCACGTGCCCGGCAGCCGCTACGGCTTCAGCTGGACGATCAACCCCTTCAGGGGATGCACCCATGCCTGTAAATACTGTTTTGCTCGAAGAACTCACAATTATTTAGATCTTGGTCCCGGTAAAGACTTCGAGCGCGAGATCGTCGTCAAGGTCAACGTGCCGGAGCTGCTGCGTGCGGAGCTGGCGCGGCCGAGCTGGAGGCGGGAGCTGGTGGCGCTGGGGACCAACACCGACCCCTACCAGTGGGTCGAGAGCCGTTACCTGATGATGCCCGAGATCCTCGCGGCGCTGGAGGCGGCGCAGACGCCGGTCTCGGTGCTGACGAAGTCGCCGCTGGTGTTGCGGGACGTCGAGATCTACGAGCGGATGGCGAAGAAGCTGCCGGTCTCGGTCAACCTCTCGATCCCGACTCTGGACGAGGAGGCCTGGCGGGCGACCGAGCCGCACACCCCGAGCCCCGCCGCCCGGCTCGACGCCGTCGCCGAGCTGCGCGCCCGCGGCATCGACTCCGGCGTCCTCATCGCCCCCCTGATGCCCGGCATCAACGACGACCCCGACCAGGTCCGCCCGCTGGTCGAACAGGCGGAAGCAGCCGGCGCCACCTTCCTGGGCAGCGTAGCCCTCCACCTAAGAGGCGAGGTAAAGGACGTCTTCTTCGCCTGGCTAGAGGCAAAGAGACCTGACCTCCTCCCGCAGTACGAACAGCTCTACAAAGGAAGGGCGTACATGCGCCCCGAGCAACGCAAACACGCGACGAGAGCCGTAAAAGGCTGGGGCCGAAGCAGAGCGTCTAGAAAAGTCGCTCCCCGGGCGGGTGGCGACGATCGGGAGGACTCTCCCGGTAGGGAGAGCCCCCGATCGGAGACAGGACCCGCCCGCCAGAGCTCCCTCTTCTAGGACGTCCCTTCATCCAACTGATCGAACTTGCACTCTTTCGGCGTTTTGTCGTCCCGAAATCTGTGAAACCGAGCCCCATGCCGGATCCGCCCCGAAGCAGCGTGGTCATACCCGACCTCGATCACCAGCTCGGGCCGCAACTCGACCCACTCGAGGTCGCGGCCGCCGGTCCAGCGACTTGGCTCGGCGGTACCGGCTTTGCCGGTCTCCAGCGGCGCCAGCATCGAGCGCATGCTGTGTTTGGCGGCTTTCGAGAACCCTGAGATGTGGCCGACGGTGCAGAGGTCGTCCTCTTTGTAGAGGCCGAGGATCAGCGAGCCGACCGCCCCCTCTTCTTTGCCCGGCCGCCAGCCCATCACCACGCAGTCGATCGTCCGCTCGCGCTTGACCTTCGCCATTCCCTTCCGTTTGCCGGGGATATACGGGGCGCCGAGGTCCTTGGCCATCACCCCCTCGATGCTGTTCAGCCAGCGCTCGGCCTGCTCGGCGTCGGGGCTCAGCGTCGTCAGCTCCAGCCCCGCCTTCTCGGCGATCGCCTCGAGCCGCTCGCGCCGCTCGCGCAGCGGCCTCTCGCAGAGCACCTCGTCTCCCTCCGCCAGCAGGTCGAAGACGACGTAGCTGGCTGGGATCTCCTTCGAGAGGAGGTCGATCCGCGACTGAGCCGGGTGGATCCGTTCCTGCATTGAGTCGAAATCGAGGTTGCCGTCGGCGTCGCGGATCACCAGCTCCCCGTCGAGCACCCAGCGGCCGGCGGCGAACTCGAGCTCGGGGAAGTAACGGTTGAAGGGTTTGCCGCCGCGCGACTGGACGTAGAAGTCGTCGCCGTCGACGAAGACGATCGCGCGGAAGCCGTCGAGCTTCGGCTCGTACGCCCAATCCTCGCCCGCCGGAAGCTGTTTGCGGGTTAACGCAAGTTGAGGCTTGATCGGAGGCGAGAGAGGCAAATCCATCTACCGCGACCTTAGAAAACTGTGGAAGGGGGTGGGAGCGTCCCTCCCCAGACACTCAACCTCGAGCCATAGCGAGAGGTGTCTGGGGAGG